>NZ_BAAAUX010000013.1:110618-158710 GCF_039534165.1 Saccharopolyspora taberi | reverse complement strand
CCCCGGCCTGCGCGGCGAAGCCTTCCATCCCCGTAGTCAACGTGCCCCCTCCACGGCCATGACCAGCGATGACCACCAGTGAAGATTACAACCGCGTCAAGTCCCCCGGATGGGGTTCGCGAACATCTCGCGCGAATCACCCGGACAGTGCAGTGAACGCGATTTTCCCAGAACTGCCCGGAAAACCGTCAATCCAGCCCCGCCAGGACGTCGGCGGCCTGCTCCGGGTGGATCAGGAACCCCACGTGGCTGCTGTCCAGCGAGTGCACGTCGAACGGGTTGTCCGGCGTCAGCGCGTCGGCCTCCTCGATGAACCGGTCCTGCAGCTCGATCGGCAGGGAGCGGTCCCCGGTGAGGCGGACGTAGGTGCGCCGAACCCGGCCCCACGTCTCGGCTTTCGCCTGCGCGTCACCGACGTCCAGGCCCTCGTCCGGTTCCAGCGTGTTGAGGAACGCCCGGAACTCGTCGTCGGTGCCCTCGGCCAGCATCGCGGTCTTCAGCGTCGCGAGCAGGTCGGGATCGGCGGTGCGCCAGTTCAACCTGAGGGCGCCGAGCGCGGCGGGCTCGGCCACCAACGCGCCGCCGGTCGAGTGCAGCACGCTGGACGCGTTCTCCGGCGCCGCCAGGTACTCGGGCAGCGGCAGGTCGACGCAGCACCAGGCCGAGATGTAGACGATCCGGTGCAGCAGCTCGGGGACCTCGTTGGCCACCCCGGTGACGGTGACGCCGCCGCGGCTGTGGCCGACCAGCGTCACCGGCCCCAGCTCGGCCGCCCGGCGGACCACGCCGATCACGTGCTCGACCGCCTCGGCCGCGGTGACCCGGGCCATCCCGGACGGCGACCCGGCGAGCCCGGTCGGATCCTGCGGCGCCTGGTAGGAGACCGGGAACGTCGCGCCGAAGCCGTGTCCCGGCAGGTCCACCGCCACCACCCGGTGGCCGCGAAGGGTCAGTTCGCGTTGCAGCGCCGCCCATCCGAACGAGTTGCTGTTGGACCCGTGCACGAGAACGAAAGTTCGACTCACCCGATCATCTTAAGCACGTCATCAGTGCTCCAAGGAGCGCAAAGCCTCCCTGACGTGCCCGTCCGACACCGCGAGCGCGGCTGCCGCGCGCTCCACGCCGACCCCCGCCAGCAGGTGCACGAGCGCGGTCTTGAGATCGCCGTCGGCCGCGGTCAGCGCCGCCTCGCACACCTCGTCGGGCTCGTTGGTCGCCTCCCGCAGGATGCTGATCGTGCGCCCGCGCAGCTTCGCGTTGGTCGCGAGCATGCTGACCATCAGGTTCGAGTAGGTCCGCCCGAGCTTGACCATCACCGCCGTCGAGAACGACGTCAGCACCAGCTTCTGCGCTGTGCCCGCCTTCATCCTGGTCGATCCGGTGATCGGCTCCGGTCCGGTGTCCACCGCGATCACCACGTCGGCCGGCGCGCTGCGCGCCGCCTCCGGGTTCGCCGAGACCAGCCCGGTCCCCGCGCCCAGCCGCTGCGCGGCGGCCAGCGCGCCCAGCACGAACGGGGTCCGGCCGGAGGCCGCCAGCCCGAGCACGAAGTCCGCTCCGCTCGCGTGCTCCTCGATCGCCGCGGCTCCCGCCTCGGCGTCGTCCTCGGCGTTCTCCACCGCCCGCTGGAACGCGCTCGCCCCGCCCGCCTGGTGCGCGACGAACCAGGTCGGCGGCACGTTGTAGGTCGGGATCAGCTCGGCTGCGTCGAGCACGGCGAGCCTGCCGGAGGTGCCCGCGCCGACGTAGTGCACCCGGCCTCCCGACCGCAGCGCCGACACCGCCATGTCCACCGCCTTCGCCAGCTCCGGCAGCACCCGGCCGACGGCCTCCGGGACCGTGCGGTCCTCGGTGTTGAGCACGTGCAGGATGTCCAGCGTCGGCAGCAGGTCGATGTCGGCGGTCCTGGGATTGGTGCGCTCGGTCGGCGCGTCCACCCGGACCGCGTCGGTCGCACCAGGTTGCGCGCCGTTGGCGCTCTCGGTGCTCATGCCCCCTCCTTGCCGGAGCGCCTGCGGTCCGGCCGCGAGCCCAGCCGGTGCCCGCCGACCGCCTCGTAGGTCGCCTCCAGCGCGGACTTGGTCTGGTCGAGGTGGCGCTGCGCGACCCCGATGAACAGGCAGTCGATCACGGTGAGCTGGCCGATCCGGCTGGCCATCGCGCCCGACCGGTAGGTGGTCTCGCGGACCGCGGTGGTCAGCACGTGGTCGGCGACCTCGGTGATGGGCGAGCGGGCGAAGTTGGTCAGCGCGGCCGTGGTCGCACCGCGCTTGCCCGCCACCTGCAACGCCTCCACGGTCTCGGTGGTGGCGCCGGTGTGCGAGATGCCGACGGCGACGTCGCCGGGGCGCAGCACCGCGGCGGAGGTCAGCGCGTTGTGCGTGTCCGACCAGGCGAAGCAGGTCAGCCCGATCCGGTGCAGCTTCTGCTGCAGGTCCAGCGCGACGAAGGCGCTGGCGCCGACGCCGTAGACGTCGATCCGGCGGGCCTGCGCGACGGCGTCGACCAGCCGCCGCAGGATCTCCGAGTCGAGCTGGTCGGCGGTCTCCTCGACCGCCTTGGCGTCGGCGTAGGAGACCTTCTCGATGATCTTGCCGATGTCGTCGTCCGGGCCGATGTCGCTGCCGAGGTCCCGGTCCCGGCTGGAGGTCCGCGCGGTGTCGGCCGCCAGCGCGATGCGCAGGTCCGGGTAGCCGCCGACCCCGATCGCCTTGCAGAAGCGGGTCACGGTGGTCTCGCTGGTGCCTGCCGCCTCGGCGACCTCGGTGATGCTCCGGCGGGCGACCGACGCCGGATCGGCCAGCACGATGTTGGCCACCCGCTGCTCGGCCCGGGCCAGCCCCGGGAGCAGGGAGCGGATCCGGATCAGCGGGCTGGCGTCCCCGGGCTCTGGGAGGTTCTCGTCGGTTGCCATGTGGGAAACTTACTAACCGATATATGTGCAGGTCAATCCGCATCCGCTGTGCGACGGTCACGGGTGGGTATCGCGGCTCGTGAAGGTCGTGCAAGACGGAACACGGCTACTCCAGGGTTGCACACTTTGGCGACTACGCTCGAAATGATGAGTGGCGCCCGGGAGCTTGACACGGACCGCGACCAGCCGCCCGAAACCGTCCCACCCGGGGCCGTCCCGCCAGCGGTGTTCCCGGCGGTGGGGTGGTCGCCGCGCTCGGTGCTGGAGCACGAGGAGTTCCTGGTGCGGCAGCACGAGGCCGGGGCGCTGCGGCTGTTCGACCGGGGAAGCCTGCCGGGACTGCGCCGGTGGCGGATGACCTGGTCGCGCGACGGCGAACCGGTGCACGCGGTGCTCGCGCTGACCGACCTCCCGGACCGGCACGACGCGGTCGGCGTCTCCTTCGCCGCGCGCTGCGACCTCGGCTGGGGCTGGCCGGAACCCTCGCCGCTGGTCCGGGTCGGGCTCGGTCAGCAGGTGCTGCTCGACTCCGCCAGCGCACTGCCCGCCACCGGATCGACCCTGATCAGCGGCTCCGAACCGCTCGACCGGGTCGTCGCCGTGCTCCGCGACCGCATCGCCCGGATACCCGTGTTGTTGCGACATGTGGGTGAACCCGATCCGGTCTGGGCGCAGACGTTCCGCACGACCACGCTCGGCGCGGCGGCGGTGCTCGGACTCGACGACGAGGCGGCTGCGAAGCTCGACGCCCTGGTGCCCCCGGACCTGCGGATCCCCGAGCGCGGCGCGCGTCTGGTGCTGCCGAGCTGCTGGGCCGGCCGGATGCCGGACGTCTGCGTCGGCGAGCTCGACGAGCCCGCCTGGCGAGACCTCGCCGACTCGGCGCTGCGCGCTGCCCGCTGGCGGGACTCGACGCCCTCCGACGACGAGCAGTGGCAAGCGCTGTTCGACGAGCCGTGCAACGACGAACGCGTCGCAGGCGCCTCCGGCTGGTACCCGCTCCGGGACGACGTCGACAAGGCCGAGCTGCGCCAGCGCATCCAGGGCGCGGGCGACAGCGTCGCCGAGCTGCGCAACGTGCGGTCGCAGCGCGCGAACACCGCAACCGAACTGGATCGCGAACTCGAACAAGCACGTGCCGAACTCGCGGACCTCACGCGCTCGCGTCGCAACCTCGCCCGCGGCGCCCTGCGCCTCCGCGCGGAGCGCGACGAGGCGAGGGAAGCGCTGGCGCGGACCTCGCTGGGCGCGGCGATGCGCCGGAAGCACGCCGCGCAGCGGCTTGTGCGGGCCCGCGCGGCGGAGCTGCGGCGGCGGGAGGAGGGCGGCAGCCCGACGGCCGCGGCACCGGCGGAAGTCCGGTTCGGACCGGGGGTCCGGGAGGAGGTCGACCGGCTCGACGCGGAGCGGCGGCGGCGCTGCCTGCGGCTGGTGGACCTGCTCGGCGACCCGGACGCGATCCCGCCCCTGCTGAGGGGCACCGCGCCCGGCCCGGACCCGGCGCTGACGTTCCGGACCTCCCCGGACCGCTGGGAGTTCTTCCCGGACCACGTCCTGCTGGACCACAGCGGGCGGTACGTCCTGCACTACCTCCGCGAGGGCGGCGTCGTGCACGTCGGATACGTGGGGCCCGCGCTGTGACGCCCGAACCGCTGCCCACGACGTCGTTCTGCGCCGCGGGCCACGCCGCGCCGTCCCTGCGCGACCACGAGCGCGTCCTGGTCGGCCTGCACGAGTCCGGCGCGCTGCGGCTGATCGACGGCGGCCGGGACGGCGCCGCGCTCCGCTGGCGGATGTCCTGGGGGAAGGGCTCCTCGGCGGTCCGCGCGATGCTCGGGGTCAGCGCGACCGCGACGGACGGCGAGGTCGCGTTCTGGGTCCACGCCGAGGCTCGCCGCCCGTGGTCGATCCGCGACCAGCGCAACCCGGTGGAAAGACTGGGACTGCTCGACCACGGCCTCAAGGACCCGAGTTCGGCGTACTCGCTGACCCAGCAGAACCCGCTGGTCGGGCTCGACGACGTCGGGTTCCTGGAGCGCACCTTCAACGGCGGTGCCCGGGACACCCCGGTGCTCGTCCACAACGGCACCCGGATCGGCCAGGAGATGCTGCGCTTCCGCAACGCCACCCGGGGCATGTGCGGGCTGCTGCCGATCGACGACTCCGCCCGGGAACGGCTCAACGCGCTGTTGCCCGCCGACCGCCAGGTCCCGCACCGCGCGGTCCGCCTCTACCTGCCTCCCTGGTGGGCCGGGCACCTCGACGACATCACCGCCGACGCCGACCGGCTCGACCGGCCCGGCCTCTGGCGGCAGATCGTCGACACCGTGATCCGGGTGAGCTCGTGGCGCCCGGGCGGCAAGATCCCCGCCACCGCGCGGGAATGGCGAGCTCTGCTCGACGACCCGATGCATGACGTGCGGATCGTGCCCACGACGCCCGGCATCCGCTGGCTGCCCGCACCCGACGACGCTGGCAAGCGCATCCTGCGACAGCGCCTCGACTCCGTCACCGAGCAGGCCAGAACCGCCCGGCACGAAGCCGAGGACGCCGCGGAGCGGGTCTCCCGGCGACGCGCCGAACTCGACGAGCTGACCGCCGGAATCGCCCGCGCCCGGCGCTCCCGGCTCCGCCTCGCCGAGCTGGTCGGGCGGTTGCGGCGGGAGCGCGACAGCGCGGAGTCCGCGCTGCGCAACGGCGTGGTCGCCGAGGCGTGGCGCGAAGCGCGCGAGGCGGAGCTGGAAGCGGAGCTCTACGCCGAGGAGCTCGACCGCGCCGACGACCGGGCGGAGCCCGGGCCGGAGGCGGAGCCGCCACCGGAGGCGGAGCCGGAGGTGGTGGCGTTCGGGTCGTTCGCGGAGCTGCTGGCGACCGCGGAGCGGGAGCTGGCGGGGCTGCGGCTGGGGCCGCAGGTGGCGGCGGCCGGGGAGCTGGACGGGCACCAGCGGTCGGGGCTGTGGCTGCGGAGGTGCTGGGGTGTGCTGGAGCTGCTGTCGGAGTACGCGCTGGCCCGCCGTTGCGGGGACGGAAGTGCGCCCTGGCTGCGCGGTTTTTCCCACTACGTGCGGGAGTTCGGCGGGTCGCGCGGGCTGAGCCCGAGCCTGGTGGCGTCCGGGGAGAGCGAGCTGGTGGTCAACACGCCGCGCTTCCGCAACGCGCGGACGTTTCCGGTGCCGCCGGAGGTGCACCCGTCGGGCTGGGAGTTCTTCGGCGCGCACGTGAAGATCGACCGCGGCGGCGGGGTCGCGCCGAGGCTGCACTACTTCGACGACAGCCGGGGCGCGACCGGGTGCGTCCACATCGGATACATCGGGCCGCACCTGCCCGGCCCGGAGAGCAACTGAACGTGTCGATCACGTTCAGCCAGGTTGGAAGAACGCGAGCAGCCTCCGGCTGGCGTCCGGCGACATCAGCAGTTCGTGCAGGTCCGCGGACATCCGGGCGGCAGCGCCGGTGCGTTCGAACATCTCGCGTTCGTACTCTTCGACGGCGGCGGGAAAGTCGTCCGGGTGCGCGGCCAGCGCGAGGCCGAGCAGGGCGCCGTCGAGCAGCGCCATGTTGGCACCTTCCCCCACCGGTGGCATCAGGTGCGCGGCATCGCCGAGCAGCGTGACGCCTGGCGTCGACGGCCAGGTCAGGCCGACGGGGAGAGTGGTGAGCGACCGCGGCACGATCGTGTCGTCGCTGGCTTCGATCAGCGCGGTGAACCGGGGGTCCCAGCCGGTGAACTCCTCGACCAGCCGCGCCCGCGCGGCGGCCGGATCGTCGAACGGGATCCCGCTGGTGGCAAACCAGTCCTCGGCGGTGTTGTAGAAGTTCAGGCCGATGCGTACGCGGCCGTCGCCGTTGCGCTGCGCCGCCAGGGATCGTCCGTCGCCGAGCACCCAGAAGTTGCCGCGCCCGACCATCGCCGCGAGGTCCGGGTAGGTGCGGTCGATGTCGGAAATGCAGAGCTCGACGATGTTTTGTCCGATGTGCGCTGGTCGAGCGTCGGTGAGCAGTGCGCGGACCCGGGAGTTCGCGCCGTCAGCTCCGACCAGCAGGTCGTACGTCGCACTGCTGCCGTCGGCGAAATGCAGCACGCCGTTGTCGGCGGATTCGAACGCGTGCCCCCAGCGCACCGCGTGTTCGGGAAGGGAGTCAAGCAGCAGGTCGCGCAGATCGGCACGGTCCACCTCGGGACGCTCAAGCGGCGCGTCGTCGGGCGTGTCCTCTTGGAGCAGCAGGGTGCCGTCCGGCTCGAGAAGCCGCATGTCCTGGCCTTCACCACGGGCGATCGCGTAGAACTGGCCGATCAGACCGGCCTCGCGCAGCGCCCGCTGTCCCGAGTGGATGTCGAGCATGCCGCCCTGACCGCGCACATGGCGCGACGATTCGCGTTCGTACACCACGGCGTCGATGGCGTTCATGTGCAGCACCCGGGCGAGGGCCAGGCCACCCAGTCCGGCTCCGACGATGGCGATGGTTGCCCCTGCTTCACCGTAGTTGTCCGGCATGGGACCAATTCTGCCCGCCGAACGGCTACCGTGGAGCGCATGCAGCGCGCTGCCGTGACTACGACGCCGGAGGACGTCCCGGCGCGCTGACAGCTGTCCTAGTCCGAAGCCCCGGGGCGAGTGCCCCGGGGCTTCGTCGCGCGGTCGCTCGCTCCAGTGAGGAGACCACCGTGCACGACCACCGCAAACTCGGCCGCGAACTCGACCTGTTCGACACCGATCCGCTGATCGGCGCCGGCCTGCCGTACTGGCTTCCCGACGGCGCGGTAGTGCGGCACGCCCTGGAGGAGTACATCCGCGGCGCGGAACTCCGCGCCGGCTACCGGCACGTGCACTCGCCCGTGCTGGGCAAGCGCGAGCTGTACGAGATCTCGGGCCACTGGTCGCACTACAGCGAGGACATGTTCCCGCCGATGGATCTCGGCGGTGAACAGCTCGTCCTGCGCCCGAGCCTGTGCCCGCACCACGCGCTGATCTACCGCTCCCGCTCGCACAGCTACCGCGAACCCCCGCTGCGCATGGCAGAACTCGGCGGCATGTACCGCTCGGAGTTGTCAGGCGTGCTCGGTGGTTTGACCCGCGTGCGTGCGATCCAGCTCAACGACGCGCACATCTTCTGCACCCTCGACCAGGTCGCGGCCGAAGCCAGGGGAGCGCTGGAACTCATCCGCGACGCCTACGCCGCCCTCGGCATCGAAGCCGCCCGCTACCGGCTCTCGCTTCCGGGACCGGGCGGGAAGTACGTCGCCGATCCGGAGTTGTGGCGGCGCTCGGCGGACCTGCTCGCCGAAGTCCTCGACGGGGTGGATCACGAAGCGGTGGAAGGAGAAGCGGCCTTCTACGGCCCCAAGATCGACGTCCAGATCGCCGACAGCGCGGGCCGGGAGTCGACCCTGTCCACCATCCAGGTCGACTTCCACCAGCCGTCCCGGTTCGACCTGCACTACATCGGTCCCGACGGCGCCAGGCACCGGCCGGTCATGGTGCACCGCAGCATCATCGGCAGCGTCGAACGCGCCGTCGCCCACCTCGTCGAGCGGCACGGCGGCGCCTTCCCCGCTTGGCTCGCGCCGACCCAGCTCGTCGCACTTCCCGTCTCCGAAGGTGAACTGCCGCAGGCCGACGCCCTCGTCCGGCGCTGCGCGGAGCGCGGACTGCGCGCCGAGATCGCCCGGCCGGAACGTGGAAGCCTGGGCGCGCGCGTCCGGGACGCCCGGCTCGTGCCGTACCAGGCGGTGATCGGCGCGAAGGAAGCCGCCGCTGGTCAGGTCGCGCTGCGCCTGCGGGACGGTCGCAAGCTCGACCCGATGCCGGCCGCCGAAGCGGTCGACCGCATCAGCGCGTCGGTCGGCGCCCACCGGACCGAGCTCTGGGACTAGGTGCGGGCACACTGGCGTCAGAGGAGGGCGACAGAAAAGGAGCCGGGATGCCGGGAGGCCGCCTGAGCTACGAGGACCGCGAGCACATCGCGGCGGGGCTGGCGGAAGGGCTCGGCTACGCCGAGATCGCCCGCAGGCTCCAGCGTCCGACATCGACTGTCAGCCGCGAGGTGCTCCGCAACGGCGGCCCGGGACGCTACCGGGCCGACCGGGCGCACGAGACCACCGCGCAGCGCGCCCGCCGCCGCCCGGCCAGGACACCGGACGAGCCGGGCGGCGGCCAGGTGCGCGACTTCGAGGAGCGGTTCACCGAGATGCTCGTCCGGACCGGCTTCCCGCGGATGATGTCGAGGGTGCTGGTCTGCCTGTTCACCACCGACAGCGGCAGCCTCACCGCCGCCGAGCTCACCGGGCGGCTCCGGGTGAGCCCGGCGTCGGTCTCCAAGGCGGTGGCCGGGCTCGAACGGTTCGAGCTGGTCCGCCGCGAGCGGGACGCCGCCGGGCGCCGCGAGCGCTACGTCGTCGACGACGACGTCTGGCACCGCGCGTGGACGCTGCGGGCGCGGTCCGTCGGGGTCTGGGCGGAGGCGGCCCGGGACGGCGCCGAAGCGCTCGGGACCGGCAGCCCGGCCGGTGCGCGGCTGGAGGAGATGAGCCGGTTCTTCGAACTCGTCCAGCAGGACATGGCCAGGACCACCGAGCACTGGTGCCGGATCCGCCAGGAGCAGTGAGCTAAACAGCTTTGTAGAAGAACGTCGTCGGCTCCGGCACGCCCTTGGTGTCGGCGGCGTACCCGGGCACGGTCCCGAACGGGGTCCAGCCCGCCGACCGGTACAGGCTGTCGGCAGGGCTGCCGGTCACGGTGTCCAGCAGCAGCAGGCGCACCCCGGCCTCGACCGCACCGCGCTCGGCGACCGCCAGCAGCTCCCGCCCGAGACCGCGACCGCGGGCGTCGCGGTGCACGAGCAGCTTGACCACCTCGGCGCGGTGGCGGCCGTTCTCCTTGTCCTCGAACCGGATCTGGACCGTCCCCGCGATCCGGCCGTCCACCCGGGCGGCCCACACCACGGTCCCGCCCGCCGCGACCCCTGGCGCGACAGCGGTCCACCACGCCGTCGCCGCCGCGTGGTCGAGCGGCGCGAGGAAGCCCACGGACGCGCCGCTGTCCACCGTGTCCACGAGCAGGGAGCCGAATTCTTCGGCGGAGGCGAGGAGTTCGTCGGCTGTCAGACGGCGGATGTCGTTCATACCGATGATCCAACGCCATCCGACCGTCCGCCGTCCCCGATGTCATGCGCTGGAAACGAACACGGATCTTGCAGGCAACAACGGTCACCAACACTCCGGGCACGCGACGGGAGGAGAGTCGGATGTCCCAGGTTGCCGAGAAAGCGCAGGCCGTGCGGGAAACGCTGGAGGACTACACGCTGCGCTTCGCGCCGCGCGGCTACCGGCGCTGGCGGCCGGGAGTGGTGGCGACGACCGCGCTCGGCGGCATCGCCTACCTCGCCGACTTCTCCATCGGCGCCGGGATCGGGCTCAGCTACGGCACCCTCAACGCGCTGGTCGCGATCCTGGTCGCGGCGGCGATCATCTTCGTCACCGGCCTCCCGCTGGCCTACTACGGCGCCCGCTACAACATCGACCTGGACCTGATCACCCGCGGCTCCGGGTTCGGCTACTACGGCTCGGTGCTGACCAGCGTGATCTTCGGCAGCTTCACCTTCATCTTCTTCGCCACCGAGGGCGCGATCATGGCGCAGGGCCTCGAAGCCGGGCTCGGCGTCCCGCTCTGGCTGGGCTACCTGATCACCACGCTGGTCGTGGTGCCGCTGGTCGTCTACGGCATGAAGGCGCTGAGCAAGCTCCAGGTCTGGACGACACCGCTGTGGCTGCTGCTCATGGTCGGCCCGCTCGGCTACCTCGTGGTCGTCGACCCTGGTTCGGTGTCGGCGTGGCTGGCCTTCGCGGGCGCGGGCGGCGGCGGGCTGAACGCGGCGTCGGTGATGCTCGGCGCGGGCGTCGCGCTGTCGCTGATGGCCCAGATCGGCGAGCAGATCGATTACCTGCGCTTCATGCCGCCACGCACCCCGCAGAACCGCCGGGCGTGGTGGACCTCGGTGGTCGTCGCCGGTCCCGGCTGGGTGTTCTTCGGTGCGATCAAGCAGGCCACCGGAGCGTTCCTGGCCTTCTACATCATGGGCGTCGCGGGTGCGGCGGCGACCGAGCCGGTGCAGCAGTTCATGGGCGTTTACGGGCTGTTCCTCCCCGCCGCGCTGGCGATCCCGCTGGCGGTGGTGCTGGTCGTGACCAGCCAGCTCAAGATCAACGTCACCAACGCCTACTCCGGTTCGCTGACCTGGACCAACTCGTTCACCCGGATCGCCAGGCGGTACCCGGGCCGGAACGTGTTCGTGCTGCTGAACCTGGCGGTCGCGCTGGTGCTGATGGAGGCGGACATGTTCGCCTTCCTCAACGGGGTGCTCAGCTTCTACGCCAACTGCGCCATCGCCTGGGTGGTCACGGTCGCCACCGACATCCTGGTCAACAAGTACCTGCTGGGGATCTCGCCCCGGGAACCGGAGTTCCGGCGCGGCATGCTGCACGCGGTCAACCCGGTCGGGGTCGTGGCGTTCCTGGCCTCGGCGCTGATCTCGATCGCGATGTACTTCGGCGCCTTCGGCTCCGCGCTCCAGCCGTACTCGCCGATCGCGGCCGTGCTGATCGCCGCGGTGCTCACACCGGTGATGGCGGTGCTGACCGGTGGCCGCTACTACCTGCGCCGGACCGACGACGGCATCGCCGAACCCCGGTTCGACGCGGACGGAACGCCGGTCGACACCAGCTACCGGTGCCACGTCTGCGAGCAGGACTTCGAGCGCCCCGACGTGCTCGCGTGCTTCGCCCACGACGCGGTGATCTGCTCCCTGTGCGTCACCACGGACCGCACCGGCGAGCACGTGCTGCCCGCGGGCTGAGCTACTGCTTGGTCGTGTGCTCCGGCTCGACGTAGACGATGATGCGCTCGTCGCCGGGCTGGTCCCACGGGTAGACGTCCTCGTCCAGGTACTTCTTGGCCATGCTGTTGATGAAGGCGTTGCCCTCGTCGTCCTCGACCCGCGCGACCCGGCCCCGGACCTCGACGTAGCGGTACGGCTGGTCCGGGTCGTGCACCGAGATCGCGATCCGCGGTTCCCGCTGGAGGTTGCGGTACTTCTGCCGGGTCTTGGTCTGGCTGAACTTGAGGTGGGTGCCGTCCCAGCCGATCCACACCGGGCTCGACTGCGGTTCCCCGTGCGGCCCGATGGTCGCGACGTGGGCGAAGGCCCGCTTGTTCAGGATGTCCTCGCGGTCTTGCGGAATCGCGGACACGGCGCTTCCTTCCGTCGAAACGGGTGGTCCGCGGCCATTGTCGCTCGGTTCGGCTACTCCGACAGCGCGCGCCGCAGCAGCCGGGACAGCGCCTGCTGGTCGTCCTCGTCCAGCGCGCCGAGCGGGGTGTTCACCGAGAACCGGGAGATCAGCGCGGTCCGCTGCTGCTCGCCGTCGGCGGTCAGCACGAGCGTCTTGGCCCGCCGGTCCTGCGGGTGCGGCTGGCGTTCGACCAGCCCGAGCTTCTCCAGCCGGTCCACCACGAAGGTCACGTTCGAGGTCGCGCAGTGCATGCGCCCGGCGAGCTCGCGCATGGTCAGCGGCTCGCCCAGCTCGCGCAGCGCGATGGCCTGGGACGCGGTGAGGTCGGTGCCGGACACGCAGGAGCGGACGTGCTCGTCGATGCGGTGGGCGAGTTCGTCGATCAGGCTGCACAGCTCCCGCGCGTCGGTCATCCGCCAAGGTTAGCGCAACTCGAACAGTTGCAATTAGAAAGATTCTAGTTGTAATCTTCCGTCGCTGTTCGAACGAAGGAGTGACCGATGACGGCAGTTGTGCAGCGCTGGAACCAGGTCGCGGGCATCCGCTCGATCCGGCTCGGCGACCTGCGGGTGAGCTACGTGCCCGACGGCGCGGTGCGGCTCAAGCCGCGCGGGTGGTTCCCGGAGTCCACCGCGCAGGACTGGCGGGAGCGGACCGAACACCTCGACGAGACCGGCAGCCTGGTCGCGAGCATCGGCGCGCTGCTGGTCGAGCACGGCGACCGCGCGATGCTGATCGACGCGGGCTACGGCCCGAGCCACCAGCCCGACGATCCGTCCAACGAGATCATCGGCGAGCTGCGTGCCGGCGAGCTGATCGACAACCTCGCCCGCCTGGGCCGCCGCCCGCACGAGATCGAGTCGGTCGCGATCACCCACCTGCACACCGACCACATCGGCTGGGCCTGCCGGCCGGGCGTCTTCCCCGGCGCCCGCTACCTGATCTCCGAGCCCGAGTGGACCCTCCGCGACCAGCACGCCGCCGACGTGTCCGACGAGATGCTCGAACGGCTCGCGCACCAGGTCGTCCCGGTCGCCGACGGCGAGGAGGTCTTCCCCGGTGTTCGGGTCCGGCTCTCGCCGGGGCACACGCCGGGCCACGCCTCGTTCGTGGTGACCTCCAAGCAGCGACGGCTGATCGTCCTCGGCGACGCCCTGCACAACGCGGTCCAGATCGCCCAACCGACCTGGCCGGTCCGGATCGACGTCGACCGCGAGCAGGCGATCCGCTCCCGCCAGGAGCTCGTCGCCGAACTGCTGGAACCCGACACGCTCGGCTTCGGCGGGCACTTCGCCGACGTCGTGTTCGGTCGCGCCGTCCGCGACGGCGGCACCGCGCGCTGGAGCCCGGAGCTGTGAGCTAGCGGCGGGTCGGCACCCAGCCCTCGGATGTCAACCGGTCCGCCTCGCGTTCACCGTCGAGCAGCGTGCCCGCCCGGTCGGCCACCAAGATCCCGTCGACGTTCACGCCGCGGCCGGTGTACTGCGCGTCCGGCGCGTAGCGCCAGCGCAACCGCACCGGCTGCGGGGACTCGGGCACCGAACCCGACACCCGCCACCACGCCCGGTGCCCGGCGCCGGCCAGCGCCGGCTGCGGCCCTACGGGCGCGCCGGGGCCTTCGGCCACGAGCTCGACGGGACGCCAGGTCGCGCCGTCGTCGCCGCTGAACTCGACGGTGAGCGCGTCGGTCCCGTCGGAGTCCTTCTGCGTGTCGACGAAGGCGTCGAAGGACACCCGCGCGGCCCCGGTGACCGGCCCGAGCGGGTCGGTGGTCAGCGTCGCCGGAGCTGCCGCCCGGGCGAACCACGACCTCGACCCGTGCGTCGGCCGCACCGCCATCGCTTCGGCCAGACCCTGCGCGAGCGCTTGGCGCGCGGGGTTGTTCGATCCCCAGCTCCGCGACGGGTGCACGCGGTTGGTCAGCAGCACTGCGATCGACCGGGATGCCGGGTCGAGCACGAGCGAAGTGCCGGTGTAACCGGTGTGCCCGGCGCTGCGCGGACCGCTCAGCCCGGCCATGTACCAGCGCTGGTCCAGCTCGAAGCCCAGACCATGCGAGTTGCCGGGGTAAGCGCCGTTGAAGTCGGTGAGCATCTGCTCGACGGTGCGCTCGTCCAGGATCCGCTCCCCGGCGTAGCTGCCCCCGTTGAGCAGCGCCTGGCCGAGCACGGCGAGGTCGCTCGCGGTGGAGAAGACCCCGGCGTGACCGGAAACCCCGCCCAGCGCCCAGGAGTTCTCGTCGTGCACCTGGCCGCGCACCATCCCGCGCGGCGGATCGGCCTGGAACTCGGTCGCGGCGATCCGGTCCAGCTCCGCCGCGGGCGGGTTGTAACCGGTGTCGTCCATGTCCAGCGGCTCGGTGATCCCCTCGGCCACCACCTGGTCCAGCGGAGCCCCCGCGACCCGCTCCACCAGCACGCCCAGCGTGATCATGTTCGGGTCGGAGTAGGTGTAGCCGCTGCCCGGCGGCTGCTCCGGGGTCAGCTCCATGACCGCCGGGATCCGCCGCTCCGGCGGCAGCGTCCACAGCTTGACCTCGGCCTGCAGGCCGGACGTGTGCGTCAGCAGCTGCTGGACGGTGATCCGGTCCTTGCCGTTGACGCCGAACTCCGGGAGGTATTCGGCCACCGGCGCGTCCAGCCGCATCCGGCCCTGCTCGACCTGCTGCAACGCGGCGATCGAGGTGAACAGCTTGCTGATCGAGGCGATGTCGAAGATCGTGTCGCGGTCGGCGGACTCGCGCTGGTCCGCCGGGAGTTCGGTGCCGTTGCCGTCGGCGTAGCGGACCTCGTCGCCCACCGCGTCGTGGCTGACGACGATCCCGTTGTGCACCAGCAGGCTCACCGCGCCCGCGTACATCGGGTGCTCGCGGCCCGGGACCACCTCCGTCCACGCCTCGATCTGCTCCAGCGCGGCGTCGATCGGCCCGGAACGGAGCCCCGCGTCGGACGGGTCGCCGTCGTGCAGCTCGGTCGAGGCCGGGGCGAAGCCGTCCCGCGGCCGGTCGAACCGGCCGTCGCCCACGGGGGAGGCCGACGCCGATCCGGCGCTCAGCGCCGCGACCGAGACCAGCGCGATCGCCAGAATCGTCTTGCCCATGCGGCCCACCTTCAGCTGTAGAGCAGGTACGGCTCCCGCGTGCGGCGGAAGCCCGCGAGTTCCTCCTGCCACGATCCGACGATCGCGGCCACGTCCGCCCCGCTGTCGACCATCGTGCGCAGCCGGTCCGAACCGGACAACTTGTCGATCATCAGGTCCTCCCGCCAGCCGAACGGGTACTGCCTCCTGGCGGTGACCAGCATGGCGACCGCGACCTCGATCGAGTCGATCTCCCCGCTCCGGTAGATCTGCACGCCGCCGCAGGTCGCGCCGGTGTGCTTGGAGAAGGTGGGCACGAAGTAGGTCTCCCGGAACCGCACTCCGGCCAGCCCGGCGGCGTTGAGGTCCTCGGCCCACCGCCAGTCCACCCCGGGCGCGCCGATGATCTCGAACGGCCGGGTGGTGCCCCGGCCCTCCGACCAGGTGGTGCCCTCGAACAACCCGGTTCCCGGGTAGACCGCGGCGGTGTCCGGGGTCGGCATGTTCGGGCTCGGCGGAACCCACGGCAGCCCGGCGTCGGCGTCGCGTCCGCGCCAGCCCTCCACCTGCACCACGTCCAGCTGCAACGGCGCGCCCAAGTGCTCGGCGGCGAACAGCTTGGCCAGCTCCCCGACGGTCATCCCGTGCTGCAGCACGATCGGCAGGCGGCCCACGCCCGACGCGAACCGCGGGTCCAGCGTCGGCCCGGCGACCCGCGTGCCGCCGAGCGGGTTCGGCCGGTCCAGCACCAGGAACGACGCGCCGGTCCGCGAAGCGGCCACCATCGCGTCGTACATGGTCCAGATGTAGGTGTAGAAGCGGGCGCCGACGTCGGCGATGTCGAACACGACCTGCTCGACCCCGGCCTTGCGGAACATCTCCGCGATCTTGTCGGCGCTCGCGCCGTAGGTGTCGTACACCGGGAGCCCGGTGCGCGGATCGGCGTAGTCGCCTTCCGAACCGCCGGCCTGCGACGTGCCGCGGAACCCGTGCTCCGGGCCGAAGACCGCGGCGATGTCGACGTCCCCGCCCGCGTGCATGGCGTCGACGACGTGCACCAGCGACGAGAGCACGCCGGTCGGGTTGGTCACGACCCCGATCCGGCGGCCCGAGATCCGCTGCCAGTTCTCGGCGGCCAGCACGTCGGCGCCGGTGCGCAGCCCTTCGGGCTTCGGCGCCGCGCAGGCGGCGTTGGCGGCCATCCCGGCCGTGGACGCCGACAGCGCGGAGGTGATCAGGAAGCTGCGGCGGTCCATCCCGGTCACCAGCTCAGGCCGTGTCCGAACGGATAGCGGTCGGTGCCGGGCGTCTTCGGGTCGGGCACCGGCACCGGCAGCTTGCCCGCCGGGGCGGACTCGCCGAACAGGACCTTGGTCAGCGACTCCATGGCCACCGCCTTGTCCGAGTAGGTGGTCAGCCAGGTCGGCACTTCCTCGACGTGCGCGGCGTCGTAGGGATCGCGGACCGCGACCGCGACGACCGGCTTCCCGGCCTGCTGCAACGCCCGGACCAGGTCCAGCTGGGACGCGTTGGACTCGCTCCACGCTGCGTTGGTCAGCACCACCGTGAGGTCGTTGCCCTTCGACTGCTCGACCGCCTGGTTGATCTGCTCCGGCGTCGGCTTGAGCCCGGTCTCCAGCGCGGTCGCCTTCGGCCCGCGCGCGCTGATCCGCTCGGCCAGCGACTTCGTCGCACCGGCGCCGGCTCCGGTGACGAACACGCGCTTCTGCTTCTCCCGCAGCGGCAGCAGGTTCGCATCGTTGCGCAGCAGCGTCGTGGAGCGGTCGGTGATCGTCTGCGCGTCGCCGGTGTTCTTCGGCGAACCGACGATCTCGTCCACCTTGGACACGTCGACGAACGGGTTCTCGACGACCCCGCGGCGGGCCTTCATCTCCAGCACCCGCCGCACGCTCTCGTCGATGCGCTGCTCGGTCAGCCGGCCGGTGCGCACCGCGTTGAGCACGCCGTCGATGCCGACCTGGAGGTTCTGCGGCATCAGCAGCTGGTCGACACCGGCCTCCAGGGCCAGCACCGGGATCTCGCCGTCCGGGTGCATCTGCCGGACCCCGTCCATCTGGAGCGAGTCGGTGACGACGACGCCCTGGTAGCCCAGCTCCTCCCGGAGCATCCCGGTGATCACGTTGCGGGACAGCGTCGACGGCTCACCCGAGTCGTCCAGCTTGGGCACCACGATGTGCGCGCTCATCACCACGTCCGTGCCCGCGGCGATCGCCTCCCGGAACGGCGGCGCGTCCAGCTGCTCCCACTGCTGGCGGTCGTGCTCGATCACCGGCAGCGCGGTGTGGCTGTCCTGGTTGGTGTCGCCGTGCCCGGGGAAGTGCTTGACGGCGGCGGCGACGTTGGAGTCCTCCTGGTAACCGCGGACCTGGGCGGCGCTGAACTCGGCGGCAAGCCCCGGATCGGAGGAGAACGAGCGAACTCCGATCACCGGGTTCGCCGGGTTCACGTTGACGTCCCCGCTGGGCGCGAAGTTCTGGGCCAGGCCCATCGCCCGCAGCTCCTCGCCGGTGATCGCCGCCGAGCGGCGCGCGTCCTCTGCGCTGCGCCCGGCTCCCAGCGCCATGTTGCCGGGCAGCTGGGTCGCGGGCTCCTTGATCCGGGTGACCTGGCCCTGCTCCTGGTCGGTGGAGATCAGCAGCGGCACCTTCGCGCCCGAGTTCACCGCGGCGTTCTGCAGGCCGTTGGAGTGCTCGGCGATCTGCTTCGGGTCGTGGAGGCTGTCGGTCCAGGAGAAGTGGATCATGCCGCCGAGGTGGTACTTCTGCACCACCTGCGCCGGGGTGTCGACGCCGAACTCCTCGCGGTTCTGGGGGTGCGGGGTGTCGGCGGAGCGGCCGTAGGTGTAGGTGACGAACAGCTGTCCGACCTTCTCCTCCAGCGTCATCCCGTCCAGGGTCGCATCCGCCCACGCGCGGGCGGGATCGGGCGGCACGGCGCTGCCGGTGGTGGCCAGGCACGCGGAGACGACGGCGACTGCGCTGATCGTGGCCGCTACGAGGCGGCTGGTCCTGCCCACTCTGCCTCCAGGGACGGCGTCCGCCCGGCAACCTCCGGTCGGAAGTTCACGTCGATATCGGTCGAATTGGGAAACTACCCACGTCAACGCCGCTGGTCAACGCTGCGCGACCGCTCCGTCACGACCTGGAGACATACGGCGGCGCCCGCCAAGCCAGTTGGCGGGCGCCGCCCCTCGCGCGAGATCTCGGGTTACCAAGCGTGCAACTCTTGTCGTAACTTTCGGGCTCGGCGTCCGGCGTCCCGGTACGCAACCCTGGTGGACGACCAGCCTCCCGCGGCGGCTGCGCGTGGGTGCTCCGGTCTCGCGCACGGAGCCTTAAGGGGTGGACGCCACTTCTCCTCCGTGACGTCCCTGGCCGTTCAGGTTCCGCACTTCCCTTTGTAGTCCGTGACGGGCGTCACTGCAAGAGGTTGCTGACCTACGTGGCAGTGCTGATCACCTGCGGTTTTTCAGCGGTGGCGGCGCCAGTAGCGCAGCCCCCACCATGCGGCGCCCGCCGCGGCGACCGCACCCATCCCGACTCCGGCGGCGGTCACGGCGGCGCGGGACGGAGTCGGGATCCGGGCGCGCAGCGAGACCGGGTGGTCGAAGGCCAGCGCGGGCCAGCCGCGCTGCACGGCCTCCTTGCGCAGCCCGCGATCAGGGTTGACGACGGTGGGGTGGCCGACCGTCTCCAGCAGCGGAAGGTCGGTCACGGAGTCCGAATAGGCGTGGCATTCCGAGAGGTCGTAGCCGTACTTCTCGGCCAGCTCGCGGGCGGCGGCGGCCTTGTTCTCCGCCGAGCAGTAGAACTCGACCTCGCCGGTGTAGCGGCCCTCGCTGACGACCATCCGCGTCCCGGCGGCGTGCGTCGCGCCGAGCAGCTTCGCGATCGGGGCGACCACTTCCTCCCCGGAAGCGGAGAGCACGACGATGTCGTGGCCCTGTTCCTTGTGCTCGTTGATGAGTTGCGTGGCCTCTTTGTAGACCAGCGGGTCGACGATGTCGTGCAGCGTCTCCTCGACGATGGCGTTGACCTGCTCGACGTCCCACCCGGTGCACAGCGAGGTGATGTGCGCCCGCATCCGGTCCATCTGGTCGGCGTCGGCGCCGGCCAGCATGAACACGAACTGCGCGTAGGCGCTCTTGAGCACCGCGCGCCGGTTGATCAGCCCCTCCTGGAAGAACGGGCGGCTGAACGCGAGGGTGCTGGACTTGGCGATGACCGTCTTGTCCAGGTCGAAGAACGCGGCCACGCGAGACTGCTGGGCTGCCGGGTGGTTCGCGGGGTCTGTCACGTCGCACAGCATACGAGTCCGTCCTGGCCGGTCGCCGTCGCCGCAATGACGCAGCGGCTTTGACGTCCTGCTTGCTCTCCGGGTTGGGATTCCATTGAGTGGGAAGCATTTCTTGACCCAAATGGGTGGTGATGACCACGGAAATGGCAGCACGGTGCAAGGACGTTCCCTCTAATGGACGGGGCGCGTCGCTGGGGACGGGGGCGATACAGTGTGGGAGTCCGGTTCTGCCGGATGGGTTCAGCTCGACCCCCCGGAGCTGAACCGTTGGCGACCCCCGTCCCTCCCCCCTGGCGGGGGTCGTCCCCTTTCCGGTGATGTTTTTCCCGAATTGCTTTCCGGTTATAACGCGCCTAAAGCCGAGTTATCCACAGGCCGGGTAGTTGTCCACAGTTCTGGGAATTGACCCTTGGCGGGCTTGGCTCGGGCGGCCACTGTGGATTTCAGCAGGCCGCCCGGTGCGGGTTCGGTGAAACCGGCGGCCGTCGCTTTCCCCAGCGCACGAGTCCGATCGGAGTTCGCCATGTCCACGTCCCCCTTGCTGATCACCGCCGACGCCGAGCTGGCCGAAGATGTCCTGCGGTTGGCAGCGGTATCCGGTTGCGAACTGGATCGCGCCCCGGACGCGTTGTCGGTGGGCGACCGATGGCGCACAGCACCATTGGTCGTCATCGACCCGCCCAGCGCCGAAGCGGGTGCCGAGAGCCAGCTGCCCAGAAGACCGGGGGTGCTGATACTCGCTCGCGGTCCCAGCGACGACCTGTACCGGTCGGCGTTCCGCATCGGGGCCGACCTGGAGATCCGGCTGCCGGCCGATGAGGACCACCTGATCGAACTGTTCGCCGAGGTGGTGGACCGGTCCGCCCCGAGATCGGGCCGGGTGCTGGCCGTCGTGGGCGGCTGCGGTGGGGCGGGCGCGTCCGTGCTCGCCACCGCGGTCGCGGTGACCGCGGCGCGCCGCGGCGAGCAGTCGCTGCTGGTCGACTGCGATCCGTTCGGCGGCGGCCTGGACCTCGCGGTCGGTGCCGAGCGCGCCGGAGGAGCGCGCTGGTCGGGCCTCGACGTGAGCGGCGGCCGGGTCGCGGTGAGCGCGTTGCACGACGCGCTGCCACGGCGGCGCGTCGGTTCGGGCGCGATGACCGTGCTGGCGTGCGACCGAGACGGACCGTCGTCCGGGCTCACGCCGCAGGCCGTGCACGCGGTGATCGCGGCGGGCCGCAGAGCGGGCGAGACGGTCGTGTGCGACCTGCCGCGAGCCCTGTCCGAACCGGCGGTCGCCGGGCTGCGGCAGGCCGATCTAACCCTCGTGGTCGTGCCCGCCGAGGTGCGCGCCTGCGCGGCGGCGGCTCGCCTGTCCGCCGTGCTGCGGGATCGATCGGCGGGATCGCTGCGGCTGGTCGTGCGCGGTCCGGCGGCGAGCGGTCTGCGACCCGCGGATGTCGGCCGTGCCGTCGGTGTCGACGTCCTCACCTCGGTGCGCACCCAGCCCGGCCTGCCGACAGCGCTCGACCGGGGCGGTTTCTGCTCGATGCGAGCGCACCAGCGGCGATCGGTGGAGCGCAGCGCCCGCGACGTGCTGGGCGCTCTTGAGTCCACTGTGGTGGGTGCGTCATGACCGGCGAGCTGATCGACCGGGTGCGCAACCGGCTGGCGGGCAGCGGAGCGCCGCTGACGTCGTCGGCGGTGGCCACCGCGGTCCGGGAGGACGCGGGCGGGCTGGTCGGCGACGCCGACGTGCTGGACCGGGTCCGCGTCGTGCAGCGGGAGTTCCTGGGTGCTGGCGTGCTCGAACCGCTGCTGCGCGACCCCGCCGTCACCGATGTGCTCGTCACGGCGCCGGACGAGGTGTGGGTCGATCGCGGCGACGGGCTGCGCCGGGCGCCGGAGGAGTTCCCCGACGAAGACGCGGTGCGCCGCCTCGCCCAACGGCTCGCGCTGGCCACCGGCCGCAGGCTCGACGACGCGCAACCGTGGGTCGACGCCTGGCTGCCACGCGCGGTCGGAGCGGTCCGGCTGCACGCGGTGCTGCCACCGGTTTCCGAGGGCACGTGCCTGTCGCTGCGAGTTCTCCGGCCAGCGGTGCACGACATCGACGCGCTGCGCCGGAAGGGCGCGTTCGACGAGCCGACCGCCGCGCTGTTGCGGTCGATCGTCGCGGCGCGGCTGGCGTTCCTGGTCGTGGGCGGTGCCGGTGTGGGGAAGACGACGATGCTCGCCGCGATGCTGGGCGAGGTCCCGTCGACCGAACGCATCGTCTGCGTCGAGGAAGCCGGCGAACTCCACCCGGCGCACCCGCACGTCGTCCGCCTGCTCACCCGCCCGCCCAACGTGGAGGGCGTCGGTGAGATCCAGGTCCGCGACCTGGTCCGGCAAGCCCTGCGGATGCGGCCGGACCGGCTGGTCGTCGGCGAGGTCCGAGGGGCCGAGGTCTGCGAGCTGCTGGCTGCGCTGAACACCGGTCACGACGGCGGTGGGGGAACCCTGCACGCCAACTCGCCGCAGGAGGTCCCGGCCCGGATGGAGGCGCTGGCCGCGCTGGGCGGTCTGCCCCGGGCAGCTCTGCACAGCCAGCTCGCGGCAGCGGTGCAGGTCGTGCTGCACGTCCAGCGCACGCCGGGTGCCCGGCGGCTGGCGGCGATCGGAGTGCTGCGGCGCAGCGGCGATCTGGTCGAGGTCCAGACGGCGTGGTCCGTCCACAGCGGATGGGGACCGGGCGGAGAAGCGCTCGCGAACCTGCTTTCCGAGCGGGGAGGTGCGTTGCCGTGCTGACCTTCCTCCTGCTCGCAGCCGCGTTGCTGTGCTGGCCGGTGATCGGGGCCCGGCACCGGCTGAAGGCGCTTCGCCCGCACCGGGGCCGATCCGTTGCTTTGCTGGGACGAGTCCGCGTCTGGTACCCGGTCGCAGCGGCGGCCGGGGCGGTGGTCGCCGGCGTCGGCGGGGTGATCGGCGCGCTGGCGCTCGGCGTGCTCGTCCGGGGCTACCGCCGATCCCGGCGGGACCAGCGGAACCGGGCTGAGCGGACGGCGGAGCTCGCCGCCGGAGTCCGGTTGCTGGTCGCGGAACTCCGGGTCGGAGCGCACCCCGCGGTGGCAGCCGAAGGAGCCGCGCGGGACGCGGCTCCGGGAGTGGCCGGGGTGTTCCGGGACATGGCCGTGACCGCCAGGCTCGGCGGGGACATCGCTTCCGCGCTGCGGGCCCACGATTCGGCAGCGCTGCGGGAACCGCTCGGCCGGATGGCACGCGCCTGGGCGCTCGCGGAGCGGCACGGCGTGGCACTGGCAGACCTGCTGGAGGCGGTCCGGCGCGATCTGGAGCATCGCGGAGCGTTCGTCCGCGACCTGGAAGCGAAGATGGCCGGACCGCGCGCGACAGCGGCGATGCTCGCCGGGCTCCCGGCCCTCGGGCTGCTGCTGGGCCAGGCGGTGGGCGCCGCGCCGTTGGCATTCCTGACCGGCCACCTCGCCGGTCAGGTGCTGCTCGCGACGGGCGTTGCCCTGCTGTGCGCCGGAATGCTGTGGACGCTCCGCCTGACCGAAGGGGCGGTGCCGCCATGATCCCGCTGTTCCTCCTCGCCACGGCGGTGTTGCTGCTGCCGGTGCCGACAGCGCGCTTCCGGCTGCGGGAACTGTCGGGCGGAGCACGGAAACCCGCGATCCCGAGGTCGCGCCGGCCGGTCAGACGAAGACCGGAGCGGACGGAGCCGCTGGTGCTGGCCGCGGGCTGGGACCTGCTCGCCGCTGGCATGCGAGCGGGACTGCCGGTGCCGGTGATCCTGCGCGCTGTCGCGGCGGAGTTCCGCGGTGCTCCGGCCCGCGTCCTGCACGAGGTCGCTCGCCAGCTCGCGCTGGGCGCGGACGCGGGGTCGGCCTGGGAGCCCGCGTTGCGGCACGCGGACACCGCCGACCTCGCGCGGGCCGCGCGGCGGACCGCGCGCAGCGGCTCCGGCCTGGCCGAGGTGGCGCAGGCGCTCGCGGCGGACGCCCGGTCGTCGGCCGACGCACGGGCGCAGGAGCGCGCCCAGCGCGCGTCCGTGTGGGTCGCGATGCCGCTGGGACTGTGCTTCCTGCCCGCGTTCCTGTGCCTCGGGGTCGCGCCGGTGGTCGCCGGCATGGTCCACCGGCTGGTGGTGCAGTGGTGAATCCACTGTGGACCCTGCGTTCGATGCGCCGATGCGCCGATGCGCCGATGCGCCGATGCGCCGATGCGCCCATGCCGCCGATGCGACCGATGCGAACCGATGCCGCCGACACGGAAAGGAAGCCCAGTGACCGTCATTCCGAGCCGGGCCCGCGGCCCACCAGCAGGACGACCCGACCAGACCCGAACAACATCAACTTCTGAGGAGTGAACATGACTGTCCAGAACGTTCTCCGCCCGTTGCTCGCCCGGCGTCGCTCGAACCCACGGCGACTGAGAGCGCTGCTCCGCGGTGACGGGGGAATGAGCACTGTGGAGTACGCGCTCGGAACGCTGACCGCGGCGGCGGTGGCCGGAATCCTCTACGCCGCAGTCCAGAGCGACGTGATCAAGAACGCCGTGACCGCCCTGCTCGAACGCGGATTCTCGGGAACGTTCTGATGCCGAGCGTGGAGATCGCCCCGGCGCCGATCAGCGGCGCCGGGGCCCGCGACCGCGGCGCGGTGACCGTGGAGGCCGCGTTCGGGATCTGCGCGCTGGCGGTGGTGTTCGCACTGGCCGTTGGCGGGTTGTGCGCGGTGATCGGCCAACTGCGGTGCACCGACGCCGCAGTGGAGGCAGCGCGGCTGGTCGCCCGCGGCAGCCAGCCGCAGGCGACCGGAGCCGTGGAACGGCTCGCGCCGCACGGCGCGAAGTTGGCGGTGTCGATCGTCGGCGACCAGATCACGGTCGAGGTCAGCGCGCCGTTTCCCGGCGGCTTCCTGCCCGGCGACTGGCTCAGGAGCACCGCGCTGGCGGTGCTGGAACCGGGAGCGGGAGCCCCGAAGCCGGGAGGACCGCCATGACCGGAGACGCCGCCATGACCGGAGGACTGCCATGACCGGGGACAAGGGCCTGCCCGGAGACAGTGCCATGACCAGCCGCAGAAGCCTGCCCGGAGGCAACGCCATGACCAGCCGCAGGGGCATGACCAGGGGCACGGCCGTGCCCCAGGACAGCGGCACGTCCGGTGGCAGGGGCACGTCCGGCGGCAGCGCCGTGACCGGAGCCAGCGCCAGGACCGGCGGCGGCATAACCGGGGACAGGGGAGCGGCCACGGTGCTGGCGGCTGCGCTCTCGGGCGCCTTGATCACCGTTCTCTGGGTCGGAATCCAACTCGGTTCCGCCGTGGTGAACCGGCACAGAGCGGAAGGCGCGGCCGATCTCGCGGCTCTCGCGGCGGCGGCCCACGTGCCGCAGGGCCAGGAGTTCGCGTGCGGCCGGGCCGGCTGGGTCGCGCGCGGGATGGGCGCCGAGATCGCGAGCTGCCGGCTGGACGGCTCCGACGCGCGGGTGGAGCTGCACGTCCCCGGGCTGTTCGCGGTCATCGACGCGCGGGCGCGGGCCGGTCCGGTTCGCGGTGGGTGACAACCGGAGGTGGTCGTACGACGAACGGTCCGTCCGCGAGGACAAGAGGTTCGGAAGCGGCGGTGTCGAGGCGCTTGTTGCCATCGGATCGCGACTGGCGTGCTGTTCGCAGGCCGCTCGTCCGATTGATCTTTCGGCTGGCCTTCGCGGCGGGCTGCGCTCGTCGCCGCCAAATGACCGGTCGTCGACCTGGGGCTGTACTCCGGCTGTTCCCCTGACGTTCATTGGAGGTGTGAGCACGAACACCCCGACGGTCCGGACAACGTGGTCCGAACCGAGGTGATCTCCCCCGGATCACCTCTCGTGCTCACCGTGGAACAAGGAGGCGGAGAACAAATGGATTGGTCGGCGGATGAGTGGCAGGACACCTTCGGCGGTGTCCGGGCTCTCCAAGCCGGGCTGCTGAACAACCGGATCGAGCTGCGGGTGGAGGCGATCGGATTCGCCTCTCGCGGCTGGCCGGTGCTGCCCGGGACCTATCCGGTGGGCACCCGTTGGATCGGCCGCGACGGCACCGACGCCGAAGGCCCGATGCCGGTGCACCAGGACTGGCAGGAACGGCTCGGAACCAACCCCGACCAGGTCGCTGCCTGGTGGTCCGGCCGTCCCTACAGCCTGCTGGTGGCGACCGGCACCGCGATCGGAGCCGTCGAGGTCGACGCCGCGCTCGGCTACCGCGCCGCGGTCGCCCTGCGGGCACTGGGATTCCCGGTGCCGATCGTGGCGATTCCCAACGGGCGCTGGTACTTCCTGACGTCCGGTGAAGGTCGGCTCGCCCCCGAACTGGCCGAGCTCGCCGACGTCAGGTCGCACGGTGCCGGAAGCTGGGTCCCCATGCCGCCGACCACCTTCCCGCACGGCGCCGCGCACTGGAGGGTCAAGCCCGAGGTGTGCGGATGGACCCTGCCCTCGATCGAATTCGTACAGGACGCCCTGCTCGAAGGGCTCCACCAGAGCAAGAACGTGGCAGAACTCGTCGCAGCCGGCTGATGGCGGCAGGTCGACCGTGAACGAGTCGCGCGGATCGGCACCGCGCCCAGGGCTCTCCGATGTCGCGACCGGCGGTACGGGCGGCGCGCGCTTCCCACACGAGCGCGCTTTCCGCCCGGTCCCGCTACCGCCGGTCGTGCAGCCCAGCCGATCCGCCGGCTTGCCGCCCTGCGGTCGACACCGCGTCGAGAACTGCCACCGCCCCCGCCTTGTCCAGCGGTTCGTTGCCGTTCCCGCACTTCGGCGACTGGACGCAGGACGGGCACCCGGCCGGGCACTCGCAGGAAGCGATCGCCTCCCGCGTCGCGGCCAGCCATGGGAACAACGCGGCAAAGCCGCGGTCGGCGAATCCGGCCCCTCCCGGATGACCGTCGTGCACGAAAACCGTCGCCTCCCCGGTATCGGCGTGCATGGCGGTGGAGACACCGCCGATGTCCCATCGATCACAGGTCGCGAACAGCGGTAGCAGGCCGATCGCCGCGTGCTCGGCGGCATGCAGCGCACCGGGGATGCGCGCCGGTTCCAGCCCGGCGCCCCCCGGTGCGCTGCCACTGAGCAGCTCCTCGCCGATCGTGTACCAGACCGCTCTGGTCACCAGCTTGTGCGCGGGGAGGTCCAGCGGAACCTGGTCCAGCACCCGGCCCGAGGGCAGCGTGCGCAGGTAGCCGACGACCTGCGACATCACCTCCACATCGCCCAGGCACACCGACACGTGCGGGCCCGCTTCCCGGCGCTCGACCGTCCGCAGCACCGAGATGTCGATGGCTTCGCGGGCCGAAGTCGTCCAGTCCGGACTTTCGGCGTGCACCAGCGCGAGTCCCGTGTCCAGGTCCAGCTCGTCCACCACGAACGACTGCCCCTGGTGCAGGTAGACCGCGCCCGGGTGCACCGTGGCACACGCCGAGTCCGGGTCGACCGTTCCCAGCATCCGCCCGGAATCGCCCTCCACGACGGCGATCTGGGCGCCTCCGGAGCCCCGCAGCTCCACACTCCTGTGTGGACGTTCGCGCGCCGTCCAGTACCAGCCGTGCGGGCGTTTGCGCAGCACGCCTTCCGAGGTCAGCGCCTTGACCGCGGTCTCGGCGGCGGTTCCG
Source organism: Saccharopolyspora taberi (assembly GCF_039534165.1). Classification (NCBI taxonomy): domain Bacteria; kingdom Bacillati; phylum Actinomycetota; class Actinomycetes; order Pseudonocardiales; family Pseudonocardiaceae; genus Saccharopolyspora; species Saccharopolyspora taberi. The sequence continues at coordinate 131,484 of NZ_BAAAUX010000013.1, read as the reverse complement.
CCGAAGGCGTCGAAGGACTCCTCCTTCAACGGCAGTTCCGCCGCGGCGCAGGCCAGGTGCGGTTCGAGCACGTACGGGTTCGCCGGGTCCAGCACAGTCGCTTCGACCGGGCGTTCCAGCACCGCGGGCGGGTGGTGCACCAGGTAGGTGTCCAGCGGATCGTCGCGCGCGACGAAGACCACCAGCGCGCCTTCGCCGTCCCGCCCGGCGCGCCCGGCCTGCTGCCAGAACGAGGCCAGCGTCCCCGGGTAACCCGCCACGACCACCGCGTCGAGGCCCGCGATGTCCACCCCCAGCTCCAGCGCGTTGGTCGTCGCGACCGCGCGCAGGTCGCCCACGAGCAGCGCCCGTTCCAGCGCCCGGCGGTCTTCGGGCAGGTAGCCGCCCCGGTACGCCTTGACCTTCCCGGGCAGGCTGGAGTCCACTTCGGACAGCGAGCGCTGGGCCGACAGCGCGGCGAGCTCCACCCCGCGGCGGGACCGGACGAACGCCAGCGTGCGCGCGTCCTCGATCACCAGCTCGGTCATGATCCGGGCCGTCTCGGCTCCCGCCGACCGCCGGACCGGCGCGCCGTTCTCGCCGACCACGTCCTCCAGCAGCGGCGGTTCCCACAGCGCGACCGTGCGGGCGCCGCGCGGCGAACCGTCGTCGATGATCGCGCGGCACGGGGTCCCGACGAGCCGTTCGCCCAGGTCGCCGGGGTCGGCCACGGTCGCGGAGGCGAGCACGAACACCGGATCGGCGCCGTAGTGCCGGGCGACCCGCCGGAGCCGGCGCAGCAGCAGCGCGACGTGCGAGCCGAAGACGCCGCGGTAGGTGTGGCACTCGTCGATCACCACGTAGTGCAGGCTCCGGAAGAACCGCGCCCACCGGCTGTGGTTGGGCAGGATCCCGATGTGCAGCATGTCCGGGTTGGTGAACACCCACCGGCCGTGGTTGCGGACCCAGTCCCGCTCGACCTGCGGGGTGTCGCCGTCGTAGCTAGCCGCGCGGACCCCGTCGAGCTCCAGCTCGTCGATCGCGCGGAGCTGGTCGGCGCCCAGCGCCTTGGTCGGCGACAGGTACAGCGCGGTCGCCCGCCCGTCCTGGAGCAGCCGCGACAGCACCGGCAGCTGGTAGACCATCGACTTCCCGGACGCGGTGCCCGTCGCGACCACGACGTTCTCCCCGGACCGCACCGCGTCGGCGCCCTCGGCCTGGTGCGCCCACGGCCGCTCCGCGCCGCGCGCGCGAAGCGCCTCGACCGCCTCGGGCGCGGCCCACGCGGGCCAGTCCGCGTGCCGCGCCGGGCGTTCGGGCAGGTGGGCGACGTGGCGCAGCGGTGACTCGCCCACCGGAATCCCGGCCAGCACGCGTTCGAGCAAGTGCCGACCCCGGTCCTCACGCTCCGCGTTCACCCTTCGAGCCTTGCACAGGCCGCGGAACCCGAACCCCGGCCGGGTGAGCGAAACATCGTTTCGCGCCCGATCGTCCGTCCTGCGGAACGGTTCACCGGACCGGCGTCCGGCGATCGGGTGATCTTTGCGCGCAGGGCTGGAAGCCGGTCAAAATCGCCCACTACCTCATGTCCCCCGTTTGGGCCAAATCGAGATCTCCCTGAACGGGTGATCAAGTACCTTTCTGAATCGATTCTCGATAACAAATCCGCACGTCGATGCGAGTCTCATATCACACCGTGAGGTAAGCCACTCGTGGTCTGAATAGACTTCCCGGCCACGACGTCGTCACGTTTCGACCGCCAGGCCGAGCGGGGCGAGGCCGCCTAACGCGCGTCGGGGAGCCGACCGTGGGTCGGCGCGATCACCGGCGCAGAACCGAGCACAAACCAGGAGGACGGATGTCCCTGCTCACCCCGGTCCAGCAAGGCTGGGCCCAGGGCACTGCACCACCGAGCTCGCCGCACCGGATGGACCTCGCCCAGCACGCCGCGGGCATCGAACTCGGGGGCGCCGACATCGCCGTGGTCGGCGTGGTGATGGTGATCGCCCTGGCCGCGCTGGCCTTCGGCTACGTACTGATCAAGGAAGTCCTCGCCGCCGGTCAGGGCACCACGAAGATGCAGGACATCGCCAAGGCCGTTCAGGAGGGCGCGTCGGCCTACCTCAGCCGCCAGTTCCGGACGCTGGCGGTCTTCGCGGTCGTGGTGTTCCTCGTGCTGTTCGCGCTGCCCGCGGAGACCACCGCCGAGCGCATCGGCCGGTCGATCTTCTTCCTGTTCGGCGCCGCGTTCTCCGCGGTGATCGGCTACCTCGGCATGTGGCTGTCGACCCGGGCCAACGTCCGCGTCGCGGCTGCCGCCAGGGAGAAGGGCGAGGGCCGGGAGAAGGCGATGCGCGTCGCCTTCCGCACCGGCGGCGTGGTCGGCATGACCACGGTCGGCCTCGGCCTGTTCGGCGCCGCGCTGGTGGTGCTGGTGTACGCGGGCGGCGCTCCGCGCGTGCTGGAGGGCTTCGGCTTCGGGGCCGCCCTGCTGGCGATGTTCATGCGGGTCGGCGGCGGCATCTTCACCAAGGCCGCCGACGTCGGCGCCGACCTGGTCGGCAAGGTCGAGCAGAACATTCCGGAGGACGACCCGCGCAACGCCGCCACGATCGCCGACAACGTCGGCGACAACGTCGGTGACTGCGCGGGCATGGCGGCCGACCTGTTCGAGTCCTACGCCGTCACGCTCGTCGCCTCGCTGATCCTGGGCACCGCGGCGTTCGGCCTCCAGGGCCTGCTGTTCCCGCTGATCGTGCCCGCGATCGGGGTGGTGACCGCCGTGATCGGCGTCTACATCACCAAGGCGCGGGCCGGGGAGAGCGCGCTCACCGCGATCAACCGCTCGTTCTTCGTCTCGGCGGGGATCTCGGCCGTGCTCTGCGCGGGCGCGGCGCTGCTCTACCTGCCCAGCTCGTTCGCCGGGCTGACCGGCGTGTCGCCGGAGATCGCGGCGACCCAGGGCAACCCGGCGGTCATCGCGCTGGTCGCGGTGATCATCGGCATCGCGCTGGCCGCGGTCATCCTCAAGCTCACCGGCTACTTCACCGCCACCGAGCACCGGCCGGTGCGCGACGTCGGCAAGTCGTCGCTGACCGGTGCGGCCACCGTGATCCTCAGCGGCATGTCGGTGGGCTTCGAGTCCGCCGTCTACACCGCGCTGGTGATCGGCGCGGCCGTGTTCGGCGCGTTCCTGCTGTCCGGTTCGCTCGCGGTGGCGCTGTTCGCGATCGCGCTCGCCGGCTGCGGCCTGCTGACCACCGTCGGCGTCATCGTCGCGATGGACACCTTCGGCCCGGTCAGCGACAACGCGCAGGGCATCGCCGAGATGTCCGGTGACGTCGAGGGCGAGGGCGCGCAGATCCTCACCGAGCTCGACGCGGTCGGCAACACCACGAAGGCGATCACCAAGGGCATCGCGATCGCGACCGCGGTGCTGGCGGCTACCGCGCTGTTCGGGTCCTACCGGGACGCCATCACCCAGGCGCTGGCCAGCGCGGGCGGTGCGCTGGCCGAGATGGAGTTCATCGTGTTCGCGCCGAACGTCCTGGTGGGCGTGGCCATCGGCGCGGCCGTGGTGTTCTTCTTCTCCGGCCTGGCCATCAACGCGGTGTCCCGCGCGGCCGGTGCCGTGGTCTACGAGGTCCGGCGCCAGTTCAGGGACAAGCCCGGGATCATGGACGGTTCGGAGCGCCCCGAGTACGGCAAGGTCGTCGACATCTGCACCCGCGACTCGCTGCGGGAGCTGGCCACGCCGGGTCTGCTGGCGGTGCTGGCGCCGGTCGCGGTCGGGTTCGGCCTCGGCGTCGGCCCGCTGGCCGGCTACCTGGCGGGCGCCATCGCCACCGGCACGCTGATGGCGATCTTCCTGGCCAACTCGGGCGGTGCCTGGGACAACTCGAAGAAGCTGGTCGAGGACGGCCACCACGGCGGCAAGGGGTCCGAGGCGCACGCGGCCACGGTCATCGGCGACACCGTCGGCGACCCGTTCAAGGACACCGCCGGTCCGGCGATCAACCCGCTGCTGAAGGTCATGAACCTGGTGTCGGTGCTGATCGCGCCCGCCGTGGTGACCTTCGCGGTCGGGGAGGCCGCCTCCCCGGCGGTCCGCTTCGCGATCGCCGGGGTCGCCACCGCGGTGATCATCGCCGCGGTCGTGGTGTCGAAGCGGCGCAGCACCGCGATCACCGACACCCCGGCCAACGACGAGGAGGGCAAAATAGCCACCGCCTGATCTCGCGGTAGCGGGGGTGTCCGGAACGTCCGGGCACCCCCGCTCTTTCATTCCGGAGGGTGAACTCGCGTGAGATGCTGGTCATTTTCGAACGGCAGTTCTACGATTGTGCGCCGTGGACCAGCTGTCCTTCTTCTCGGCTGAGGCCCGGCACCCCCGCGTGGCCGATCTCGCGGGGCTGCTGTGCGGGCCGGGGCAGGCGGTGGGGTTCGGGCGCGGTACCGCGGCGCGGCTCTCGGTCGTCGTCGACGAGCACTGGCGGGCCCGATCCCTGGTCCGCGCGTGCGCCGACCGCGGCGTCGAGGCCGAGCTGGGCAGCTCGGACGAGGGCAGGCCGCTGGTGCGCACCGCCTTCCGCTCGGACCTGACCGGCCTGGCCGGTCGCTGGCTGCGCGGCGCGGTCAAGTCCGTGCCCGCCGACTTCGCCCCGGACGGCTGCACCCTGCGCCTCTGGGCGCTGACCGCGGGCAGGCTCGAACCGGGCGGCTACCTCCTCGGCCTCGACCCGCACGCCCCCGAGACGCACGAACCGCTCGCCGCGGCGCTGGCGCGCAGCGGGCTGCCCGCCAGGTTCCTGGGCGCCCGCGCGGGCGGACCGGCGCTGCGGGTCACCGGCAAACGGCGGATAGCCCGCCTGGCGGAGCTGGTCGGCCCAGTGCCCGATGGTGCGATCGAGCGAACGTGGCCGCTGGTGTCCTGACCGGTTTGACGCACATCACGCCAGGTCAAGCAACGGAACACAGCCGGTAGCCGATACGTTTCCCAGAGACGACGGGCGCGAGTGCCGTTGTGTTGTATGCGACGCTGTCCGTCCCCGGCACGGCGTAATCGGCTGTGCACGGTGCACACTTAGGAACCTTGGGCACCATTGAGGAACCTTGGGCATCACCGAGGTACTCGGGTGGGACCTGAGTCCCTGGGCATTTCCTCGGACCTCGGGTATCACCTGGAACTCGGACAACACGACGAACGGGCGCCTCCGCGAGTAGAGAGCAGGTAAGCGTGGCTGGGTCGACACGGACGAAGAAGAACGGCGGCACTGGCCGGTCTTCGGGGTCCGCCAACGGGGCGGGCGCCGGAGTGCGGCGGCTGGTGATCGTCGAGTCGCCTGCGAAGGCCCGCAAGATCGCTTCCTACCTCGGCTCCAACTTCGTGGTGGAGTCGTCCAAGGGCCACATCCGCGACCTCCCGCGCGGCGCCGCCGAAGTGCCCGCCAAGTACAAGGGCCAGCCGTGGGCCCGGCTCGGCGTCGACGTGGAGAACGACTTCGAGCCGCTGTACCTGGTCACCGGGGACAAGAAGGCCACGGTCAACGACCTCAAGGACAAGCTGAAGGAAGTCGACGAGCTCTACCTCGCCACGGACGGCGACCGCGAGGGCGAGGCCATCGCCTGGCACCTGATGGAGACGCTCAAGCCGAAGGTGCCGGTGCGCCGGATGGTCTTCCACGAGATCACCGAGTCGGCGATCCAGGCCGCCGCGGCCAACCCCCGCGACCTGGACCAGGACCTGGTCGACGCGCAGGAGACGCGGCGCATCCTGGACCGGCTCTACGGCTACGAGGTCAGCCCGGTGCTGTGGAAGAAGGTCATGCCGAGGCTGTCGGCGGGCCGCGTGCAGTCGGTGGCGACCCGGATCGTGGTCGAGCGGGAGCGCGAGCGGATCAGGTTCGTCCCGGCCGAGTACTGGGACATCTCGGCGACCATGGACGCGGGCGAGGACGCCGACCCGCGCCGCTTCGGCGCGCGGCTGGTCAGCGTCGACGGCACCAGGCTGGCCACCGGCCGGGACTTCGGGCCGGACGGCAGGCTGAAGAACTCCGACGTGCGGCTGCTCGGCGAGGCCGAGGCCCGCCGCCTGGCTGCCGGGCTCACCGACGCCGGCCTGGCCGTGTCCAGCGTCGAGGAGAAGCCGTACACGCGGAAGCCGTACGCGCCGTTCATGACCTCGACCCTCCAGCAGGAGGCGGGCCGCAAGCTGCGGTTCTCGGCGGACCGGACGATGCGCACCGCGCAGAAGCTGTACGAGAACGGCTACATCACCTACATGCGAACAGACTCCACGACGCTGTCGGAGACGGCGATCACGGCGGCTCGCAACCAGGCCATGGACCTCTACGGCGACGAGTACCTCTCGCCGCAGCCCCGGCAGTACAACCGCAAGGTCAAGAACGCGCAGGAGGCGCACGAGGCGATCCGCCCGGCGGGCGAGAGCTTCCGCACCCCCGGCCAGGTGGCCGATGAGCTCGACGCCGACGGCTACAAGCTCTACGAGCTGATCTGGCAGCGCACCATCGCCTCCCAGATGGCCGACGCCAAGGGCACCACGCTGTCGGTGCGGATCACCGGCACCGCGGCCGACGGCGAGGAGTGCACGTTCGCCGCCTCCGGCCGCACGATCACCTTCGCCGGGTTCCTCAAGGCCTACGTCGAGGCGGTCGACTCGGAGGTCGGCGGGGTCGCCGACGACGCCGAGTCCCGGCTGCCGCGGCTGTCCCAGGACCAGCCGGTCACCGCGCCGGAGCTGTCGCCGGACGGCCACAGCACCAACCCGCCGCCGCGCTACACCGAGGCCAGCCTGGTCAAGGCGCTGGAGGAGCTGGGCATCGGCCGCCCGTCGACCTACGCCTCGATCATCAGCACCGTGCAGGAGCGCGGCTACGTCTGGAAGAAGGGCTCGGCCCTGGTCCCGTCGTGGGTGGCGTTCGCGGTCATCGGGCTGATGGAGAAGCACTTCGGCAGGCTCGTCGACTACGACTTCACCGCCGCGCTGGAGGACGAGCTCGACCGCATCGCCGAGGGCAGGCAGCAGCGCACCAAGTGGCTGTCGGGCTTCTACTTCGGCGGCGAGGTCGGGCCGGACGACTCGATCGGCCGCGCTGGCGGGCTGAAGAAGCTCGTCGGCTCCGGGGTCGAGGAGATCGACGCCCGCGAGGTGAACTCGATCCCGATGTTCACCGACGACGAGGGCCGCACGGTCTACGTCCGGGTCGGCCGGTACGGCCCGTACCTGGAGCGTCCGCTGAGCGACAGCGAGTCGCAGCGGGCGAACCTGCCCGACGACCTGCCGCCGGACGAGCTGGACATCGGTGTCGCCGAGAAGCTGTTCGCGACCCCGATGGAGGGCCGCAGCCTGGGCACCGACCCGGAGACCGGCCACGAGGTGGTGGCCAAGGAGGGCCGGTTCGGCCCGTACGTCACCGAGGTCCTGCCCGAGGGCAACAAGAACAAGCCGCGCACCGGCAGCCTGCTCAAGTCGATGTCGCTGGACACCGTGACGCTCGACGACGCGCTCAAGCTGCTGTCGCTGCCGCGCGTGGTCGGCACCGACCCGGAGTCGGGCGACGAGATCACCGCGCAGAACGGCCGCTACGGCCCGTACCTGAAGAAGGGTTCGGATTCGCGGTCGCTCGACACCGAAGAGCAGATGTTCACGGTGACCCTGGAGGAAGCGCTCAAGATCTACGCGCAGCCCAAGCAGCGGGGCAGGCGGGCCGCCGCGGCGCCGCTGCGCGAGCTGGGCGACGACCCGGACTCCGGCAAGCCGCTGGTGATCAAGGACGGCCGGTTCGGCCCGTACGTCACCGACGGGGAGACCAACGCGTCGCTGCGCAAGGGCGACGACGTCGAGTCGATCACGATCGATCGGGCGACCGAGCTGCTGGCCGAGCGGCGGGCGAAGGCCCCGGCGAAGAAGAAGACGACGTCCAGGGCCAAGAGCACGAAGTCGACGGGGACGAAGTCCACCGCGTCCAAGAGCACGGCCGCGAAGAAGAAGACCAGCGCGACCAAGCAGTCCTGACCCTGGCGTTCGCGGGGTGTCCGGCGGACACTTCAGCTGACACCCCGCGGACACTGGGGAGGCTGCGATGCGCGACGCCCTTTCCGGCCGGGACGGCACCCAGCCGCTGCCCGCGTCGACGGTGTACCCGGACGTGCTCAGCGGCCTGACCACCGCATATCCGCCGCTGCGGCCCGCGGAGCCGGTGCCGCCGGCCGAGCTGAGCGAGGAAGCGCGGCGGGCGGTGCGGTCGAAGCGCAGGTCGCGTTCGACCGAACCGGAGTGGTCGGTCCCGGCTGCCTACGGCAACGCCGAGCAGGCGTCGGTGGCTCCGGCGCAGAACCTGCCCGCCCAGCGCAGGAACATCGGCGGCAGGATCGTCGGAGTCCTGATCATGCTGGTCATCTTCGGCTCGCTGGCGATCGGAATCGTCCGCGCCCTCCTGGAGGAGTTCGGCGTCCTCGGTCCGTGAGGGCGGTCGGGGCGGCCCCGTACAGTGCCAGGTGTGGACGTGACCCCGGAGCTGAGCGCCGGAGTGTGGGCTGACGTGGTCGGCCAGCCGGACGCGGTGCGGACGCTGCAGGCAGCTGTGCGCGCGGCGGATCTCCTGGCCCGCGACGAACCCGCGCCCGCGGGCGCGATGACTCACGCCTGGCTGTTCACCGGCCCGCCCGGCTCGGGGCGCTCGGTCGCCGCGCGGGCGTTCGCCGCCGCACTGGAATGCACCTCCGGCGTGGGCTGCGGGCAGTGCTCGGCGTGCCGCACGGTGCTCGCGGGCACCCACGCCGACGTGCGCGTGGTCGTGCCGGAAGGGCTGTCGATCTCGGTCGCCGAGATGCGTTCGCTGGTGCAGGCCGCGGCCCGCCGCCCGACCACCGGGCAGTGGCGGGTGGTGCTGATCGAGGACTCCGACCGGCTCACCGAGGGTGCGGCGAACGCCCTGCTCAAGGCCGTGGAGGAGCCGCCGGACCGGACGGTGTTCCTGCTGTGCGCGCCGTCGGACCACCCGGAGGACGTGTCGGTGACGATCCGGTCCCGCTGCCGGGTCGTGCAGCTCAAGACTCCGATGGCGGGATCGATCGCGGAGGTCCTGCACGAGCGGGACGGCGTGGACGCGGAGCTGGCGCAGTGGGCGGCGTCGGTCAGCGGCGGGCACATCGGGCGAGCCCGGCGGCTGGCTTCCGACGCCGAGGCGCGGGAGCGGCGGGAGGCGGTGCTGAGCATCCCGCTGGGGCTGCGCCGGTTCTCGGACGTGTTCACCGCGGCGAGCGGGCTGGTGAAGTCGTCGGAGACCGAGGCGGTCGCGGCCAACGAGGACCGCAACGAGGCCGAGAAGGACGAGCTGCGCACGGCGATGGGCGCGGGCGGCACCGGCAAGGGCACGGCGTCGGCGACGCGCGGAGCCAACGCGGCGCTGCGCGAGCTGGAGAAGCGGCAGAAGTCGCGCGCGACCAGGTCCCAGCGCGACGCGTTGGACCTCGCCCTGGTGGACCTGGCCGGCTTCTACCGGGACGTGCTGGTGACCCGCTCCGGCGCGTCAGCTCCGCTCAACCACCCGGACTTCGCACGCTCGGTGTCGAAGGCCGCGGCCGAGTGGACGTCGGAGTCGACGCTCCGGCGGCTGGAGGCCGTGCTGGAGTGCCGGCTCGCGCTGACCCAGAACGTCAAGCCGATCATCGCCGTGGAGGCGATGGTCGCCGCGCTGCACCGCGGCTGAGCAGGCGGCGTCCCCGGGGAAGCGGTGGCGTCTCTCAGGACCGCCGACGCGGAACGGCTGCGACGAGGATCGAGCCGAGCAGCAGCAGCCCGGTGCCGGTCCAGAACAGCGGGATCGCGCTGTACGCGCCGTCGGTGACGGCCAGCGGTGGGGCCTTCGGCCCCTCGGCCACGGCCGCCGGAGCGGGCGGAGCCGCCGCGCGGCAGACCACGCCTCCGGCGGGCGCGCCGGCGCGCGCGATCTGCTCGCCGAAGGAGATCTGCGCCAGCGAGGTCTGGATGCCGATCTTGTCGGCGGGCAGCACGTGCAGGTCGAACATCCGGGCCGCGGCGCGGACTTCCGCGCCCGCCACGTCCTGGCGCAGCTTCCCGACGCTCATCCGCAGCACGCCGAGGTCGAGCTGGTCCTGGCTGAACGGCACGTCCAGCTGCGGCTTCGCGGCGTCGAGCACGCCGAGCACCTCGTCGCCGCGGCTGACCCGCAGCACCGGCGCCTGGTAGTCCACAGTGGACGTGGCCGGGTCGCCGGTGGAGGTCGCGGTCAGCTTGGGCTGGCTGACGACCTCGACGCGGAGTTCCTGCGGCGTGCCGGAGAACAGCCTGACGTCGCCGAGCCGCATCGACGAGGTCGCGCGCACGGCCTTGCCCTGCTGCCCGGCGACGTCGACCAGCTCGACGTTCGAGTGCGCTTCGAGCGAGTTGGACGCGTCGAGCAGCGCGCCGTCCACCCCGGGCAGCGCGTTCAGCACGGACAGCCCGCCCAACGACGTCTTCGCATCGGAGATCGGCTGCACGCAGGGCCCGAGCACGTCGTCCCACCGCGCGTGCGCGCTGCCGTTCATCGCGCCGAGCTTGACCACGCCGTCCAGCGGTGACGCGGGAGGGTGCAGGCCGCCCGCGGTCGGCGCGTCGTGGTCGGGCGAGGCGGTCTGGCTCAGCCCGAGCGGCGTCCGAGGTGTGGTGCCCTGGAAGCTGAACCCGACCGGATCGGAGTCGGCGATGGCCCGCTCATGCCCCAGGTAGGCGTCGGAGTTGGCCTGCGCGGTCGCCAGCCCCATGCCCATCTCGGCGATGGCCTGCTTGGGTAGCTTCTCCTCGAACTCGGGGTCCTCGACCACCGAGTCGGTGGGAACGGTCTTCGGGAGGATGCGGATCAGCCCGATGCCGGTACCGGCGTCGGCGACGATCGGCCCCGGGTGGTTCGCCGGCACCGATTCCGGGGGCTGCCCCGGGTTCTCCGGCGACGGCCGCGGCGTGGTCGGCAGGGTCGATTCCTGCGCCAGCGCGGCGGGCAGTCCCAGTCCGGCGACAGCGGCGGAGACGGTCGCGCAGACCGCCAGGCGGCGCAACGGGCGGCGTGGTCGCATCCAGCATCCCTCCGGTCGCAGTGATCGCCATCACTGCTCCTGTAACGACGCTCACATGCCGGAGTAACGCGTCGTTTCTTCCGGAGGGTGCGCGCGGACGGCCATGCCGTGGCCGCTACACTCGTAGCCGCAACGCCGCCTTAGCTCAGTCGGCTAGAGCGACGCACTCGTAATGCGTAGGTCGAGGGTTCGATTCCCTCAGGCGGCTCCGTCGGGAAACCGCAGGATCACCCACGTGACCTGCGGTTTTTCTTTTGGGACGGTCGATGCGGGGTAGCGCAGCCTCCCCCGCGAACGGCCTTTGCGTGCCCGATGCGTGCCCATCGGTACCGGTGCGCGCCCTTGGAACCAGCCGGACGGCTGCCTCGGCAGCCTCACGCGCGACCTGCGGGAGCACGCTCGTGTAGGTGTCAGAGGTGATCGTGATCGAGGAGTGGCCGAGCATCTCCTGAACCACCTTGAGATCAGCGCCGCCGGCCAGCGCGAGGGTCGCCGCGCCGTGCCGTAGATCGTGCAGTCGAACCGGCGGTAGACCAGCGGCCCGGACAGCACGCTCGAATGCCTCGGACAGCCAGCCGGGATGCACCCACGTTCCGTCCTCGCGCGTGAACACGCGGCCGGAGTCGACCCACGCGGGCCCCCACTCCATCCGCTCGGCGAGCTGCCTTGCCCGATGCGTCCGCAGGACGTTGATCGTCTCCGTGTCGAGTGCGATCACGCGGGCCCCACTCGCCGTCTTGGGATCACTCTCGACGACGGACCATCCGTCTTGCACGAGCTGAGTTGCCACGGTCAACGTCCCTGCGTCGAGGTCGACGTCCGTCCAGCGGACGCCGCACGCTTCTCCGCGCCGGAGTCCTCGAAAGGCGATCAGGTGATACATCGCGTAGAGCCGGTCGGCGGCGACGTGATCGAGGAACCATCCCGCCTGCTCCGGAGTCCAGACCATTACCGGAGACGGCTTCTCGCCGGTCTGCTGCCACTGCTCTACCCGCCGAGGTGTCCAGACGAGCGCCTTCGGACGTTTGCCCGGCTCCAACTCCACATGAGAAGCGGGGTTGAACGTGATGAGCTGCTGCGCGATCGCGTCGTTGAGCGCGGCCCGCAGCGTTGCACGGATACGCTGCTGCGTCGCTGGTCCGGTCGTTCGCCGGAACGGCGGCAGCGCGCGCAGTTCGGCGCGTGCGGCCCGTTGCTCGGCTCGCCTCATGGCTGCCTTGCGCTTGGCCTCGACCTGGCGGCGTACCGCATTCGCGGCCTCGATCTCCTCGTTGGTCTCATTGATCCCCTCGAACATCTCGTTGAGGTGCGCGACCCGAAGACGGTTGAGCGGGATCGAGCCGATACGCGGCTTGAGGTGAACGCGGATGTCGGTCTCGTACCGCGCAATGGAGGACTTCCGTGTGCGCTTGCCCGTGAGCCACTCGTCCAGCCACTCGGCGACGGTCATTCGAGTGGTGAGGCTCTGACCAGTGCCGAGCCTCCGCTTGGTCTCGTCGTAGTCCGGGATTGGAGCCTTGTTCTCCGAGATCGTGACCAGCAGCTCGGCAATGCGTTCCCGGTTCTCGGCGTCGTCTTGCTCCGGAATCGCCAGCAGCGCCCGAACTTTGTCCAGGTCGCTCCGCGCCGTTTCAGCCGAGTCGTACCCGGAGCGGCGGAAGGTCCGACGGTCTCCGTCCTGTGTGGACGGTAATTCTTGTCGGATCGAGTAGACGCCGTGGTTCTTGCGCTTGAGCTTCGGGCACGACTTGCCGAGGGCTCGCCCGCTGTCATCACGGCAGTAGCAGCGTCGGGTTACGCTTCCCGCTTTCACTCGGTGGCCTCCCTCGAATTGCGCCGACGAGCCGAGCGCAGCTCCGCTTCGCGTTCATTGGCGCGCTTGATCAGGGTTGCCTCGCCGTCGGTGCTCAGTTCCGGCGGTGTTACCCCAGCTTGTAGGAGTTCCACCCGGGCATCGAGGATCCATCCCTCGATGGCGTCGATTCGCCATTCGTCCTCAAGATCGGCCGCAGCGAGTAGCTTTTCCCGCGTGTCCGCCGACTTGACCTTCTCGGCTCTTTCCTCCCACGACTGGGATCGCATGTAGGACTGCCACCAGTGGCCTTGCCAGTCCTCGTGATCGTGGTACGCCTCAAGTGGGGGGCGCATCCTGTCCGGCCGGTGCTCAGAACGCTGGTCAGGCGCGGGCTTTGCGCCACTGAGCCACTGGATTGCCGACCAGGGATTCGTCCTTGCGTCGGGGGACCAGGTGACCTCTTCCTCCGAGTCGATCGGGAAGAGCAACAGCGCAGGGGGAACGTCGAGTGCGCGAGCCAGTACCGCGAGCTCGTCGACCGTCACGTCTCGGCGTCGACGACCGGTTTCGTCGCGCCGCCCCGTCTCGATACTCGTGATGGCGGCGAAGGTTAGATCTGGGTCCCCAAGTCGTTGGCATTCCTCGGCGAGCTGCTTCCGAGTCCACTGGTGGCGTCTGCGGTGACGCTGGACCTGCTCGCCGATCATCTCGCTGATGTCGTGCAAAACGCACTCTCCGGCATTGTTCGATCTGCAAGTTGCAACGCTTGTTCGAGATCGGTACCGTTCAACCTCGAACGGCATCATTGTGCCATTGCTAGAGTGCAAATTGCAACATATCTAGCAGGCAGGAAGGCAAAAGGAACCCTCATGGCCGGAACTTCGGACTCGGAGCTCGTGATCACGGTCGGCATGAGTGCCGAGACTGTGCGCCAACTACCGCCGTCCCTGGACCTCGTCAGCGCAGCTCGCACGTTCGGCATCGGCCGGACGAAGGCGTACGAGCTCGCGCGGTCCGGGGAGTTTCCCGTTCGGGTGCTGCGCCTTGGCAACGCCTACCGCGTCCCGACAGCCGAGGTGCTCGCCGTGCTCGGCATCAGCCCAGCCGTGCAGAGCGGCGACGCGGCGTGAACCTGAGTTCAGCATGAACAGTCGCGAAAACCCTATCCAGGCAAGGAAAGCGGCGGCCCTCCCCACCACAGAGAACACCGCCGCTGACGAGAGAGGCCCTCGCGTGACCAGTCCCGCACCCACTATCCCAGACGCCCGCAGGGAAGCAGCCCCGACCGCTCGGGTTGTTCTCACCCGCGCACAGTTCGACCAGCTTCGTCGTGATGCCGAGCTCGGCGCGACGTTCCGTGAGTGGCACCGGAGGTGCCTCGCCTCCGAGTCGTCCAAGGCGATCTCAGCGGCCGAAAACTGGGCGCGCATCGCCGCGTCGCCCACGTACGCCGAGCTTGAACGTCGCCGCGCCCAGCCCGGCCCAATGGCAGGCCGCCGCATGGACCCCGACGCGGTCGCTCGCTGGGTCGCCACTGGTTACAGCAACCCGCAGGAGTACGCCGCGTGATGCTGACCCACCAGCACATCGGGTCGGTCGACATCGACCAATACGACGAGGCCGGCATGGACCAGGCAGGCGGGACCAGACGGCGCGTCCGGTCCCGTGCAGTGTCGGCTATCCCGCTGAAGCGGCGGCAGTACCTGTGGGACCAGCGGCTACCCCTCGGGGAGATCACGTTGTGGGCTGGTCACGCGGGTATCGGCAAGTCACAGGGGGCTGTGTGGCTCGCCGCCCGCGTAACACGCGGCGAGTTGCCCGGCGAGCTGCACGACACGCCGTCGCCGGTGCTGTATCTCGGCACCGAGGACGCCTGGTCGTACACGCTCGCGCCGCGCTTCGTCGCCGCAGGGGCCGACCTCGACCTGGTGCGCAAGCTCTACGCCGAAACCGACGAAGGCCACGAAACCACGGTCTCGCTCGTCGTCGACCTCGACGAGTTGCGCGAAGAGATCGCCGAGACGGGTGCGCGCCTGGTCGTGCTCGATGCTCTGCTGTCGACCATGACAAGCTCGGAGCTCACCAAACAAGGCGTCGTGCGTCGGGGGCTCGAACCGCTCGCGCGGCTTGCGCAAGAGCTCAACATCGCGGTCGTGGGTGTCGTCCACTTCCGCAAGGCGGGCGACGCCAACCCACTGCACATGATCTCCGGGTCCGCTGAGTTCGGGCAGGTGGTGCGCTCGGCCATCGGGTTCGCCGCCGACCGCGAAGCCGAAGACGGATCGTGCGTGCTGTCGCTGATCAAGACGAACATCGCGCCGTCGGGTCTGCCGAGCATCCGTTACCGCGTCGAACCCGCAGTCGTGGACACCCCGGAAGGTCCTACCGATGTCGGCCGCTTCGTCATTCTCGGCGAAACCGACCAGAACGTCGGCGACTTGCTGAACCAGGACACCGGATCGGTCGAGGAACGGTCCGAGCGCAACGAGGCCGCCGAGTGGCTCGTGAGCTACCTCGCCGACAACGGCGGCAGCGCCAAGGCCGCCGACGTCTTCAAGGCCGCCAAAGCCGACGGTATCGCCGAGGCCACCCTCAAACGCGCTCGCAAACGTGCCGGAGTTACCAGCGAGCGCCAAGGATTCGGCCAAGGCTCCATGTGGTTCCTCAACCCGTCTGGATCACGTTTAGCTCAATCAGATCAGCGCACATGAGCTGATCCCAATGAGCCGAATGGTGCCCCAAACCGGGACAGCGACCGGACGCCAACCCCTTCGCGCGCACGCGAGTGGGCGCGGGCTGGAACGTGCCCGCCGTCGATCAGCGGTTCACCGGTAGTGATCTCCCCGATACGCTCGATGCCGACTCTGCCCCAGGAGTTCACCGCCCCCGGCTGATCACCGGGGGCTCTGGGGCAGGGCGGTTCTGACACCAGGGGCAGAGGACAACTCCATGAACAGCACCACGTTTGGCGACGAGTTGTGCCGTCTACGGAAGGCTGCCCGGCTCACTCAACGGGAGCTCGCGCAGCGGCTCTACGTCGTGCGCACCACGGTCGGCAGGTGGGAAAGCGGCGAAGTCACGCCCGACTCCGCGACGGTCGCGAAGCTCGACGCCGCGCTGGGAGCAAACGGGCACCTTCGCCGGGTGCACGCCACCGCCGCCATCCCGGCGGTGACCACGCCCCAACTTGATGCCGGCCAACCCGCAAGCGCCGACTACGTCGCGGGTCTGCACGCCTCCATGCAGCGCCTCGTCGCCCTCGACGGCCAGCATGGCGGGGGCGAACTTGCCCCGCTCGCGGCCCGGCTGTTCCGCTCCGCCAATCGGCTGCTCGCCGCCGGGCGCTACGACTCCACTGTGGAATCTGACTTCACCGCCGTGACCGCCGAGCTCGGCGAGGTCGCCGGGTGGCTGGCGTTCGACGCATTGCAGTTTGACCAAGCCCGTAATCACTGGCTCGAAGCGCTGCATCTCGCCCAACTCGCCGGCGATACCGCGATGGAACTGTTCTGCCTGGGCAACATGGCCTTGGTCGCCCAAGAGCAACGCCGCCCGGCCGAGGCGCTGCGCACCTGCACTCGCATGACCCAGGCGTACCGGCTATCACCCCGGCTGAAGGTGATGGTGGCGATGCGCCACGCTCGCGCCGCAGCCGACCTCGGGAACGACGGGGCCGTCGAGTTGATCCAGCGCGCGAGAGTTGCTGCCGACGACAGCATCGCCCCGACCGACCCGTCGTGGTCCTGGTGGATCACCGGCAGCGAGGTTGCCGCGCACGAAGCGGGGATCTACCGGGCACGGGGGGACTGGTCGACGGCAGTCGACCGCTACGCCGCTGCGCTCGACACGGTGCCCGCCGGCTACCGGTGGTTCCGCTACATCGGCAACGCGAACCTTCTTGATGCCCTGGTCAACGTCGAGGATTGGGGCGAAGTTGAACGAGTTGGCACCACGGTTCTCGCGCTCTCCGAGGACATCCACTCGGCGCGAGCGGGTCGCCGTATACACAACGCGGCCACCGCAGCGAAGCGCCGCGCCGCACCGCCCTCGGTCGAGGGACTCATGAGCGCGCTTACCTCCGCCTCCTAGGGGTGCGCCAGGGGTGCGTACCAGGGTGTGCACCCTGCACCTACTACACGGCACGTAGTCGAACGACGACGGTAAGGAAGCACGCCGCGAAAGCCCCTCGCACGATCCGGCCCGTCCCCGTGGGCGCGGAGCGCCTGGGACTGCTGGAGCGGCGGCAGGGTGGAGGCCCCTCTCGATCAGCATCCGGCCCGATGGGCCTCCACCCTCGACCTGCCCGTCGTCGACGTTGGGGGACAGATGCCCACCGAGGTGAAGCCGCACATGCGCCGCAGGCCCGGCGAGACCATCGAGCAGTACCACGCCCGCCTGGGAAGGTCCTGTTACCGCTGCGGCACCGAGATCCACGACAGGGCCGAGCTCAACGAGCACGAGGACAACTGCACAGGCCCGAAGTCGGGGCGGGGGGCATCGTGACCGCGCTGCCGACCCGCACACCTGGCGCGCACTTCACCGCGCCACCGACGACCAAACCGTCGAACTCGACGAGCACCAGGCCCCCGCGCATCCTCCGGCCCACGCCGGGCCTCGCCGCCCAGGTGCGGCAGGGCCACCGTCGGGCGCTCGCTGAGCTCGGCCGCTGTCGTCGCCGTTGACCGCCGACCGGCGCGGCAGTAGCCCCCCGACCCGCGCCGGTCGGTGTACCACCCGCGTGGAGGTACAGGCCCCACGTGGACACACCGAGGATCACCAAGGGATCGCAGGAAACGAGAGGAACAAAGACATGAGCGCACCTGTGACCGCGTTCGGGCTCGACGTCGCCGCCCGCGAGCCGATTCCGGTAAGCGAGGTCGACCTGTCCAAGCTCATTTACGACCCGCAGCAACAGATCATGCTCACCCCTGGCGAAAACGGGGTGAACACGCCGTGGTGCAAGCACTCGGACGGGCAGACTACGACCGATTCGAACACTGATGGGCACGGCGGACGTGAGACCGATACCGATTGGACCGAGGACTGAGCCCACATGGCGGTTCTCGTTCTGACCCAGCGTTTCGACGCCACAGCCGATGTGGTGATCGACGAACTCAACCGGCGCGGCGTGCCGTTGGTGCGGGCCGACCTCGGCGACCTCACTGTGTCCGCCGAGCTCGACGGTCCGCGCTGGACGGGTGTTCTCGCCGCCGAGCACCACGCCGTGAAGCTCGACGACATCACCGGCATTTACTACCGGAGACCCACCAACCCCACCGCGCCGGACGGGGTGAGTCGGGAGGTCGCCGAGTGGATCGAAGCGGAACAGCGGTGGGGGCTGCGGGGCCTGCTCGCAGCCCTTACCCGCGAGACGTGGGTGAACTGGCCCCCGGCGATTCATGCCGCCGAGCACAAGCCCTACCAGCTCGCCCAGGCCGCCGACGTGGGCCTGTCCGTTCCGGAAACCCTGATCACGAACGACCCGGACACGGCCGCGGAATTCGCCCGCCGCGCGAAACCGGTGCTCTACAAGGCTTTCCGGGGAAATCCGGTCGAGATCGATGGGGAGCCGCGTCTCGTCTACGCCACCGAGGTCACCGCCGAGCAGTGCCGCGCCGAGTCGGTGCGCGTCGCCCCGGTCATGCTGCAACACCGCATCGACAAGGCATTCGACGCGCGAGTCACCAGGGTTGATGACCACGTGTTCGCGGTGATCCCACGAACAGAATCCGGCGCGGCCCCGCTGGACTGGCGGATCGACCACGCCGCGAACACCTGGCACCCCGTCGAGGTACCCGCCGACGTGCGCGCCGGCCTGCTACGGCTGCTCGATCGTCTCGACCTGCGGTTCGCCGCCTGCGACTTCTCCGTTGACCACGCCGGTCGGTGGCGGTTCCTCGAAGCGAATCCCGCTGGTCAATGGGCCTGGAACCACCTGTTACGTGATCAGATCACCGCCGCGCTCGCCAACGCCCTTACCCAGGAGACGACTCCGTGACCACCACGACCGATACCGAAGCCCTACGCGCCCGCCTCGTCGCCCAACTCCAGGACGACGGCATCCTGCGTGATCCTTCGTGGATCGCCGCGTTCAGCGACACCCCACGCGGAGTGTTCGTCCCGTACTACTTCGAAACCCGCACCGACCGGCCCGGATGGCGGCTCATCGAGCGCACCGACGAATGGCGAGACGGGGTGTACCGCAACACCGCGCACACCACCCAGCTCGACAACACGACCGACGCACTTCACGCGGCCCGGCGGGGCGAGATCGTCAAGGGACAGCCCACGTCGTCCAGCTCCGCGCCGTCGTTGATGGCGCTCATGCTCGAAGCTCTCGACGTCCACGACGGACACCGGGTCCTGGAGATCGGCACCGGTTCGGGCTACAACGCCGCTCTGCTCTGCCGCCGGTTGGGGGCGGATCACGTGACGAGCGTGGATGTCGATCCTGCGCTTGTGGATCTCGCACGTGACCGGCTCGCGAAGCTCGGCTATACCCCGCACCTTGCCGCCGTGGACGGCCGCGACGGGTGCCCCGAGCGGGCACCGTTCGACCGGATCATCGCGACCGTCGGCCTGCACCGCGTCCCGGGTGCGTGGATCGACCAAACCGCGCCGGGCGGCCTCATCCTGGTCCCGCTTTTGGTCGGGGGGCTGCTGGCGCGTCTGACCGTCGATATCCAAGGCCACGCCGAGGGCATGTTCTTGCCGGATGCGGGGATGTTCATGCCTACCCGAGATCAGCAGACGCCGGCCGCCACCATCCCGCACCGCGACGCCGCCACCACCGAGCCCGAAGCTTCCGCCCTTCCTGCCAAGGTCGCCACGGGGCGTGAGTTCGAGTTCTTCGCCACCCTGCACACCGGCCCGTACAGCCGGATCGGGTTCACCCCCGTTGACGGGACACCGTCCGAAACGTGGCTCATCAGACCCGACGGGTCGTGGGTTTGCCACACCGCGCCCGAATCCGATCAGTACGTCGTTCGCCAAGGCGGACCTGCGCGGCTGTGGGACACCATCGAGAAAGCTCACCAGCAGTGGGACACACTCGGCAGACCACCGCGAGAGCGCTTCGGCCTCACCGTCGATGGCGGTGAACACCGCGTGTGGCTCGACGAACCGTCGAACGTGATCACCTCGCTGTAGCGGGGATCGGGTGGTTGAGGTGCGCGCCCGATGCGTGCCCATTGCGTGCCCGGACGCCGCGTAACTCTGCGACATCCGGGCACGTGAGGCGGACGGATCAACGTCCTGACCTGGACGGGACGGGCTCTAGCGACCCGTCGAATCAGTGTTCGTCTTGATCACTACGGAACTCGTAATGCGTAGGTCAAGGGTTCGATTCCCTTAGGCGGCTCTGCTGCGGTTCAACCCGCTGACCTGCGGCGGGAGGCGAGATCGATGATCTTGGCTCCCGCCGCAGTGTCGTCTGCATGGAGCACGTATGAAGCAGGTTGCGCCAACCACTCCTTCGCAACCGGCTTCCGGGTGTGCGCCGCGCGGATCGCGTCCCACTGGGTGTAGGCCAGATGCCCGTAACGTTCGGTGACGATCACGGAGAAGTGGCCGCCTGCGGCTGATGCGCGAGCGATGCGGTGAGGCTGTGATCCTCTTCGCTTTGGCGGCTGCCGCCATCATTGCCGAGAACACCGCATAGATTCGATGAACGGTCGCTGGAGCCAAGAGCGGACTGCCGTTCTCGTCCGTGAGTGAGACAAGTTTGTCGACCCACTTCTGGACCCCATCGGTGTCGATTGCGTCGAGCCAGGTCGACCGCCAGTACGGCAGGATGTAGTGCATCTGAAAAGTTCAGTCAAGGCCTTAGCGGATTCGGTCAACCGGTCGCCCTTGAATGAGCCCCTGCTTCGAGGGATTCTCGCGGAGCAGCTGGACGGCCCGCTGGTGCGGCTGCGGCGCCCGGGCCTCGGTGTCGGCCGCACCACGCCGTGCGTCAGCAAGGATCTCCTGTGCGGTGTCGTCGGCGATGGTCAC
>NZ_BAAAUX010000013.1:9854-110568 GCF_039534165.1 Saccharopolyspora taberi | reverse complement strand
TACGGCAGCGGGAGCGGCGTCCCCATCCGTCGCGACGTAGCCGACCCGTAGATCCACAACTACCGGCCAAGGCTCTTTCACCCTGGCCGGCCGTTGTGTCTCAGTAAACCTTGGCTACGCGGTGTACTGAATGTCTAGCGTGGAATTGAAGGGCGGGTCCTGCTCGGCTCCCTGTTGGCCGATCGGACGGTTGTGAATGGTGTAGTCGAAAGTGAACTTGAGATCGGCTACTCCTGGCCTTCCGCCCACATTCACATTGAAACGACAGTGGCCCCACAAATCCGTATGACGTTCCAGTGGAGTGGCCCTCACAGTGGAGTGCCATAGATAGGTGACCGGAATTCCTGTGTGGCGGTCACTGTAGGGAGGATCCGGCTGCACCAATCCTGCCGTGCAGTCCATCGGCGATACTGCGATAGATTCGACCGCAGGGGCGATGTCAAAGCTCCAGGCCATAGGGAAATCCGGTGCGCGGTAATCGACCTGGCCAGTGAAGGTGCCCCTCGCATCCGACGCGCTGAACGCCGGAGCGTTGGTGTAGAAGTCTTTCTGGATGTCATCAGCGCTTGCCGTTCCCGCCAGCGGGAGTAGCGCAATCAGCGCCGCTGCAACTGCTGCAACGCGAGTGGTATTTTTATCCAATTACTATGTGCCCTTCTTGATCCATGTGGCCCTCCAGTGGTATCCATCTTGTTCGGCGGGCTCGACGGTAAGCACAACGTGCTCGCCGGGCTCCAGTGAACGAAAATCGTTGGCGTCAGCGTCAATATGCGAGAAGTGTCCCCATATCCTCTGGGTCTCGTTCTCGATTCGGATTACGCCCCAGCCCTCACTGCGGTTCCACTCTTCAACTTGTCCGTTGTAGTGCACATCTTTTTTCATGCGCTAAGGATAACACCCCATGTTCATATTGAGCCGAGAACCACCCCCACGTCTTAGTCGGCTCGTAGTAATCACAGCAGTCGGCTTCAGGAAGATCAATCCGTCCTCCAGGTGACGACTTTGGTCGTCGTCTAGCTGGGCTAGGGAACCGTGCGGAGCCGGATAAGTAATAACCACCATCGACTTGGTTCCTTCTTGGGGGCCGGTGAGCATTTGTGAGCAAGGCCCGTGCGATCGGCACCGACTGGGAAACCCGGTGCGCGGCCTACTTGCTCGCAGGTGCTCGGTACTCCGGTGCTACCTGTCGTTCGAAGGCTGCGTCAATTTTAGTAATATCACTGTTTACATAACTTTGAGATGCACGGGCCAGGTGGGATTCAGGCGCGCGGAAAACTATCTGGCCTTGCGGGTGGGGGGGCGTGTGCGCCTGATGCTGGCGACGACGGTGGGGGCGGCGAAGCGACGGAGGTGCGTGATCACGGAGAGTCCTGATCGACTGAGGAGTCACCAGGTGGTTGTTCGCGAGTAGTTGATTCGCCACGGTTATCTCAGGCGTGGGGCAGATATGGAGCCAACTGCCCCACGCCTGGTTATACGACGCCATCCCCGATCGATCAAGACAGTCTTATTTGACCTGCGGTGGAGCCGTCGCGCTACGCGATGTTCCGAGGCACTACGAGTTCGAAAATACACTCGTAATGCGTAGGTCAAGGGTTCGATTCCCTTAGGCGGCTCGCTCGGAAGACCGCAGGATCACTCAGGTGACCTGCGGTTTTTCTTTTGGGTCGACGCTTCGGTGGCGAGGTAGGCCATGGCGATCTCGGTGGTTTCGTCAGCCCACGTCGTCCACGAGAGGCCGTCCGGCCAGGACTGGCAGGTGGCGGCGCGGTGCACGCACGAGCCGATGACTGTCCGGGCCGCCGCGTTCAGGGCTTGCTCGGGGTCGCGTCCGCGGATGCCGTCCAGATAGGGCTTGGCGGCCTCGGTGAGGGACCGCTGGATCACCGCGAGTGCTTGCAGGCCGCGTTCGACACCTTCGGCGCGCTGGCCGCTGAGGAGTTCCGGGAAGGTCCGGGCGTGGTGCGAGAACGTCTGCGCCATTGCGTGGGTGAAGGCGCTGATGGTGCCGCCCAGTCCGGGGCGGGCTGAGCGGAGTGCGTCCGCGACGCTGGTTTCAAGCTGTTCGAGCAGCTGTTCCTTGACGGCCTGGAGCAGTTGTTCCTTGCCGGTGAACCGCCGGTAGATGGCACCCACGGACATGCCGGCGTGCTCGGCGACCGCTGCCACGGTGAACTCGTCGATGCCGTAGGTGCTCAGCACGTGTTCGGCGGAGGTCAGCACTTTGCGCAGGGACTCCCGGCTGCGGGCTTGCTGCGGCGGGCGGAAGTGCTCGGCGTGGCTCACCGGTCCGACGTTACCCCCGCCAGGATGCGAATGGTAATTTTCATTCGCATCTGTTGGAACGTTGTGAGGACCGAGCATGGTGAGCATCGAGGTGAGGGACGCGTACGTCGACTTTCCGATCTTCGACGCCAAGACGAGGTCGCTGAAGAAGAAGGTCCTCGGCAAGGTCGGCGGCAAGATCGGCACCGGCGCGAAGGTTCCGGTCATCGAGGCGTTGCGGGACGTCACCCTGTCGCTGCGCGAAGGTGACCGGGTGGCGCTGGTCGGGCACAACGGGGCGGGCAAGTCCACCCTGCTGCGACTGCTGTCCGGGATCTACGAGCCGACGCGCGGCAGCGCGCGGATCGTGGGGAAGGTCGCGCCGGTGTTCGACCTGGGCGTGGGGATGGACCCGGAGGTCTCGGGTTACGAGAACATCATCATCCGCGGTCTGTTCCTCGGGATGACGCGCAAGCAGATGCAGGAACGGGTGGATGACATCGCCGAGTTCACCGAGCTCGGCGACTACCTGCGGATGCCGCTGCGGACCTACTCCGCCGGCATGCGGGTGCGGCTGGCGCTCGGGGTGGTGACCACGATCAGCCCGGAGATCCTGATCCTCGACGAGGGCCTGGGCGCGGTCGACGCGGCGTTCGTCGCCAAGGCCCGGCAACGTTTTGCGGACCTGGTGAACCGCTCGGGCATCCTGGTGTTCGCCTCGCACGCCGAAGAACTGCTGCAGGAGCTGTGCACCACGGCGATCTGGATGGACGAGGGCCGAATGCGGATGCAGGGCCCGCTGCGCGATGTCCTCACCGCTTACAAGGGCCACCAGCTCGTCGCTGACTCGGTTTGAGGTTTGGGGCTGAAGGGCGAGCACCCGCTGCCCGCCGACGGTTCCCAGGACATCCAGTTCGAGAAATGCTTCCTGCCTGAACACCACTACCCTGAACGCATGCTGTCGACCGCGGTACGGCGCTCGTTTCGCCCGAGCGTTCTTGTCCCGTGCGGGTTGCACGTCGTTGCGATCGATGACGTGCAACCCGTGGCGGTAGTTCTGGACAGCGATGGAGCTGTGCGGGAAACCGTGTCCTGGGAACATCTCCGGGCACCGTCGGCTTTCGCTTGGCCCACCCGTTTCGCGGTCGCCTCGGAGAAGTCCGTCGCGATCGCTTCGGCACCCGACGGTGATGCTGTCGTCGTTGATCTGTCCACCACACCGGCCACAGTCGAGTCGCTCACCGAGTTTCCCGCGACATCGGGAGCACGGCGCGCGCAAACCCGATTCTCCCGCAGTGGAAAACACGATCCATTCTGGAAGTACACGTCCCACTTGAACGGCACCGCTTGGACCGCCACCGTCGCACACGATCCTCCCGGGGGTGAGCGGCGGGAGTGGAACCTCGGCGCCGGTTCGATCAGCAGTGCAGCGCCGTTGGGGAACGGCCTCGCGGTGGCAGTTCGCAGGGCCGGGAAACGGCCGTGGGTCTTCCAGCCACCTGTCGAGCTGCTCCACATCACCGGCGACCGGGACGCTCCCCGAGCTCTCCTCCCATCAGGCGGAATCGACATCACCGCGCGGTGCTGGCCACCGGTCGACCTGCCGCCGCCTGATGTGATCGCGGACCACCACCTGCCGTTCGGCGCTTCGCAGTGCGCGCAGATCGTCAAGCTGGGAGCCCGGCAGATCGACCTCACCCTCGCGGCACTGGATTCCGCGCCCCGCATGGAGATCTCGTTCACGCACGACTCGCGCCCCGGAGTCCGTTGCGTGCGAACTGACGTCCTCACCACCGAGTTGGGCCACGACTTCGGATTGTCGAAGCTCGGGATCTTCCTCGAGGAGGATTTGCAGTTCGGTCTTGTGCCGCCGGTGCAGGACGCCGTCGACGGCGTCCTGCACGTCTGACCCAGAACGAACTCAAGCCCGCTCGCCCTAACCCCCAAAAGCGGTCCCCCGCGAAATGCCCTCCCAAGCATCCAGCTCCGCCCGCACGCTGTCGAGGTGCCCGGTGATGGCGTCGACTGCGTCGCTGCCGAGGGGCAGGCGCAGCGGGGTGTCGTCCGCCTCCAACGCAGCCAGGATCGCCGCGGCGGCCTTGGTGGGGTCGCCGGGCTGGCTGCCGTTGCTGGATTCGATCATCGCGCGGGTTTGGCCGACGGTGTCGGCATAAGTCGTGGAGGGCTCGCTGGCGCTGCCGTTGGTGAACAGGCCGGTGCGGAACGCCCCGGGTTCGACGATCAGGACCTTGATGCCGAACGGGCGGACCTCGTCGGCGAGGGCTTCGGAAAGTCCTTCGAGGGCGAACTTCGTGGCGCTGTAGGCGCCGAAGCCTGCGAAGGACAGCTGGCCACCCATGCTGCTGAGCTGCACGATCGCGCCGGAGCGGCGGGTGCGCATGTGCGGGACGACCGCTCGGACCAGGGCCGCGGGGCCGAAGAAGTGCACGTCGAACAGCGAGCGCAGTTCCTCGTCGGTGCTTTCCTCGACCGCGCCGACGTGGGTGCGGCCTGCGTTGTTCACCAGGACATCGATGCGGCCGTGGCGGGTGACGACGTCTTCCACCGCGGCGTCGATCGACTTCTGGTCGGTGACGTCCAGGGGGAGGGCTTCGACCTGGTCGGGGTGCGCGGTGACCAGGTCGTCGAGCGCCGCGACGCGGCGGGCGGTCGCGATGACCACGTCTCCCGCTTCGACCGCCGCCTCGGTGATCGCGCGGCCGAAGCCGCTGTTGGCGCCGGTGACCAGCCAGACCTTGCTCATGTTCGCTCCTTCGCGTTGATCTGCGACCAGCTTGCTTCCCGCCGTGCTTGTTCGTCCAAGACCCGGCGTGATAGCCAATGGTTATGGACGTCCACGGGCGGGAGCTGCGGTACTTCGCCGCGGTCGCCGAGGAGTTGCACTTCACCCGGGCCGCCGAGCGGCTCTACGTGTCGCAGCCCGCGCTGAGCAAGCAGATCCGGATGCTGGAGCGCCAGCTCGGCGCGCCGCTGTTCGAGCGGGACCGGCAGCGGGTGCGGCTCACCGAGGTCGGCACCGCGCTGCTCCCGCACGCCCGGCGGGTGCTGGCCGAGTGGGACGCGGCGCTGGCCGAGGTCGAGCGGGTCAAGGCCGCGCACCGGTCGACCATCGTGGTGGGCATGAGCACCAGTCCCGGCCGCGGCGGGCTGCTGCCCGCCGTCCGGTCCCGGTTCACCGCCGCCTTCCCGGACGCGGCGGTGAAACTGCGCCAGGTCGGCTGGGAGGACGCCAGCGCCGGGCTCGCCGACGGCTCCAGCGACGTGGCGTTCGTGTGGCTGCCGATCCCTGATCAGGAGCGGTACCGGACCGTCCTGGTCGCCGAGGAACCGCGGCTGGTCGCGATGCCGGAAGGGCACCGCCTGGCGACGAGCGAGGTCGTCGACTTCGCCGATCTGCTCGACGAACCGTTCCTCGCGCTCCCGCCCAGCGCCGGGCCGCTGCGCGACTACTGGCTCGCGACCGATGCGCGGGGCGGGCGGACCCCGCGCATCGGCGCCGTGATCGCGAGTCCGGACGAGACCTACGAGGCGCTGGTCGACGGTCGCGGGATCTGCTTGCTGGCCAACGGGAACGCGCCACTGCTGACCCGGGGCGACGTGGTGACCCGCCCGGTCCGCGGGCTGTCCCCGAGCAGGCTCGCGCTCGCGTGGCGGGCCGACGACCAGCGCCCGCTCGTGCACGCCTACGCCCGCGCGTGCGCCGAGGCGACCGGGGGCGGGTCAGCGTGATCGCCCCCGCCGGGCGGTCGACCCGGAGATCGGGTTGTGCGCGAGTTCGGCCCGCGCGCTGAAGGGGCTGTCCGCCAGGACCGAGCGGACCAGGGCGTGGCTCGTGGCAGCCAGCCGACGTGCCCGTCCGGGTAGGCGAGCGGGCTGAGGGGTTCCTCCGCCCGGAGCCCGCACCAGCTCGGCGGGCGGGTCGAAGGGACATCTTCGGTGCGCGTGGTGGGAAGCGCTGGAGGGGCGGATGTGCTCATGGCGGCTTCTTCCAATGCAGTTTCCCGTTGCAGTGGAATGAAGGTGAACGCACCCCGAATACACTCGGGCTGGTGAACGACCGAGACGCGCAGGAGATCGCCGAACTCCTGGGGCTGGTGCCGCTGCTGGCCGCCTACTTCCGCCGCGCGCACTCCGAGATGCCCGCCGAGATGCGCGAGGCGTTCACCACCCACGGCCTGACCGCGCGGCACGGCGCGGTGCTGACGCAGCTGATCGCCGGCGACGAGCTGTCGGTCACCGAGCTCTCGCACCGCCTGGGCGTGTCCCTGCCGACCGCCAGCGAGCTCGTCGGCGACCTCGCCCGCGCGGACTGGGTTCAGCGGCGGGAAGATCCGGCCAACCGGCGCCGCACGCTCGTTTCCCTGCCGCCGGAGCGCCGCGCCGCGCTGGAGGGCTTCGTCGCGACCCGCGCCCAGCCGATCCTGCGGGCCATGGAAGGACTTTCCCCGGAACAGCGCGAAGGATTCCTCACCGGTCTACGGGCATGGGCGCACGAGGTGCGTAACTGGTGACCGGCGTGCGCTCGGGGAAGTGCTCGACCGGCTTGTCCCGCAGGTACGCCTCCATGAACCGCTCCCAGATCCCGCTCGGCAGCCTGTCCCCGGTCCGGAGCATCGGTTGCGGCCTGCCCCCGGCGTCGCTGGCGCTGATCGACACCGCCGCGGCGATCTGCGGCGTGTATCCGGCGGTCCACGCCGTGAGCGCCTTGTCCGGCGAGCCGCCGAACTGCGCGATCCCGGTCTTGACCGCCAGCGGCCGGTCCGGGATCGACACCCCGCCCTCCGCGGCTCCCCAGCGCAGGGACTCGGTGACGTCGGCGGCCACCTGCTCGCTCTCGGCGTGGTCGCGGGAAAACGCGTCGTACGCGGGGGAATCGAACGACCGGACCTCGTTTCCGTTGCTGTCCAACACCTTCCGCACGAAGTGCGGCTCGCGCACCACACCGCCCGCGGCCAGCGTCGCGTAGCCGCGAGCGACGCCGACAGTGCTCGCCGGGTAGTCGCCCGTCCCGGCGGCGAGACCCGGCGCGGAGTCGCCGACGTCGAGGTCCAGACCCGCCCGGCGCGCGGCGTCGACCACCGCCACCGGACCGAATTTCGCCGCCATGTTCACGAAAGCGGTCTCCGCGGACTCGGTCATCGCCGCGCGGACCGTGCACCGCTCGGCGCATCCCGGCCCGGAGTTGCGGTAGGTCGCGCCCTGGATCTCCTGCGGTGAACCGCCGTTGTAGGTCTCGTCGAGCCCGTGGCCCCGCATCAGTCCGGCGGCGGCGACGAACGGCTGGATCGCCGCGCCCGGCGACTGCGCCGCCCTGGCCCAGTCGAAGCCGCCGATCTGCCGGTCCCCGCTGTGGTAGGCGCGGATTCCGCCGGTCGCGGGCTCGATCGCGACCAGCGCGGAGCGCAGGTTCTGCGGCTGGTCGCGGTTCATCTCCGCGACCGCCTCCTCGGCGGCCCGCTGCGCGTCGCGGTCGATGCTGGTGACGATCGTGTTGCCGTTGCGGTGCAGGTCCTGCGAGCTGATCCCGGCCCGCTCCAGTTCTTCGAGCACCCGCTCGCGGATGTGGTACAGCGGCCCGGACATCTGCTCGCCCCGCCACGCGAACCGTTCCCTGGTGGCGGGAATCCGCATCCCGTCCCGTTCGGCCGGGGCGATCAGCCGGTTCGCCAGCAGCTGGTCGGCGACGTAGGTCCAGCGCTTCTCGGCCGCGGCCGGGTTGACCCGCGGGTCGTTCTCCACCGGTTTCTGCACCATTCCCGCCAGGACAGCGGATTCCGACGAGTCGAGATCGCGCGGGAGCTTGCCGAAGTAGGCGTTGGCGGCGGCGTGGATGCCCCACGCGCCGCGGCCGTAGTACGCGGTGTTGAGGTATGCCTTGAAGATCTCGTCCTTGGGCAGCTGGTTGGTCATCTTGGCCGCGAGCACGATTTCCTTGAACTTGCGCGTGTAGGTGTGCTCGTCGTCGCCGGTGGCGAGCTTGACGTACTGCTGGGTCATGGTCGATCCGCCACCGGGGCTGTTGGTGGCCTGCGCGTACGCCGCCCGCGCGATGCCCAGCGGGTCGAAACCGCCGTTGGTGTAGAAGGAAGCGTCCTCCGCGGCCAGGGTCGCGTTGCGCATCGGCAGCGAGACCTCGTCCAGATCCCTGATCATGGTGCGGTTTCCGGAGTCGGGGACGATCCGGGTCATCTCGCCGCCGTCGGCGTAGGTCAGCACGATCGACTGCTGCGTGCCGTCGGCGACGACCTGCGGGTCGGGCACCTCCCAGACCGCGTAGCCGACCGCGAACGCACCCGTGCAGGCGAGCACCAGGCCGAGGAGGCCGAACAGGCAGACGCGCCGGAACCGTCGCATGATGACCCTCAAGGAATTCACTCTCTCGGTGGGAGAAGGGATGCCAGAACTTCATACGGATGGGTGATGAATGGGGTTGCATCCCACTTCGATTTCCGGTGCCGGTGCCGACGCTGCCAGAGTGGCAGCCCCCAGGTAGTCGCCAGTGCGGCGAGATTCCGCTCGCGCCGAGCGCCCGACCATCACCCTGGCGGCCGATTGTCGGCGGCCCGCCGCGGCTACTTCGATGCACTGCAGACGCCGGAAGGATCAACGCGATGGACCAAGTGGAGGCCGCGGGAATCATCGGAGGCGGTGTGATCTCCGAGAACCCGCGGGCGCAGGACTGGGAACGCCGGATCGCCGAGCGGTCGGAGCAGCTGTACCGGGCCCGTCTGGTGCGGCGGTTCCTGCTGATCTGGGTGTACCCGGTCAACGTGCTGCTGGCGGTGCTGGCGATATCCGGATTCGTCTTATACGGCCCGTCCTCGGTGACGGCCGCCGCCGCCGTGGTCGTGCTCGCTTCGATCGCGGTGTCGGCGCGGCTCGGATACGTCCAGCACTTTAAAGTTCGCGCGATGGAATTCGATCTGCGCGCGCTGGAGCAGGGCCACCGGGAACACCTGCTTGAGGAATTCGGATCCGGCGATCTGCTCGGGGTCCGCAAGCACTACCGGGCGCACCTGCCCGACGTGATCGACCGGTACCGCGCGGAGGCCCGCAGGCACCGCAGGCGGGACGGGCTGCTGCAGAGCGTCGTCGTCGCCGGGTCGATCGTGGCCGCCTGCGTCACCGCGATCTCGATGTCCATTGTGGACGCCAGATGGGGTGCGGTGCTGCTCAGCCTGGCCGTGGCGCTGTCCGCCGCGTTCGCCGGGCACGCCCGCTTCGCCGAGCGCGGGGTCCTGCTCCAGCGGACCGCGGACTCGCTGGAGCGCGAGTACGAGTCGGTCGAACTGCGCGTCGGCCGCTACCGGCGGCTTTCCGGCGAGGACGAGGCTTACGCCGAATTCGCCGACACCGTGGAGTCGCTGCGCGCCGACCAGGCGAGGCAGTTGGGGCCGATGCCGCGAGCCGATGCGCTCGGACAGTAGCGAGAATTCCTGATACCCCTCGAAAGTGAGACGCGAAGGCGGAATGTTGATCACGATCCGTTTAGGTTTCATCCTTGTGTGATCGCTGAATCGTGTTCGTTGATCGCTCCGTAATCTCCGGCGATGCGCACAGGATCCAGCCTGTGCAGAAAGGAGCTAAGGCGATGAAACGCACCCTGACCGCCGCGGCCGCCGTGCTGGCCGGTGGCGCGGGCGCTGTCGGCTTCGCCGGCACCGCCACCGCCGCCGAGATCCCGGAACTCCCCCGCGAACTGCCCGTCGACAACAGCGTCGCGGACACCGCGTACCACCTCGCGGGCACCGTGCACTCCGGCGTGCGGACGGTCGGCGAGGTCCTGCCCGAACCCGCACCCGCACCCGCACCTGTACCCGCACCCGCGCCGACGCAGCCGCGCGCCGACGCGTCGGCGCTGGTGGAAACGGCCGGTGACCTCGTCCAGGGCGGTCCGGCGGGCAAGGTGGTCGACCCGGTCGTCGACCGGATCACCCCGCGCGGCGCACCGGTGGACGTCATCGGAGACGTCATCCCCGCCGGTCCGAACCTGCCCACCGGCCGGTCCGGAGCCCTCCCGGTCAACGACGTGGTGGACCCGCTGCTCGGCGACGGCGGCGGTTCCCCGCTGGGCGGCGCCGTCGGCAGCCCGCTGCGGACCGTGCTCGACTCCAACGGCAGCACCCCGCTGGTCGGCGACGCGCTGAACAACCCGGGACCGCGGACCGCCGCGAACCCGGTCGAGGCGATCGGCTCGGTGACCGGTGGCGCGTTGCCCGACCCGGCCCGCGCCGTGGGCGACGTGGTCAGCAACGGCCCCCTCGGTGGCGACCTGAACCTCTGACCCGCGGTCTCCCGACGGCCCTCGCCTCAGCGGCGGGGGCCGTCGTCGTGCTCGGGGAGGTGCACCAGGCCGGCCGAACCGTCCACGGTGATCCGGTCCCCGGTGCGGATCGTGGTCGTCGCGTCCGGCACGGCGACCACCGCCGGGATCCCGTACTCGCGGGCGACCGTCGCGCCGTGCGAGTTCGGCCCGCCCATCTCCATGACCAGCCCGCCCGCGGTCAGGAACAGCGGTGTCCAGCCGGGATCGGTGGACGGAGCCACCAGGATCTCCCCGGGCTCCAGCCGCGCGCCGACCGGATCGCGCACCACCTTCGCGGTGCCGGTGATCGTGCCCGCCGACGCGGAGGTCCCGGACAGCGCGCCCGGAACGGTCTCGGCGGGCATCGTCGCCTCCGGCTCGGTGCCGTCGGAGAGCAGCAGCCGGGGCAGGTGCCTGCGGCGCAGCTCCCGCTCGTGCACCTCGCGCCGCTGCGCGACCAGCGCCCGCTGGTCGGCACCGCCGACGGCCCGCTCCGCCTCGTCGAAGTCGAGGAAGAAGACGTCCTCGGCGCGGTCGAGCCGGCCCGCCGCGGCCAGATCCGCCCCCACGGCGAGGAGTTCGCGCCGGGCGTGCGCGATTCCCAGCACCAGGCAGAACTTCGGCATCTCCCGGATGCCGACGATCGCGCGCACCCGGTTCATCGTGAACGCCGCGATCCGGGCGCGGACCGGGCCGAGCCTGCCGACGATCTCCTCGGCCTTCGCCTCGGCCTCGCGGACTCCTCGCAGGTACTGCTCCTCGGCCGAATGGCCGGTCGCCGCGGTGCGGACGTAGTTCCCGATCAGGTCGAAGACCTGCCGCGGATCCTCCGCCCAGCGCGGCATCCCGGCGTCGATCTCGGCGACCGCGCGGTGCCCGTGCTCGGCGAAGAACGCCTCAAGTCCACTTTGGACAGAAGGCGGCAGGGTGCCGTCGCGGTAGGCGGTGGCCAGGTCGTCGGCGTCGCCGACCTGCTGCGCCAGCCGCCACAGCTCCAGGTCCATCTCGGTGGTGACGTTGTGCGGGATGCCGCGCAGCACGATCTGCGCCTCCTCCGCCGACACCTCCGGCCCGAGGATCGACGGCATCAGGCGGCTGAGGACGATCCCGGTGAACAGCTTCGGCACCAGCGGGGCGAGCCTCGGCGTGACGACGTCCTCCAGCGCGCAGCGCGCGGACTCCAACGCCGCCCGGGTCGTCGCGGGGTGCGGTCGCGCCAGCTCCGCGCGGATCTCGCGGGCGATGCCGAAGGCGTGCTCGCGGGCGGTGTCCGGGCGGGCGAGCGTGCGCGCGACGGCGACCGGCGCGCGGAGCCGGAGGGCGATCCCGGCGAGCCTGCGCACCAGCGGCCACGGCGAGCGGCGGCCGACCGCGAGCCGGGGGTCGTCGAGCAGGCGGGCGAGGACCCGGCCGGTCCGGGCTTCCATCATCGCCAGCAGCTTCGGGAAGATCCGGCGTCCCAGCGGGTGCCGGACCACCCCGCCGACGTCGAAGAACAGCCAGCCGTCGACCTGCCGCCACATCGGCGGCGAGTCCTGGTCGACCGGGAGCCCGGCCCGGCGCATGAACCCGCGCGCGGCCGTGCGCATCACCGCGGCGCCCATCGGCGTGATCGGCCGGTAGACGCCCTGCGCGACGTTGACCGAGAAGTAGACCCGCAGGTCGTCGAGCTTTTCCTGCGGCAGCGGGAAGAGCGTGGTGATCGGCCGCGACTGGGTCAGCCACGGCACGCCCTCGGCGTCGATCGCCCACTCGACGTCCTGCGGCGCGCCGAAGTGGCTCTCGGCCTTCTCCCCGGCCGCCGCCAGCGCCCGCAGCTGGTCGTCGTCCAGCGACAGCCCGCCATCGCCCGCGACGGTCCGCGTGCCGCCGCCGGGGGCGGGGCGGACGCTGACGGTCTTCTCGCCCGGTTCCCGGGAGAGCACCGAGCCGGTGGCGGTGTCGACGACGAAGTGGTCCGGGTTCACCGCGCCGGACACCACCGACTCGCCGAGGCCGGTGTTGGCGTCGATGACGGCCTCGCCGCGGCGGCCGGTGACCGGGTTGGCGGTGAACAGCACGCCCGAGACCTCGGCGTCGACCATCCGCTGCACGACCACCGCCAGCCGCACCGCGCGGTGGTCGATCCCGTTGGCGTCCCGGTAGGCGACCGCCCGGTCCGTCCACAGTGAACTCCAGCAGTGCCGGACCGCGGTGAGCAGCTGGTCCGGGCCGATCACGTTGAGGTAGGTGTCCTGCTGGCCGGCGAAGCTGGCGTGCGGCAGGTCCTCGGCGGTGGCCGAGGAGCGGACCGCGACCGGCACGTCGGTGCCGAGCCGGGCGTAGGCGGCGGTGACGGCGTCGGCCAGCGCGGCGGGGAGCTCGGCCCGCGCGAGCCGGTCGCGGATCTCCGGCGCGGTGCCGGGCAGGCCGGGCAGCAGCTCGGCGACCGCGGGCGCGCAGACCTCGTCGTAGCAGCGGGTGGTGAGGCAGAAGCCGGGCGGGACCGCGGCTCCGGCGGCCAGCAGCTCGCCGAGGTTGGCGGCCTTGCCGCCGACGAGTTCGCCCATGTCCGCGTCGACCGCGGCGAGGTCGAGCAGGACTTCGGTGTCGAGCGTGCTCATGGCCGCCTCCCGGGGACTTCGGTGTCCTGCTGGAAAGGTAGCGCGCCGGTTGCCGTCAAATCAACGTGCGTTGAATTACTTGTTCCGCTCGTGGTCGAGCGCACAGAAAACCTGGTTGCCGGGCCGGGATGGCCGATGCATGCTTGTGCCCGGCAACTAGTTGGTTGCCGCAAACAAGGGCATCGCTTCGGCGGACCGCACTGGGGTCGGGGGACTTGAGTTGGACGCGGACCTGCTGGCCGGCGTCGGCGGCGTGGCCGAGGCGCTGGGCAGGCTCGGGAGGCTGTCCAGCCACGTGGACATGCACGCCGCTCGGATCGGCGCGGACCGCGCGAGCTTCATCATGCTCAAGCGGCTCGCGGCCGACGGCCCGTTGCGGTCCAACGCGCTCGCGGAGGCGATGCACGTGGACCCGTCGACGATCAGCAGGCACGTCGCGCAGCTGGTCCGCGACGGCCTGGTCGAGCGGACTGTCGACCCGGTCGACAAGCGGGCCAGCCCGCTTGCGGTCACCGACCGGGGCCTGCGGTGGCTGGCGGAGATGCGGCGGCGGCGCGACGAGCTGGTGTCGGAGCTGCTGCGCGGCTGGTCCCGCGCGGACCGGGAGGCGCTGGCCTCGCTGCTGGGCCGCTTCGTCGACGAGTACGAGCAGGCGTTGCCGGACCTGCTGGCCGCGATGACGAAACACGGGCCGTACCTCGGCCCAGCGCCGGAAACGGCGCCGAGAGGGGAGAACTGATGTCGGACACGGCCGAGCGGGCCGCACCCGCGTCACCCGGCGTGGGGCTGACGCACCGGCAGATCCTGACCGTTCTGACCGGACTGATGCTGGGCATGTTCCTCGGTGCCCTCGACCAGACCATCGTCAGCACCGCGATCCGGGTGATCGCCGACGAGCTGCACGGCCAGACCGCGCAGGCGTGGGTCACCACCGCCTACCTGATCGCCTCCACCATCACCACACCGCTGTACGGCAAGCTCTCCGACATCTACGGCCGCAAGCCGCTCTACCTGACGGCGATCTCGCTGTTCCTGGTCGGATCGGTGCTGTGCGGGATCGCGAACTCGATCTACGAGCTCGCCGCGTTCCGCGCCATCCAGGGCCTCGGTGGCGGCGGCCTGATGTCGCTGGCGCTGACGATCATCGCGGACATGATCCCGGCCCGGCAGCGCAGCAAGTACCAGGGCTACTTCATGGCGGTCTTCGGCATCGCCAGCGTCGTCGGCCCGGTGATCGGCGGGCTGTTCTCCGGGATGGACAGCTTCCTCGGGTTCGCGGGCTGGCGCTGGGTGTTCCTGGTGAACATCCCGGTCGGGCTGATCGCGCTGGTGGTGGTCGCCAAGGTCCTCAACGTGGCGACCGAGCGGGTGCGGCACCGGATCGACTACTGGGGCGCGGCGGCGCTGGTCGTGCTGCTGGTGCCGCTGCTGACGGTCGCCGAGCAGGGCCGCGAGTGGGGCTGGGGCTCGACCGCCTCGGTGACCATGTACGGCCTCGGCGCGGTCGGCCTGGTGCTGTTCGTGCTGGCCGAACGCCGGATGGGGGAGGAGGCGCTGCTGCCGCTGCGGATGTTCCGGCAGCCGTCGTTCCGGCTGGGCAACATCCTCAACTTCATCGTCGGCATCGGGATGTTCGGCGGCCTGATGTCCATGCCGCTGTACCTGCAGATCGTCAAGGGCCTCACGCCCACCGAGTCCGGCATGCTGATGCTGACCATGACGGCGGGGATCCTGTCGGCCAACATCGTCGCGGGCAAGCTGATCTCCCAGACCGGTCGGCTCAAGGCGTTCCCGATCATCGGTGCGGCGGTGATGACCGTGTCGCTGCTGCTGTTCAGCCTGCTGACCGTGGACACCTCGCTGGTGCAGGTCGGGGCGACCGCGCTGGTGATGGGCGCCGGGCTCGGTCTGCTGATGCAGACGCTGACGCTGGTCGTGCAGGCCGACGCGACCCGCACGGATCTCGGTGTCGCGACGGCGTCGGTGAACCTGTTCCGGCAGACCGGCGGCACTGTCGGTGCGGCGGCGTTCCTGTCGATCCTGTTCTCGACCGTCGGCGGGCGGATCGCCGACGCCATGCGGTCGACCGGGCCGGAGTTCGCCGCGGCGATGCGGGATCCCGCGGTGCTGGCGGACCCGGCGAACCACGCGTTCCTGTCGGCGATGCAGAGCGGTGCGACGCCGGACCTCAACGACACGTCGTTCCTCTACGGGCTGGACCCGAGGCTGGCGCGGCCGGTGCTGGAGGGTTTCGCCAGCGCGATGGACACCGTGTTCTTCGTCGGCGGCTGCGTGATGGTCATCGCGTTCGTGCTGACCTGGTTCCTGCGCAACATCCGCCTCGACTGAGGCTGTGGATGAGTTCCGGAGTTGTCCACAGGCTTGTGGACAACTCCGGAACTCTGTGGAGAACTCGGTAAGTCCTGTGGATAGTTCTGTGGGTTGTGGACAACTCGGGAGGCTGTGGACAACCCGGACAGCGAAAAGCCCTCACCCGGAACTCCGCGGGTGAGGGCTTCAGCCGTCCTGCTGGGCTTTTCAGTGCCCCTGGCTCTTGGCCCGCTCGTAGGAGCGCTTGATCTCCTCTTCGGCCTCGGTGCGGCCGACCCACGTCGCGCCCTCCACGCTCTTGCCCGGCTCCAGGTCCTTGTACACCTCGAAGAAGTGCTGGATCTCCAGCTTGTGGAACTCGGCCAGGTGGTGGATGTCGCGCAGGTGCTCCTGCCGGGGGTCGTCGGACGGAACGCAGATGACCTTGTCGTCGCCGCCCTTCTCGTCGCGCATCCGGAACATGCCGATGGCGCGGGATTTGATCAGGCAACCCGGGAACGTCGGTTCCTGGACCAGCACCAGGGCGTCCAACGGGTCGCCGTCCTCGCCGAGGGTGTCCTCGATGAACCCGTAGTCGGCCGGGTACTGAGTGGCGGTGAACAGCGTCCGGTCGAGACGGATCCGGCCCGTCTCGTGGTCCACCTCGTACTTGTTCCGGTTCCCCTTGGGGATCTCGATCGTGACGTCGAAGTCCACGCGGTTCCTCACTCGTCTTGCGTCGGATGCGGCCACCCGCTCGCCACGAGCAGCCACGTCTAGTGTGGACCACGCGAGTCGCCGGAGCCCCACCGCAGTGCGGGAGCTCGCATCTGGGAGCCTGGTTCCGGGCTGTGTCGGAGTCCGGTACCGGTCACTCGTCCGGGGGTGAACCGGGTGTGGGATCGGAACGCGGCTCGGTGAGTGCGTCCGCAGCGGCCCGTCGAGGAGGAACACGTGCCGGAACCCCAGAACACCCGGGGTGAGGTGGCTTCCCCCGACGTGGCGGAGGAGATCTGGCCGACCGCCGCCGAGGCGGAGGCCGCGGCCGGGGCTGTTTCCGGCGCGGGGGCTGCGGAGGCGGAGGCGGCGGGCGTAGACGAGGTCGGCGCTGGCGATGAGGCTGGCGACGCCGAACCTGCCGCCGAATCTGCTGACGAGCCGGCGCCCGCTGAGGAGCCCGGGACCACTGGCACCGAGGGGTCCGAGTCCGCTGAAGCCGAGGCCGAAGCGGCCGAGTCTGCGGATGAGCCCGAGCCTGCGGAGCCGACCGAACCTGCTGGAGCTGCGGAAGAGCCGGAGCCCGCCGCGGCCGCCGGGACTGCCGAGGAGACGGAAGCCGCCGAGACCCCTGCCGAGTCTGCCGCCGCCGAGCCTTCCGAGGCTCCGGCCGCGGAGCCCGCCGCCGACGAGAGCTCGGCGACCGAGCCTGCTGCCAAGACACCGGCTGCCGCAGCCGAGCCCCCTGCCGCAGCCGAGACCCCTGCCGACGAGACGCCAGCTGCTGAGCCCCCTCCGGCTGAGTCCGATGCCGCCGAAGCTCCTGCGGAGGAGCCGTCGGCGACCGAACCTGCCGCGACCGAGACTCCGGCGGCCGAGGCTCCCGCTGCCGAAGCTGCTGCGACTGAAGCTGCTGCTGCCGAAGCTGCTGCCGACGAGTCTGTCCCTGACGAAGCTCCCGCTGCCGAAGCTCTGGCTGCCGAAGCTCTGGCTGCCGAAGCTCTGGCTGCCGAAGCTCCGGCTGCGGAGACTCCCACCGCCGAGCCCGATGCAGCCGAGACTCCGGCCGTCGAGGCTCCCGCGGACGAGCCTGCCGCCGACGAAGCCCCCGATGTCGAAGCTCCCGCGGCTGGGGCTCCAGCGGCTGGGGCTCCGGCCGCCGAAACGCCTGCTGCCGCAACACTCACCGACGAAACACCCGCTGCGGAGACAGCTGCGGCCGAGGCTGCCACCGACACTCCGGCAGCTGACACGTCGGCCGCCGAGGCCCCGGCCACTCCGACCGCCGAGACTCTGGTCACCGAGACCGGCGCCGCCGAGACCGGCGCCGCCGAGACTCCCGCCACCGAGGCTTCGGCGGCGGAGCCTGCTGCCGCTGAGCCTGCGGCCACCGAGCCTGATGCCGCCGAGTCTGCGGCCACCAAGGCTGCTGCCGCCGAGCTTGCGGCCGCCGAGGCCCCGGCCACAGAAACTCCGGCCGCCGAGGCTTCGGCGGTGGAGCCCGACGCCACAGAGACTCCCGCCACCGAGACCGGTGCTGCCGAGCCTGCGGCCCCCGAGACTCCGGCGGCGGAGCCTGCTGCGGCTGAACCCCCTGCTGCGGTCGAGCAAACCCAGCAGATCGGCCGCGTCGAACAGACGCAGCAGGTCAGCCGGGCCGAAGAGGCGCAGCGGGTCAGCCGGGTCGAGGAGACCCAGCAGATCAGCCGGGCCGAGCTGACCCAGCAGATTCCTCGGGTCGAGGAGACGCAGCAGATCAGTCGCGTCGAGGCCGACTCGTCGCTGGACTCCGGTCCTGCGACCGATCCCGGTCCGTCGAAGGTCGGCGCTTCGGTGCAGCCCGATGACCCGTCCAAGCCCGGCGACCTATCGGCGCCCGGTGGACCAACCGCGCCCGGCGGACCGTCCCAGCTCGCCGGACCATCCGAGCCAGCCGGACCATCCCAGCCCGCCGGACCGTCGAAGTCCGACGGGCCGCCGACGACCCAGATCCCGGTCGTGCCGCCGGTCGCTCCGGCCGAGCAGACCCAGCAGTTCCCGCGGCCGGACTTCGATGAGCCGCCGCCGCGGGCCGCGCAGCCGCACGACTTCGCCGCGCTCACCGGGCAGGCTCCGGTCGTCCAGCCGCCGCAGCAGACCCAGCAGGCGCCGACCCAACAGCCGCAGTCGAGCCAGCAAACGCAGCCAGGCCAGCAGCCGCAGCCGGGGCCGACCCAGCAAGTCCAGCCGACCCAGCAAACCCAGCAGACCCAGCCGGTCCGGAAGCCTCAGCCGGAGCCGGAGGCCGCGCGGACCCAGCAGATCCCGCTGGTCCCGCCCGCTCCGCGCCCGGCTCAGGAGCAGCCCGCTCCGTCCGACAGCGAGTCCACCTCGCCGCAGGGGGCCGTGCCGTCGGAAGGCCAGTCCGGTCTCGTGCCGGGCCTTCCTCCGCAGGGGCAGCCGCAAACCCAGTCCCCGGCACCGCAAACCCAGCACCCGGCGCCGCACCAAGGCCAAAACGGTCTCCCGCACCAAAGCCAAAGCGGCCTGCCACCGCAGAGCCAAAACGGCGTCCTACCGCAGGGCCCAAACGACCTCCCACCGCAGGGCCAAAACGGCCTCCCGCCGCAAGGCCACTTCACGACGCCCCCGCCGCAGGGCCAACCCGCCGCACACCCGCAAGCCCAGCCCCAGCCCACCCGGCAAACCCCGCCCGAACCCGCCGAACCCGCGCGCAAGCGCCGTCGCGGCGGGCTGATCGCGGTCGCGCTGGTGCTGGTCGTCGGCCTGGGCCTGGGCATCGCCTTCGGCCCCGCGCTGGTCGAGCGGCTGTCCGCCGCCCAGATCGCCGACCCGCCCGCGCCGGTGCGGCTCACCCCGCAGATCCGGCCCCTCGCCAGCTCCGCGCCCGTTCCGACGCAGCAGGGCATCGGGGCCGCGCTGGCCGGTCCGCTGGCCAACCCGGCGCTGGGGACGTTCGCGGGCACCGTCGTCGACGCCGAGACCGGCGACGTGGTCTGGCAGCAGAACGCCAAGCAGCCGCTCACGCCCGCGTCCACCGGCAAGCTGCTGACCACCAGCGCCGCGCTGCTCGCACTGGACCACCAGCAGCGCCTGAGCACCAAGGTGGTCCGCGGGCCGGAACCGGGCAGCGTCGTCCTGGTCGGCGGCGGCGACTCGACGCTGTCGTCGCTTCCCGCGGGCCAGGAGTCCGTCTACCCCGGCGCGGCCAAGCTCGACGACCTGGCGAACCAGGTGCGCGCCGCCACCGGCGGCTCGGTGAGCCGGATCTACGTCGACACCAGCCGCTACACCGGCCCGAAGATCGCGCCCGGCTGGCTCCCGGAGGACATCGGCATCGGCTTCGTCGCGCCGATCGAGTCCGTGATGCTCGACGGCGGCAGGAACAACCCGACCGCGGCGAACAGCCCCCGCACGCAGACGCCCGGCCTGCAGGCCGGGCAGGAGCTGGCCGAACGCCTGGGCGTCGGCAGCGGCATGGTCTCCGAGGGCACCGCGCCGCCGCAGGCGCAGGCGCTCGGCGAGGTGCAGTCGCCTCCGGTGCAGGACCTCGTCGAGATCGTCCTGCAGCACTCCGACAACGTGCTCGCCGAGACGCTGGCCCGGGAGGTCGCGATCGCCACCGGCAACGAGCCGTCGTTCGCCGGCTCGGCCAAGGCGGTGCGCGACGTGCTCCAGCGCGAGGGCTTCGACCTCTCCGGATCGGCCATGGTCGACGGCAGCGGCCTCTCCCTCGACGACCGGGTGACCCCGCAGCTGCTCGGCTCGCTGCTGGGCGCCGCGACCGCTCCCGCCGGTCCGGAAGGCGGCCTGGCTCCCCGGAGCGCGAAGCTGCGCGCCGAGCTGCCCGGGCTGCCCGTCGCCGCGGGCAGCGGCAGCCTCGCCGACCGCTACCAGGGCAGCTCCGGCCGGGGCTGGGTCCGGGCCAAGACCGGGACCCTGGACGGCGCGAACAGCCTCGCGGGAACGGTGGTCACCAAGAGCGGGCGGCTGCTGGCGTTCGCGCTGATGTCGAACGGGACCATGGCGCGGGAGGCCCGCCCGGCCCTCGACGATCTCGCAATCGCGCTGCGTAACTGCGGCTGCGACTGATCGAGCGGTATACCGGGGCCACCCGTCGGGGTACGGTCGAACGTGTGAATGCTCGACCGTCCACCCTGCCCCCGCGGACCGAGGCGCCGCTGGACTGGAACGTGGCGGTCAGCACCGCCATCCGGCTGATGAAGCCCGGACCTGAGGTGCCGCGCGCGGAGGCCGAGCACGCGGTCCGGTCGCTGCGGCTGGCCAGCGTCGAGGCCGAGACCCACGTGCGCGAGCTGACCGGGCTCGGCGCGCACCTGCCGGTGCTGGAGGGCGACGTCGTCGACCGCCCGGACTGGGTGCGCGGCGCGGCGCGCGGGCTCGCGCGGCTCACCGAGGCTGCTCTGTCCACATCGGACAGAGCTGAGCGCGGTGCGGTGGACGTGCTCGGCGCGCTCGGCAGCCGGGGCGCCGGGATGCAGGCCGGCGTGGTGCTGGCCTACCTGGGCGGCAAGGTGCTCGGCCAGTACGACCCCTTCGACGCGGACGGACGCGGCGGGCCCGGGCGGCTGCTGCTCGTCGCGCCCAACATCGTGGCCGCGCAGCGGTCGCTGGAGGTGCCCGGCGAGGACTTCCGGATGTGGGTCTGCCTGCACGAGTCGACGCACCGGCTGCAGTTCACCGCCGTCCCCTGGCTGCGCGACCACTTCGCGGCGAGCCTCGGCGAGCTGCTGACCGAGATGGACGGCACCACCGGTGACCTGCTCGGCAGGCTGCCCGCCGTGCTGCGCGAGGTCCGGGCCGGGCGCGGCGACTCCAGCCCGGGGATGCTCGGCGTGATCGAGCTGCTCCAGTCGCCGCGGCAGCGCGCGGCGCTGGACCGGATCATCGCCATCTCCACCCTGCTGGAGGGCCACGCCGACCACGTGATGGACGCCGTCGGGCCGCGGGTGGTGCCCAGCGTCGCGACCATCCGGCAGCGGTTCACCGAGCGCCGCAAGGGCGGGAGCCTGTTCGACCGGATCCTGCGCAGCCTGCTCGGTGTCGATGCCAAGATCCGGCAGTACGCGCAGGGTGCGGCGTTCACCCGGCACGTCGTGGACGCCGTCGGGATGGACGGGTTCAACGCCGTGTGGGCTTCGCCCGAGCACCTGCCGCTGCGGTCCGAGATCACCGATCCCGGGGCTTGGATCCGCCGCATCCACGGCTGATCCGGCTCGCGCGGAACCGCGAGGCGGCGGGGGGTTTCGGGGAGTACCGGCTTCGCGCGCAGTCCGCAGGAGGACCTGCGGCGCGCAGGACCGGACCTGGCCAGCGCAGGACCGGACCTGGCCAGCGCAGAATCGGACTTACGCAGCGCAGGACCGGTCGCCTCGCCCGGCGGCTTCCTTCAGAACCGCCTGCCCGCCGACTTCGCCGGAACCGCCCGCCCTGACTTCGCCACCTCGGCTGCGCCGCCCCAGGCTGCGTCTCGCCTGGCTGGCCCATCCCGGCTGCGCAGTCCCGGTTGCGTCTTGCTCGACCGACTCCGCCCCCGGCTGCCCTTCCCGGCTTCGCCAGAACCGCCCACCCCGGCTGCGCCTCCCCGGCTGGCCCATCCCGGCTTCGCCTCGCCCGGCTGTGCCGCCCCGGCTTCGCCACCTCGGCTGTGCCTCGCCCGGCTTCGCCACCTCGGCTGTGCCTCGCCCGGCTTCGCCACCTCGGCTGTGCCTCGCCCGGCTTCGCCACCTCGGCTGCGTCTTGCCCGGCTTCGCCTCACCCGACTGCGCCGCCCCAGGCTGCGCCATCTCAACTGCGCCGCGCCCGGCTGAGTCTTGCCGGCTTCGCCGCCTCGGCTTCGCCGCCCCCGGCTGCGTCTCGCCCGGCTGCGCCAGAACCGCCCGCCCCGGCTTCGCCGCGCCCGGCTTCGCCACTCCACCTGCGCCACCCCCGGCTTCGCCGGAACCGCCGCCCCCGGGTCGGCGACAATGTCGCCGTGACCCCGGCTCCCGCCGTCAGCGCCACCCGCTCCGCGGTCCGCCGCCTGCTGGCGGAGGCGTCGTGCGACGCGCTGCTCGTCGCGTGCTCCGGCGGAGCCGACTCGCTGGCGCTCGCCGCCGCCGCCGCGCACTGCGCGCGCCGCGCGGACCTCCCGGTCCACGGCGTGGTCGTCGACCACGGTCTCCAGGCCGGCTCCGCCGCTGTCGCGGCGCGGGCCGCCGAGCAGCTCGCGGAACTCGGCTGCGACACCGCACGGGTCGTGCCGGTGTCGGTCGACGGACCCGGCGGGCCGGAGGCCGCCGCGCGGCGGGCGCGGTACGCGGCGCTTGAGGCCGCGCGTCCGGCCAACTCGCTCGTCCTGCTCGGGCACACCCGCGACGACCAGGCCGAGACCGTGCTC
Source organism: Saccharopolyspora taberi (assembly GCF_039534165.1). NCBI lineage: Bacteria > Bacillati > Actinomycetota > Actinomycetes > Pseudonocardiales > Pseudonocardiaceae > Saccharopolyspora > Saccharopolyspora taberi. The sequence goes on along the minus strand of NZ_BAAAUX010000013.1, from coordinate 87,947 downwards.
CTCGGGCTCGGGCGCGGTTCGGGGGCGCGGTCGCTCGCGGGCATGCGGGCGCTGGATCCGCCGTGGGCCCGCCCGTTCCTGGGGATCACGCGCGCCACCACCGAGGCCGCGTGCGCCGCGCTCGGGCTCCAGCCGTGGCAGGACCCGCACAACGCCGATCCCCGGTTCACCCGGGTGCGGCTGCGCGCCGAAGTCCTCCCGCTCCTCGAAGACGTCCTCCAGGGCGGGGTCGGGGCCGCGCTCGCGCGGACCGCGGCGCAGCTGCGGGAGGACGCCGACGCGCTGGAGGTGGTGGCCGCCGGGCTGCGCGGGCGGGTCGAGTCCGGCGGGCTGATCGACGCCGGCGCGCTGGCCGCCGAGCCCGCCGCGCTGCGGCGGCGGGTGCTGCGGGAATGGCTGCTCGACCGGGGCGTCCCGGAGCTCAGCGACGCGCACCTGAGATCAGCCGACGAGCTTGTCGGCAACTGGAAGGGACAGGGACCACATGCGTTGCCGGGCGGCTTTGTCCTGCGCCGGGCGCATGGGACGCTTCAGGTGGAAGCGGTGGGGGAACCGCCGAGTGGCTGATCGGTGAGAATGTCGTGAACGCTCACCGAATCGGGAGAGGGGATCCGGGGTGTACGAGGGCGACATTGCCTCCGTGCTCATCACCGAGCAGCAGATCAACGACAAGGTCGGCGAGCTGGCCAAGCAGGTGGCCGAGGACCACCGGGACGGGCAAGGCGACCTGCTGCTGGTCGGGGTGCTCAAGGGCGCCGTCATGTTCATGACCGACTTCGCCAGGGCGCTGCCGCAGCCGGCGCAGCTGGAGTTCATGGCGGTCAGCTCGTACGGGTCGTCGACGTCGTCCTCCGGTGTGGTGCGCATCCTCAAGGACCTCGACCGGGACATCGCGGGCCGCGACGTGGTGATCGTCGAGGACATCATCGACTCCGGCCTCACCCTGTCCTGGCTGCTGAAGAACCTCGCCTCGCGCAACCCGGCCTCGCTGGAGGTCTGCACGCTGCTGCGGAAGCCGGACGCGGTGCAGGTCGACGTGCCGGTCCGCTACGTCGGCTTCGACATCCCCAACGAGTTCGTGGTGGGTTACGGCCTCGACTACGCGGAGCGCTACCGTGATCTGCCCTACATCGGCACCCTCGATCCCAAGGTCTACACCTCGGGGGTCTGATCGCTGTTCGTGCCTGAACGCCCGCCCTGTGTCCCGGTCGGCGGTATCGTGCGAGGTACGCTGGCAGTCCTGCGTGATGCTCGGCGTAGTCGTGCGGTCGTATCGGCCGGTACGCTGGTCTGAAGGGGTTGACGGCGGTGGCGAAGTGTGCCGTAGCCCGAAGTGACAGTCAGGGAGGGTCGAGGCCGCCCGACGGCCGTAATTGAATGGACCGAAAGCGCCTTCTCCGGAACCCGCTGCTATGGATCTTGACAGCATTCCTGCTGATCTATGCCTTCAGCGTGCTCTTCGACGAGACTCGCAACTACCGCGAAGTCTCGACCTCGCAGGCTCTGGCGCAGATCGCGCAGGGCAAGGTCGAGGAAGCGACCATCGAGGACAAGGAGCAGCGGGTTCGCCTGACCCTCAAGCGTGACCAGACCTTCGAAGGCAGTTCGCAGCTGATCGCGCAGTACCCGGCGGGCTCCACCGACCAGATGGTCGAGGAGATCCGCAAGGCCGAGGTGCCCAGCTGGAACACCAAGGTCACCCAGGACTCCTTCTGGGTGCAGATGCTGTTCTACCTGATCCCCATCGGCCTGCTGGTGCTGCTGCTGATGTGGATGATGAACAACGTCCAGGGCGGTGGGAACCGCGTCCTGAACTTCGGCAAGTCCAAGGCCAAGCAGCTGACCAAGGACATGCCCAAGACGCTGTTCACCGACGTCGCTGGCGCGGACGAGGCCGTCGAGGAACTGCACGAGATCAAGGACTTCCTGCAGAACCCGGGCCGCTACCAGGCCCTGGGCGCGAAGATCCCCAAGGGCGTGCTGCTCTACGGCCCGCCGGGCACCGGCAAGACGCTGCTCGCGCGCGCCGTGGCCGGTGAGGCCGGGGTGCCGTTCTACTCGATCTCCGGTTCCGACTTCGTCGAGATGTTCGTCGGCGTCGGCGCCTCCCGGGTGCGCGACCTGTTCGAGCAGGCCAAGCAGAACGCGCCGTGCATCGTGTTCGTCGACGAGATCGACGCGGTCGGCCGCCAGCGCGGCGCCGGCCTCGGCGGCGGTCACGACGAGCGCGAGCAGACGCTGAACCAGCTGCTGGTCGAGATGGACGGGTTCGACTCGCGCGGCGGGATCATCCTGATCGCCGCGACCAACCGCCCCGACATCCTCGACCCCGCGCTGCTGCGCCCCGGCCGGTTCGACCGGCAGATCCCGGTCTCCGCGCCGGACCTGCGCGGTCGCCGCGCGATCCTGGGCGTGCACTCCAAGGGCAAGCCGCTGGCCCAGGACGCCGACCTCGACGGCCTGGCCAAGCGCACCGTCGGCTTCTCCGGCGCGGACCTGGAGAACGTGGTCAACGAGGCCGCGCTGCTGACCGCCAGGGAGAACGGGCAGCTGATCACCGCCGCCGCCCTGGAGGAGTCGGTGGACCGGGTCATCGGTGGTCCGCGCCGGAAGAGCAAGATCATTTCCGAGCGGGACAAGAAGATCACCGCCTACCACGAGGGCGGGCACGCGCTGGCCGCGTGGGCCATGCCCGACCTGGAGCCGGTCTACAAGCTGACGATCCTGCCCCGAGGCCGCACCGGCGGGCACGCCCTCGTCGTCCCCGAGGACGACAAGGACATGATGACCCGCTCGGAGATGATCGCGCGGCTGGTGTTCGCGCTCGGCGGGCGCTCGGCGGAGGAGCTGGTCTTCCACGAGCCGACCACCGGTGCGTCCAGCGACATCGAGCAGGCCACCAAGATCGCGCGCGCGATGGTCACCGAGTACGGCATGACCGCCCGGCTGGGTGCGGTGAAGTACGGCAAGGAGGAGGGCGACCCGTTCCTGGGCCGCTCCGCCGGTCAGCAGCCGAACTACTCGCTGGAGGTCGCCCACGAGATCGACGAGGAGGTGCGCAAGCTCATCGAGGCCGCGCACACCGAGGCGTGGGAGATCCTCAACACCTACCGGGACGTGCTCGACGAGCTGGTGCTGGAGCTGATCGAGAAGGAGACGCTGGTCCGCAAGGACCTGGAGCGGATCTTCGCCAAGGTCGTCAAGCGCCCGCGGATCACCGCGTTCAACGACTTCGGCGGGCGCACCCCGTCGGACAAGCCGCCGATCAAGACGCCCGGCGAGCTGGCCAAGGAACGCGGCGAGCCGTGGCCGCCGGTCACCGAGCAGCCCGCGCCCGCCCCGACTCCGGTCGGTGCCGCGCAGCCGAACCAGGCCAACGGCCAGTACGGGCAGCAGCACCCGGGAACGGTGCAGTTCCCGCACCCGGGACAGCAGCAGTCCGGCCAGCAGGTCCCGCAGGGGGTGCCGCCGAACTACGGGGCGCCTCCGGGGTGGACCCCGGCGACCTCGCCGTCGTCGGGTTCGCAGCCGAGCGGCCAGTACAACTGGGTTCCGTCCTGGGAGCGGCAGCCCAGCGGTGAGGCGTCCGGTTCGCAGCCGGAGCAGAGCGCGCCGCAGTCCGGGCAGAACCAGGACTCGGCCGAGGAGAACGGCAACGGCAACACCACCAGGTAGCCGCTGAGTCCGGCGACGGCGCTCGCGCGCCCGGTACCGGTGGAGGAACGAACGAATTGACCAGCACGGTCGGCGAACCGGTCGGGCCGGGAGACGACTCCCGGCCCGACCGGTCCGCTTTTGACGAGCCCGCGTTCGACCAGCAGCGCGCCGAAGCAGCGGTGCGGGAGCTGCTGCTCGCGGCGGGCGAGGACCCCGACCGCGAGGGCCTGCGGGACACCCCCGCGCGCGTGGCCCGCGCCTACCGGGAGCTGTTCGCGGGGCTCTACACCGACCCCGACGAGGTGCTGGACCGCACCTTCGACGAGGCGCACGAGGAGCTCGTGCTGGTGCGCGAGATCCCGATGTATTCGCAGTGCGTGCCGAGCAAGCAGGTCGTCAACCTGGTCGGTGGCGCGAAGCAGGCGCGCGAGGTGCGCATCGGCGACCACTTCTGGACCCTCGTGGACGGCAAGATCGAGCAGACCGAGGTCGTCGAGGTCAGCTCGCACCAGAGGCGCGAACTCGTCGAGGTCGTCACGGAGAAGGGCAGGTTCCAGGTCACTCCGGACCACCCCTTGGCGACCCCGCAGGGTTGGCAGGAGGCCAAGGACGTGGCGGGCACCTACGTTGAGTGGACGCCACCGAGGAAGCTGTGCCGCCGGCGCTGGCAGCCGAAGGTCGGGTACGACCTCGGTTACGTGCTCGGTGCCTTGTGCTCGGACGGCACAGTCGGCGACCGGTACGTGTCCTTGGTGGTCAACGACCGCGACTTCGCGAAGAACTTCGCCTACGCGCTTGATCAGGCGTTCGGCATCGATGCCGAGATCGAGGAGATCGAACGGCCGTCCGGTTACCTGCAGCAGCAGGTCGCGGGTTTCCGGGTGCGGGTCGTGTCGTCGTACCTGGCGGACCTCGTGCGCCAGTACGTCGGCGGCGACGCGCACCACCAGCGGCAGCGGTTTCCCAGGGTCGCGCTGTCGAACGAGATCACGTTCCGAGGCTTCCTCGACGCCTACGTCGACGGGGACGGATTCCGGTCCCGAACCGGTCGCGGCAGGGTGATCGCGAGCATGAACTCCGGCTTCCTGGAAGACATTGCCCAGGTGATCGGGGCGAGGTTCTCGCCGCGGATGTCGGACGCGTCGCGCCTCTGGATCGCCGACGACTGGATCCTGCGGCACGGGTTCGCGCAGGAGTCGCACCGCACCGATCTGATCGAGTCGGAGTGGGTCAAGGTCGAGTCGGTGCGTCCGGTGGAGGCAACCGGGACGAAGCCGTACACGGTCTACAGCTACAAGTGCGAGCCGCATCCGACATTCCTGATAAATGGACATCTAACGCACAATTGCGAACACCACCTCCTGCCGTTCCACGGAGTCGCCCACGTCGGCTACATCCCGAACGAGCAGGGCCGGGTCACGGGGCTGTCCAAGCTCGCCCGGCTGGTCGACCTCTACGCCAAGCGCCCGCAGGTGCAGGAGCGGCTGACCTCGCAGGTCGCCGACGCGCTGATGCGCAGGCTCGAACCGCGCGGGGTGATCGTCGTGGTCGAGGCCGAGCACCTGTGCATGGGCATGCGCGGGATCCGCAAGGCCGGTTCGATGACCACGACCTCGGCCGTGCGGGGCATCTTCCGCGACTCGGCCTCGTCGCGGTCCGAGGCGCTCTCGCTGATCAGGGGCAGCTGATGCACCACAAGCTCCCGAACCCCCGGCGCTGTGCCGTGATGGGGGTGCTCAACGTGACCCCGGACTCGTTCTCCGACGGCGGGCGCTACCTCGACCGCTCGGCGGCCGTGCGGCACGGCGTCGACATGCACCGGGCGGGCGCCGACATCATCGACGTCGGCGGGGAGTCGACCCGGCCGGGATCCGAGCGGGTCGACGCGGCCACCGAGATCGAGCGGGTGCTGCCGGTGGTGGCCGAGCTGGTCGCCGCCGGGGTTCCGGTCAGCGTGGACACCACCCGGGCGCGGGTCGCCGCGGCGACGGCCGAGGCCGGGGCGTTGATGATCAACGACGTGTCCGGCGGGCTGGCCGATCCGGAGATGGCCGCGGTCGCCGCTGACACCGGGCTGCCCTGGGTGCTGATGCACTGGCGCGGGCACAGCAAGAGCATGAACTCGCTGGCCACCTACACCGACGTGGTCGCCGAAGTGCGCGACGAGCTGCTCAAGCAGGTCGACTCGGCGCTGGCCGCCGGCGTCGCCGAGGACGCGATCGTGCTCGATCCGGGGCTGGGCTTCGCCAAGACCGCCGCGCACGACTGGCAGCTGCTGCACCGGCTCGACGTGCTGCTCGGCCTCGGGTTCCCGGTGCTGGTCGGCGCCTCCCGCAAGCGCTTCCTCGGCAGGCTGCTCGCCGATGCCGAGGGCACCCCGCGCCCGCCGTCGGGCCGGGAGACCGCGACCGCCGTCGTGTCGGCGCTGGCCGCCGACCGGGGCGCCTGGGGCGTCCGGGTGCACGACGTGGTCGCGTCGTTGGACGCGGTGGCGGTCACCGCGGCGTGGAACAGCGGAGGAGAACCCGTTGGCTGACCGGATCACGTTGACCGGGCTGAAGGTGCGCGGAAACCACGGCGTCTTCGACCACGAGAAGCGCGACGGCCAGGACTTCCTCGTCGACATCACGGTCTGGGTCGACCTCGCGGGTGCCGCCGCGGACGACGACCTGAAGCAGACGCTGCACTACGGCGAGCTGGCCGAGCGCGCGGCGGCGATCGTCGCGGGGCCCTCGCGGGACCTGATCGAGACGGTGGCCGCCGAGATCGCCGACGACATCATGTCCGACGAGCGCGCCCACGCCGCCGAGGTGACCATCCACAAGCCGTCGGCGCCCATTCCGCTGACCTTCGCCGACGTGGCCGTGACGATCCGGCGGTCCCGCCGCGGCGGTCGCGGGGGGAACGCGGCATGAGCCGCGCGGTGCTGTCGCTGGGGTCGAACCTCGGCGACCGGCTCGGGTACCTGAAGCTGGCGGTCGACGGCTTCGCCGACGTGCTGGTCGCGGCTTCGCCGGTGTACGAGACGGCGCCGTGGGGCGTCACCGACCAGCCGGATTTCCTCAACGCGGTGCTGATCGTCGAGTCGGAAGAGCTCGATCACTGGGGTTGGCTGCGGCGCGGCCAGGAGCTGGAGCGCGCGGCCGAGCGCGTGCGGGAGCAGCGCTGGGGCCCGCGCACGCTGGACGTCGACGTGGTCTCGGTGGACGAGGTCCGCAGCGACGACCCGGAACTGCTGCTGCCGCACCCCGGAACGCCCGACCGGGCCACGGTGCTGATCCCGTGGCTGGCGGTCGATCCTGACGCGCAGCTGCCCGGCCGGGGTTCCGTCGCGGCGTTGCTGGAAGCGCTGCCGCAGGACGAGATCGACGCCGTCCGCCGACGGGACGATCTCGTCCTGCGTTGAACGATCCGCTGATAACAGCGACTACCGCACGCTCGCTCGCAATGCGGTGGCAAGCCACTGCGTCGCCGCCGCGGTGGTGGGGTGCGATTCCCAGCCGTTGATGGCCGCCAGCAGTTCCCAGTAGCGGGACAGCCGCTCGTCGTGCTGCTCGTAGTACTGGGAGGCGAGGGACTCGCGGTGCTCCGGGGTGTCCGGCCTGCCCTGGTCCTCGGCGGTCATCGTCGCGATCCGGTCGGCCAGTTCCCTGGCCTGCTCCGATTCCGGGGACACCCCGGCCTCGGCCGCGATCCGGGCCGCGTCGGTGATCTCCCACATCTGCCGCGCGCGTTCCGGGCTGGGCATCCTGGTCGGCGTGCCCTTGTCGCGCAGCGCGGCCTGCTGCTCGTTCAGCGCGCGGACGGTGCGGCGGAAGTCGGGGTCCTGGACCATCTCCGCCAGTTCGATCCACGCCTCCACCTGCTCCGACGACGGGTCGTCCGGCAGGTTGGGCTTGGCCGAGCGCATCCACTCGATGAACTCGGCGTCGACGTTGAGACCGGCGATCGTCTCGTCCCAGAACTCGTCGATGAGCCGGTTGCGCTCCTCGTCGGACATCTGCGCCAGCTTGTGCATGAGCCTCACCTCTTCGGTAGTTCGTCCGAGCTTCACGACCGCGCGCAGCACCGCCCTGCGGGTCCGCAGCAGGCGCATCTGCTGCTCGACCAGCGCGAGGTGCGTTTCGGCCAGCTGGGGCAGCGTGGTGTCCCTGGCCAGCACGCTGCGCACCTCGTCGAGACCCGCGCCCAGCTCGCGCAGGGTGCGGACCAGCTCCAGCCGGGAGATCGCGGAGACCTCGTAGAGCCGGTAGCCGGAGTGCGTGCGGTCGGCGGGCGGCACCACGCCGCTGTCGGAGTAGAACCGGATCGTCTTGACGCTCAGCCCGGTCCGCCGGGCCAGCTCGCCGATCGTGTACAGCCTGGTGTCGTCCACGTCCATGACCCTCGTCTCTCCAGTCGGTGGAGACTCAAGCCGGATTCTGCTCGGCGGGGGTGGGATGCTGGAGGCGTGGGTCCACGGCACGGAGAGCAGATGTCCTTCACCCAGCCCCGGCAGCTGATCGCCGCCGCCCTGGTTCCGGGTGTGCTCGTCTACCTGGTCGTCCGGCTGGTCTACGGCGGGCTGCCGCAGCTGCCGGTCCTGGCGGGCGGCACGCTGCTGCTGATCGCGCTGGTCGACCTGGTGCTGGCGCTGGTGATGCGCCCGCGGATCAAGCGCAGGCCGGGCACCGAGCCGGTGGAGCCGCTTACCGCGGCCCGCGCGGTCGCGCTGGCGAAGGCGTCGTCGCTGGCCGGGTCGATCATGGGCGGCGTGTGGCTCGGCCTGCTGGCCTACCTGCTGCCGGAACGCGCGACCGTGGAAGCGGCCAACGCCGACACCGCCGCGGCGGTGGTCGGGCTGATCAGCGCGGCGGCCCTGGTCGCCGCCGGGCTGTGGCTGGAGAACTGCCTGCGGAACCCGGACGAACCGGAAGAGCCCTACGACGACGAGGAATGATCACCCGTCCGGCGGCACCACCGCTGGTCCGAATCGATCAAAGTGGAGTCCGCTCGCTCGGTACCAGGTCTCGAACAGATAAACGCCCGGTACCGTGGTGACCATGTCCGACGGTGGCAGTCCCGAACCAGCGCCCCGGGAGAGGGGCTCGACGGCGCTGTGGGTCGGCGCGGTGCTCCTGGCCGCCGCGGCGACAGCGGTCCTCGTGCTCAGCGACGACTCCCGGCTGCTCAAGCTGGGGCTGGTCGCGGCGCTGTGGGCGGCGCTGATCGGCGCGTTCGGGGTGGCCCGCCTGCGCGGCCGCGTCGCCGACGACGACCGGCGCGCCGCCGAGCAGCAGCGGGTCTACGAGCTGGAGCTGGAGCGCGAGATCGCCGCGCGCCGCGAGTTCGAGGCCGAAGCCGAGGCCGAGGCGCGGCGCAAGGCCGCCGAGGAGTCCGACAACGAGATCCAGGCGCTGAAGGCGGAGCTGCGCAACCTGCGGGAGAGCCTGGAGCAGATGCTCGGCGGGGACGTGCTGTTCGAGCGCTTCGAGCGGATCGCGCTGCGCGCCGAGTCCACCCGGGTGCGGTCGCTGACCGATCACGGGCCGGCAGGCCAGGGGCAGGCGGTCCAGGCCCAGGCGGTGCAGCAGAGCTGGAGCCGGGAGCTGCCCGCCGGGCACACCACCGGACAGGTCGTCGGGCACGTCAGCGGCGGGGGTTCCGACTACGTCAGCGGTGGGACGGCTGGGTATGTGAACGGCGAGACCGCTGGGCACGTCAACGGCGGGACGGCTGGTTATGGCAGCGGTGGGAGCGCCGGGCATGTCGCCGGTGGGACGGCTGGTCATGTGAACGACGGGTCCGCTGGTCATGTGAGCGCTGGGAGCGCTGGGCACGTCAGCGGCGGGTCCGCCGGGCATGGCAGCGGCGGGACGGCTGGGTATGTGAACGGTGAGACCGTTGGGCATGCCAGCGGCGGGACCGCTGGGCACGTCAGCGGCGGGACAGCTGGGCATGGCAGCGGTGGGAGCGCCGGACATGCCTCCGGCGGGTCTGCCGGGCATGGCGGCGGGGGCAACGGCGGGGTCACCGGGAAGGTGACCGGAACCGTCGCCAACACCGAGATCATCGGCCGCGTCGACGACCAGCGCAGGCCCCCGACCCGGCCGCCGCGGCCCAAGCCGCAGCAGCCCGCCCGCGGCGAGCAGCCCCGGCGGGACAAAGCGCAGTACGAGCGGCCGGAACCGGCCCAGCCCGCGCGGACCAAACCATCGGGTGGCGATCCCCGTCCCGCCGAGCAGCCCCGGCCGGAACGTGCGAAGGCCCGGCCCGCTGCGGCGTCCGCGCAGGTCGAAGCCGGTGCGCACGCGGAGGGCACCTCGGTCAGCGACCTGCTCGCCGCCTACGGCGGGGACGGCGAGGGCAAGCGCAGGCGCCGCCGGAAGGACTGACGTTTCCCGGTGGCCCGGTAACGGCGGCGGCGTCCGCGTTTTAGGGTTTTGTCCGTGTCCACTGCTGATCTTCGGGAACCGGCATCCGACCTCTCCGGGGCGCGCAGGCTCCAGACCCGCAAGCACCACGTCGTCGGGTGGCCGATCGCGGGCCTGATCGTCCTCGGCATCTGCGGCCTGGTGATGGTCGGGGTGACCACGTCCAGAGTCGGGGTGCTGCCCGCGCTCGTCGGCGCGGTGGCCGCGCTGCTGCCGGTCGGGGTGGTCTTCGCCGCCATCGTGTGGATCGACCGCTGGGAACCGGAACCGCCGCTGCTGCTGCTCGGGGCCTTCCTGTGGGGCGCGGGCGGCGCGACCGCGTGCGCGCTGCTGCTCAACGACGCCGTGACCGGCCTCGGCGACCTGCTGCTGGGGGCCAACGACCACCGGTTCTTCAACCAGGCGGTGATGGCGCCGCTGGTGGAGGAGGCGGCGAAGGCGCTGTTCGTGGTGGGCCTGTGGTTCCGCCGCCGGTCCGAGTTCAACGGCATGGTCGACGGCATCGTCTACGCGGCGCTGACCGCGGCCGGGTTCGCGTTCACCGAGAACATCCTGTACTTCGGCAAGGCGTTCGCCGAGGGCGGGCTCGGCGGGGTCAGCGGCGGGGTGGTCGCGGTGTTCATCCTGCGCGGGGTGCTCGCCCCGTTCTCGCACCCGCTGTTCACGTCGATGGTCGGCATCGGCATCGGGCTCGCGTCCCGGACCCGCAGCAAGCGGCTGCGGGTGCTGTGGCCGGTGATCGGCTTCCTCGCGGCGGTGCTGCTGCACGCGGTGTGGAACGCGTCCACGCTGCTCGGCGGCGTGGAGTTCCTCAACATCTACTTCCTGATCATGGTCCCGATCTTCCTCGGCACCTTCTGGGGCGTGGTCTGGCAGCGCAAGCGGGAGCAGACGATCGTCGCCGCGCAGCTGCCGCTGCTGCAACGCGCCGGGCTGATCGTGCGCAGCGAGGTCGACATGCTGGCGAGCCTGGCGGGCAGGCGCGGCTGGCTGCGCAAGGTCCGCCGCAGCGCCGGGCCGGAGGCGGCGAAGGCGGTGCGGGACTACCAGATCGCGGTCACCGAGCTGGCGTTCCTCCAGCACCGGGCGTCGGAGGGGCGCACGACCAGCGCGGTCCGGCGGGCCCGCCGGGAGAAGCTGATCGAGGAGCTCAAGCAGGCGCGCCGGTCGGCCGCCGGCACGCAGCACGCCATCCAGACGGCCCGGATCAAGATCCACGAACTGACCCAGATGAACCTCCGCAAACCGCCGAGGCGCTAGGGAAAGGCTTCCGAAGCGGCAGGACCGCTTCGGTGTGGGGCGTGCCACCCGGATGGCACAGCCGCGTCCACTTCGGGCTACTCTCGCGCTGCTGTCCGGTACCCGGCAGACGGGACTGGAACGGTTCTCAGGAGGACGAACGTGGCTGCTCCTCGACGTGGAGAGGGCCCCCGGCTGCGGGTCGGAGTTGTTTCCGCCGGTCGGGTCGGTGCCGTGCTGGGCGCGGCGCTGCTCCGCGCGGGCCACCAGGTGGTCGCGGTGTCCGGGGTCTCCGCCGCGTCGCTGCGCCGCGCCGAAGAGCTGCTGCCCGGTGTGCCGGTGCTGCCGCCCGACGAGGTCGCCGCGCAGGCCGACCTGGTCCTGCTCGCCGTCCCCGACGACGCCATCCCCGGGCTGACGCGCGGTCTGGTCGCCACCGGATCCCTGCGCCCCGGGCAGATCGTCGTGCACACCTCCGGCGCCCACGGCGTCGACGTCCTCGCCCCCGCCGCCGAGATCGGGGTGCTGCCGCTCGCGCTGCACCCGGCCATGACCTTCACCGGGCGCGCCGAGGACGTCGAGCGGCTGTCGACCGCGTGCATGGCCGTCACCGCCGCCGGTGACGAGGCGGGCTGGAGCGTCGGGGAGGCGCTCGCGCTGGAGCTGGGCATGGAGCCGGTCCGGGTGCCCGAGACCGCCAGGAAGCTGTACCACGCCGCCCTCACCCACGGCGCGAACCACCTGGTCACACTGGTCAACGAGTGCGCGGAACTGCTGCGCGCGGCCGGTGTCGAGATCCCGGAGCGGGTCATGGCGCCGCTGCTGTCGGCGTCGCTGGACAACGCGCTGCGGTTCGGCGACCGCGCGATCACCGGCCCGGTGGTGCGCGGCGACGCCGGTACCGTCCGGGAGCACCTCGCCGCCCTCCGCGACGCCGACCCCGAAGTGGTCTCCGGGTACCGGGCGCTGGCGAAGCGGACGGCCGAGCGCGCGGTGCGGTCCGGTGCGCTGCGGGAGGACCGCTCGGTGGAGGTGCGCGAAGCGCTGGACGAGGGGGAGGCATGACCGCAGCCGAGAACGCCGGCGCCGGCCCCGGGTACGCCCGGGGTTCGCTGACCGTGCACCGCCGTCCGGCGGAGCTGGCGAAGGTCACCCGCGCGCTGCGCGCGACCGGCCGCCGGATCTCTCTGGTCCCCACCATGGGCGCGTTGCACGAGGGCCATCTGGAGCTCGTTCGTCGCGCCCGGCGGGACACCAACAGCGTCGTGGTGGTGTCGATCTTCGTGAACCCGCTGCAGTTCGGGGAGGGCGAGGACTTCACCCGCTACCCCCGCACGTTCGAGGCCGACGTCGACGCGCTGCGCGCCGAGGGCGTGGAGCTGGTCTTCGCCCCGGACCACGAGGAGATCTACGGCGGCGACCCGCAGATCACCGTCCACCCCGGACCGCTCGGCGACCAGCTGGAGGGCGCGAGCAGGCCGGGGCACTTCGCCGGGGTGCTCACGATCGTGGCCAAGCTGCTCGGGATCGTGCGCCCGGACCTGGCGCTGTTCGGCGAGAAGGACTACCAGCAGCTCGTGCTGATCCGCCGGATGGCGCGGGAGCTGAACCTGGACGCCGCGATCCAGGGCATCCCGATCGTCCGCGCCGCCGACGGGCTCGCCCTGTCCTCGCGCAACGTCTACCTCACCGACGAGCAGCGCTCCGCCGCGCTGGCGCTGTCCGCGGCGCTGGCCGCCGGGGCGCACGCCGGCTCCGCCGGTGCGGACGCGGTGCTGGCGGCGGCCCGCGAGGTGCTGGCCACCGAACCGCTGGTGGACGTGGACTACCTGGAGTTGCGCGACACCGAACTCGGGCCCGCGCCCGCGGAAGGCGAGGCCCGCCTGCTGATCGCCGCGAAGGTCGGCGAGACCAGGCTCATCGACAACGCTCTGGTGCTGCTGGGCGGCGCCCCGACGCCGTGAGGGCCCTCGAAGGAGGTCTGCGATGTTCCGCACGATGCTGAAGTCCAAGATCCACCGCGCCACGGTGACCCAGGCCGACCTGCACTACGTCGGGTCGGTCACCGTCGACGCGGACCTGATGGACGCCGCCGACCTGCTGGAGGGCGAGCAGGTCGCGATCGTCGACGTCACCAACGGCGCCCGGCTGGAGACCTACGTGATCACCGGCGAGCGCGGCTCCGGCGTGATCGGCATCAACGGCGCCGCCGCGCACCTGATCGAGCCCGGTGACCTGGTCATCCTGATCTCCTACGGGGTGATGGACGAGCTGGAGTCGCGCAGCTTCCGGCCGAAGGTGGTCTTCGTCGACGCCGACAACAAGGTCGTCGAGCGCGGCCAGGACCCCGGGCACGCGCCCGCCGGTTCCGGGCTGGCCAGCACCGCCGCCTCGGTCACCTCGGCGATCACCGAGGCCGCGGCCGAGACCGACGACGCGGCCAAGCTCGACGCCCTGCTCCAGCAACCGGAGCACTGAGACCGGGCCGCTCGGCGGACCCAAGCGTGGAAGGAAGACCCGGTGCTGCTCGCCATCGACGTCGGTAACACCAACATCGTGCTCGGCCTCTACGCCGACGAAGCGGTGCAGGACAAGCAGGCCGACGCGACGCTGGTCCGCGACTGGCGGATGCGCACCGAGCCGCGGATGACCGCCGACGAGCTCGCGCTGACCGTGCGCGGCCTGCTCGGCGACTACGTCGACAAGATCACCGGCATCTCGGCGCTGTCCACCGTGCCGTCGCTGCTGCGCGAGCTGCGGGTGATGCTCGGGCGGTACTGGGGCGACGTGCCGCGGGTGGTGGTGGAGCCCGGGGTCCGCACGGGGGTTCCGCTGCTGGTCGACAACCCGAAGGAGGTCGGCGCCGACCGGGTGATCAACACCCTGGCCGCGCACCACCTGCACTCGACCAACTGCGTGGTGGTCGACTTCGGCACCTCGACCAACGTCGACGCGATCTCGGCGAAGGGCGAGTTCCTCGGCGGCGCGTTCGCGCCGGGCATCGAGATCTCGCTGGACGCGCTGGCCTCCCGCGCCGCCCAGCTGCGCAAGGTCGAGCTCGTCCGGCCGCGGTCGGTGATCGGCAAGAACACCGTCGAGTGCCTCCAGTCCGGGATCCTCTACGGGTTCGCGGGGCAGGTCGACGGCCTGGTGCGGCGGATCGTCGCCGAGCTGGAGGCCACCCACGGCGGCCCGACGACGGTGCTCGGCACCGGTGGTCTCGCGCCGCTGGTGGTGACCGAGTCGGACACGATCTCCCACCACGTCCCGGACCTGACGCTGCTCGGGTTGCGGCTGGTCTTCGACCGCAACTTCCGGTCCTGAGGTTCCTCCCCGCCTGGTGTCAAGCCGCACGGGGCCGGTCCGTACCCTTGTTCCCCGTGACTGACCAGGAACTTCCCACCACCGCCGAGGGCGCAGACGGCGCCGACGACCTGCCGGAGCAGATGCGGGTCCGGCGGGAGAAGCGGGAGCGGCTGCTGGCCGGGGGCGTGGACCCCTACCCGGTGAACCTCCCGATCACGCACAGCCTGGCCGAAGTGCGCGCGGCGCACCCGGACCTGGCCCCCGACACCGCGACCGGCGCCGAGGTCGGCGTGGCCGGCCGGGTGATGTTCCTGCGCAACACCGGCAAACTCTGCTTCGCCACGCTGCGCGCCGGCGACGGCACCGAGCTGCAGGCGATGCTGAGCCTGAAGAACGTCGGCGACGACTCGCTGGCCGCGTGGAAGAGCGACGTCGACCTCGGCGACCACGTGTTCGTGCACGGCGAGGTGATCACGTCCCGCCGCGGTGAGCTCTCGGTGATGGCCGACGAGTGGCGGATGGCGGCCAAGACGCTGCGCCCGCTGCCGGTGGCGCACAAGGACCTCGCCGAGGAGACGCGGGTCCGGCAGCGCTACGTCGACCTGATCGTGCGCAAGCAGGCGGGCGAGACCGTGCGGACCAGGGCCGCGGTGCAGCGCTCGCTGCGGGACTCGTTCCACCGGCGCGGATTCGTCGAGGTCGAGACCCCGATGTTGCAGACCCTGCACGGCGGGGCCGCGGCGCGGCCGTTCGTGACCCATTCCAATGCCTTCGACATGGAGCTGTATCTGCGGATCGCGCCGGAGCTGTATCTGAAGCGGTGCGTGGTCGGCGGCATCGAGAGGGTTTTCGAGATCAACCGGAACTTCCGCAACGAGGGAAGTGATTCTTCCCACTCGCCGGAGTTCGCGATGTTGGAGTTCTACCAGGCGTACTCGGATTACGACGGGATGGCCGCGCTGACCAGGTCGCTGGTCCAGGAGGCGGCCGAGGCGCTGACCGGATCGCAGGTGGTGACCTGGTACGACGGTACCGAATACGACCTGTCCGGCGAGTGGTCGGCCATCACCATGTACGGGTCGTTGTCCGAGGCGCTGGAATCCGAGATCACGCCGGAAACCTCGGTGGCGGCGTTGCGCAAGCACGCCGACTCGGTCGGTTTGGAGACGAATCCCGCGCACGGGCACGGAAAGCTCGTCGAGGAGCTGTGGGAGCACCTGGTCGGGGATCATTTGCACGCGCCCACCTTCGTGCGGGACTTCCCGCTGGAGACGGCCCCGCTGACCAGGCAGCACCGCAGCAAGCCGGGGATGGCCGAGAAATGGGACCTCTACATGCGGGGATTCGAGCTCGCCACGGGTTACTCCGAACTGGTGGACCCGGTGGCCGAGCGCGCCCGGCTGGAGGAACAGGCCAGGTTGGCGGCCTCGGGCGATGACGAGGCGATGCGGCTCGACGAGGACTTTCTGCGCGCCCTGGAGTACGGAATGCCGCCCAGTGGGGGCGTCGGAATGGGGATCGACCGGTTGTTGATGGCGTTGACCGGCCTCGGTATCCGGGAGACGATCCTGTTCCCGCTGGTCCGCCCCGAATGACCCGATCCGGCAGGACGGGAGAATTTTCCTCCCCGGGGTGAGTGCATTATCGGAGTCCCTGCGCTAGCCTACCCCCAGATTGACTCGGTGACGGATATTGGTGCACTCGAACGGAGCTGACCGACGTCCCGTTTTGCAATAACTCCGGGGAGGACTTCGAAGATGGCACAGAAGGTCACGGTCACACTTGTCGACGATCTGGACGGCGGGCAGGCCGACGAAACCGTCGAGTTCGGGTTGGACGGCGTCTCCTACCAGATCGACCTTTCCAACGAGAATGCGACGGAGTTGCGGGACGCGCTGGCGAACTACGTCTCCAGCGCCCGTCGCGCCGGTGGACGCAAGAAGCCGGGCCCGCGCCCGGGTGCGGGCCGCGCAGCCGCGGGCGGTTCCACCAGCGCCGACCGGGAGCAGAACCAGGCTATTCGCGAATGGGCCAGGAAGCGGGGCCTGAAGGTCTCCGACCGGGGCCGTATCCCGGCCGACATTGTCGACCAGTACCACAAGGCGAACTGAACACCTCACGCACCAGGCTCAGGGGCGTTCCCGGCTTTCCCGGCTGGGAGCGCCCCGGTGTTTCTTTCGGAGCAACGGCCGTGTCAATGCCACTGATTGGCGAACTGCGATCACCTGATGGTGATTGCTCACCCGGTCACGATTCGGTGACGAGAACCTTTCGCGTGACCTGATCGATCTCCGGCCGTCCCACCCTGGCCATGGGTTAGCCTTAGGGCGACCTAACCTAGCCATGCCTAACTTCGGCGTGGCGGCGGCAGGAGGAGAAGGACGTGACGCGCAGCGCGACCGTGGGCGATCCGCCCGACGCAGGGCGCGAACCGGCCGCGGGCGACCGGCTGCGGGCCCGGCGCAGGCGCCGCGTCGTCGGCATCGTCGTGCTGGCCGCCCTGCTGGTGCTGAGCTGCCTGCTCAGCGTCCTGCTCGGGGCCAAGCCGATGTCGCTGGAGTCGGTGTGGAACGCGCTGTTCGCGCCCACCGGCACCGAGGACGACCTGATCGTCCGGGAGCTGCGGCTGCCCCGCACCGTCGTCGGCGTGCTGGCCGGGTCCGCGCTGGGCCTCGCGGGCGCGCTGATGCAGGGCCACACCCGCAACCCGATCGCCGATCCCGGCATCCTCGGCATCACCCACGGCGCCGCGCTCGGCGTCGTGCTCTCCGTCTACGCCTTCGGCATCACCAGCCTGTTCGGCTTCATCTGGTTCAGCTTCGGCGGTGCGCTGCTCGGCGCGCTCGCCGTGTTCGCGATCGGCTCGCTGGGCCGCGGCGGGCCGACGCCGGTGACGCTGGCGCTGGCGGGCATGGCGATCGGCCACCTGCTCCAGGCGGTCACCTCGGCGCTGGTGCTGGTCGACCAGCAGAGCCTGGAGACCTACCGGTTCTGGAAGGTCGGCTCGATCGCGGTCACCGACGTCGCCGTGATCTACCAGGTGCTGCCGTTCCTGCTGGTCGGCCTGGTCATGGGGCTGGCCAACGCCTCCGGGCTGAACGCGCTGTCGCTGGGCGAGGACATCGCCCGCTCGCTGGGCCACCGGGTCGAGTGGGCGCGGCGGATGGGCATCGCGGCGATCGCGGTCCTGGTCGGCAGCGCGGTCGCGATCTGCGGGCCGATCGGGTTCGTCGGGCTGGTCGTGCCGCACGTCGCCCGCTACTTCACCGGCGCCGACTACCGCTGGCTGCTGCCGTTCGCGGCGCTGCTCGGCGCTTCGCTGGTGCTGCTGGCCGACGTCGCGGGCAGGCTGGTCGCGCGGCCGGCCGAGGTCCAGGTCGGAGTGATGCTGGCGGTGATCGGCGCCCCGTTCTTCATCGGACTGGTCCGGCGCAGGAAGCTGGTGCGGCTGTGACGACTACTGCCACCGAACCGAAGGTCGCGGGCCGCAGGCCGTGGCGCGTCGGCCCGGCCTCCGGCGTGCTGCGCTGGCGCCCGGTGCTGGTGCTGCTGGCCGGTCTCGCGCTGCTGCTGGCGGTGTTCGTGCTCAACGTCGGGCTGGGCGAGTACCAGATCAGCCCCGGCGAGGTGCTCGGCGCGCTGTTCGGCGGCGGTGACCGGGCCGGGCAGGTGATCATCTGGGAGCTGCGGATGCCGCGCTCGCTGACCGGGCTGCTGGTCGGCGCGGCGCTCGGCGCGTCCGGCGCGATCATGCAGGCCATCGCCCGCAACCCGCTGGCCACCCCGGACATGCTCGGCATCACCTGGGGCGCCGGGACCGCCGCGACCGCGGTGATCGTGCTCGGCGGCAGCGTCGGCGCCGTCGGCGGCTCGCTGGAGTCGGTCGGCCTGCCGCTGGTCGGCCTGGCGGGCGGCCTGCTGGCGGGGCTCGCGGTGTACGGGCTGTCCTACCGCGGCGGCGTCGACTCGTTCCGGCTGGTGCTCGTCGGCGTGGGCATCAGCGCCCTGGCGGGCAACCTGACCTACTGGCTGCTCTCGGTCGGCGACGTCAACGACGCGGGCCGGGCGATGGTGTGGCTGACCGGCAGCCTCAACGCGCGCGGCTGGGAGCACGTCACGCCGGTGTCGCTTGCGCTGCTGGTGCTGGTGCCGGTCGTGCTGGTCGGCACGCACGTGCTCGGCGCGCTCCAGTTCGACGACGACACCGTGCGCAACCTGGGCGTGCGGATGGACGCCGCGCGCGGGACGTTGCTGATCTCGGCGGTGCTGCTGGCGTCGGTCGCGACCGCGGCGGCCGGGCCGGTCCAGTTCGTCGCGCTGGCGGTGCCGCAGATCGCGCTGCGGCTGGCGCGCACCGCGACCCCGCCGCTGCTGACCTCGATGGTGTTCGGCGCGGCCCTGGTGGTCACCTCCGACCTGATCTCGCGCACCGCCTTCGGCGGGATCGAGATCCCGGTCGGGATCGTCACCGCGATCCTGGGCGGCCCATACCTGATCTACCTGCTCGTCCGTCGGTACCGGGAGGTCCGCGCATGACAACGATCGAGTCCGGCACCCGGCAGACCCGGCTGCACGCCCGGGACCTGCGGCTGGCCTACGGCGAGCGGGTTGTGGTCGACGGCCTGGACATCGACGTCGCCGACGGGACCATCACCGCGGTGATCGGCCCGAACGGCTGCGGCAAGTCGACCATGCTGCGGGCGCTGGGCAGGCTGCTCCAGCCGCAGCGCGGCAGCGTGCTGCTCGACGGCAAGCAGATCCACCGGATGTCGACCAAGGAGGTCGCCAGGGTCCTGGGCCTGCTGCCGCAGTCGCCGAGCGCGCCGGAGGGGCTGACCGTGGCCGACCTGGTCGCCAGGGGCAGGCACCCGCACCAGTCCTGGTACCGGCAGTGGTCCTCCGACGACGAGGCGGCGGTGGCCGAGGCGCTGGGGATGACCGGCATCGAGGACCTGGCGGACCGGACCGTCGACGAGCTCTCCGGCGGCCAGCGGCAGCGGGCGTGGCTGTCGATGGCGCTGGCGCAGGGAACCGACCTGCTGCTGCTCGACGAGCCCACCACCTACCTCGACCTGTCCCACCAGGTGGACGTGCTGGACCTGATCGGGCGACTGCACGACGACAGCGGGCGTACCGTCGTGATGGTCCTGCACGACCTCAACCTGGCCGCCCGCTACGCGGACCGGCTGGTGGCGATGCGGGACGGTGCGATCGTCGCGGAGGGCGCCCCCGAGGAGGTGCTCACCGAGCGCCTCCTGGAGGAGGTGTTCGGGCTGAACGCGCGGGTGATCGCCGACCCCGTCGTGGGTACCCCGATGGTCGTCCCGATCGGAGGCCGCCGGAGCACGACGCCGACCGCCGCACGAACGGGTGAGTTGGAAGTCTCCTGAACAGCGGTGTTCGCGCTCAGCGGACAACCCGACCCGACCAGCAGGAAGCCGGAATGCCGCAGGCCAGCGGCCCGTTGCTCAGGGTGTCGTACAAGAATGTGAACAGCAGGCTGCCAGCGGGCACGGACCGCGATGGGGTGGGACTACTACAGTGGTCTGCAAGAGTGCTGAACCCATCGCGGGCAACGGCGTGACAACAGCGGTAGCAGGTGCCGTGCCCCGGTAAGAGACCGCCGGCGCAGCAGTCAGGGAGTGCGAATGTTCGAGAGGTTCACCGACCGCGCGAGGCGGGTGGTCGTCCTGGCCCAGGAAGAGGCCCGGATGCTCAACCACAACTACATCGGCACCGAGCACATTCTCCTGGGCTTGATCCACGAGGGTGAGGGTGTCGCCGCCAAGGCGCTGGAGTCGTTGGGGATCGCGCTGGAGGGCGTGCGCCAGCAGGTCGAGGAGATCATCGGCCAGGGGCAGCAGGCTCCGAGCGGGCACATCCCGTTCACCCCGCGGGCCAAGAAGGTGCTGGAGCTGTCGCTGCGCGAGGCGCTGCAGCTCGGGCACAACTACATCGGGACCGAGCACATCCTGCTGGGCCTGATCCGCGAGGGCGAGGGCGTGGCCGCGCAGGTGCTGGTCAAGCTCGGCGCGGACCTGAACCGGGTGCGCCAGCAGGTGCTGCAGCTGCTGTCCGGGTACCAGGGCAAGGAGCCCGCCGAGGCCGGTGGCCGCGGCGAGGGCACCCCGTCGTCGTCGCTGGTGCTGGACCAGTTCGGCCGCAACCTGACGCAGAGCGCGCGCGAGTCCAAGCTCGACCCGGTCATCGGTCGCGAGAAGGAGATCGAGCGGATCATGCAGGTCCTCTCGCGGCGCACCAAGAACAACCCGGTCCTGATCGGCGAGGCCGGCGTCGGCAAGACCGCCGTCGTCGAGGGGCTGGCGCAGAAGGTCGTCAAGGGCGAGGTGCCCGAGACGCTCAAGGACAAGCAGCTCTACACCCTCGACCTGGGTTCCCTGGTCGCGGGCTCCCGCTACCGCGGTGACTTCGAGGAGCGCCTGAAGAAGGTGCTCAAGGAGATCAAGACCCGCGGCGACATCATCCTGTTCATCGACGAGATCCACACCCTGGTCGGCGCGGGCGCCGCCGAGGGCGCGATCGACGCGGCGAGCATCCTCAAGCCGATGCTGGCCCGCGGTGAGCTCCAGACGATCGGTGCGACCACGCTGGAGGAGTACCGCAAGTACGTCGAGAAGGACCCGGCGCTGGAGCGCCGCTTCCAGCCGATCCAGGTCGGCGAGCCCTCGCTGGAACACACCATCGAGATCCTCAAGGGCCTGCGGGACCGCTACGAGGCGCACCACCGGGTGTCGATCACCGACGGCGCGCTGGTGTCGGCGGCCACCCTGGCCGACCGCTACATCAACGACCGCTACCTGCCGGACAAGGCGATCGACCTGATCGACGAGGCAGGCGCCCGGATGCGCATCCGCCGCATGACCGCGCCGCCGGACCTGCGGGAGTTCGACGAGAAGATCGCCGACGTCCGCCGGGACAAGGAGTCCGCGATCGACGCGCAGGACTTCGAGCGCGCCGCCCGCCTGCGGGACGAGGAGAAGCAGCTCCTCGGCCAGAAGGACGAGCGGGAGAAGCAGTGGAAGGCCGGTGACCTCGACGTGGTCGCCGAGGTCGACGACGAGCAGATCGCCGAGGTGCTGGCGAACTGGACCGGCATCCCGGTCTTCAAGCTCACCGAGGAGGAGACCACCCGTCTGCTCCGCATGGAGGACGAGCTGCACAAGCGGATCATCGGCCAGGACGACGCGGTCAAGGCCGTGTCGCAGGCGATCCGCCGCACGCGGGCGGGCCTGAAGGACCCGAAGCGCCCGTCCGGCTCGTTCATCTTCGCCGGTCCGTCCGGTGTCGGTAAGACCGAGCTGTCCAAGGCGCTGGCGGAGTTCCTCTTCGGTGACGACGACGCGCTCGTGCAGATCGACATGGGCGAGTTCCACGACCGCTACACCGCCTCGCGGCTGTTCGGCGCCCCTCCGGGCTACGTCGGCTACGAGGAGGGCGGCCAGCTCACCGAGAAGGTCCGCCGCAAGCCGTTCTCCGTGGTCCTGTTCGACGAGATCGAGAAGGCCCACCAGGAGATCTACAACACCCTGCTGCAGGTGCTGGAGGACGGTCGCCTGACCGACGGCCAGGGCCGCACGGTGGACTTCAAGAACACGGTGCTGATCTTCACCTCGAACCTCGGCACGCAGGACATCTCCAAGGCCGTGGGCCTGGGCTTCTCCGCCGGTAGCGACACCGAGTCGAACTACGAGCGGATGAAGAACAAGGTCAACGAGGAGATGAAGAAGCACTTCCGGCCGGAGTTCCTCAACCGGATCGACGACGTGATCGTCTTCCACCAGCTGACCGAGAACGAGATCATCCAGATGGTCGACCTGCTCGGCGGCCGGGTGGAGAAGGCCCTCAAGGGCAAGGACATGTCGCTGGAGCTGACCACGCTGGCCAAGAAGCTGCTGGCCAAGCGCGGGTTCGACCCGGTGCTGGGCGCCCGGCCGCTGCGCCGGACCATCCAGCGCGAGATCGAGGACAAGCTGTCCGAGAAGATCCTGTTCGGCGAGATCGAGCCCGGTCAGATCGTGATCGTCGACGTCGACGGCTGGGACGGCGAGGGCTCCGACGACAAGGCCCAGTTCACCTTCCGCGGTGAGGCGAAGCCGTCGCTGGTGCCAGACGCGCCGCCGGTCGACCTGGCCGGTTCCGCCGGTTCGTCCGAGGACAAGCAGGAGGGTTCCTCCGACCAGGAGTGACCCGCCGCAGCTGACGAGGGCCCCGCCGTTGAGGCGGGGCCGTCGTTCGTTTCAGGGGGCTGTTTGGCGCGAACCCGCTCGCCGACGACGTGAAGGTCATGAGCGCGGCGAACCTGTGCTCGGACGCCACCCCGGCCGTGGGATCATCCAGGCGTATGTCTTCCGGATGTTCGGGACGAAGAAAGCACTGTTCCTGGAGCTCGTTCAGGCTTCGTTCGAGCAGGTCAGCGACGGCATGCGGGTGAGGGGAGGACCGGCCTGGATGCGCTCTCGGTGAGGGCCGCGGTGCGGGCGTGCTTCGCACGGATGTGGGAGGCAGCCGAGGACGGCACCGGACTCGAACCGGTGACGGTCAAGACATTCCTCGCGTTCGGGATGCTGCTGAACGCCGGTGCTGCGATGGGCGTCGAGCAGGTCGACGCGGCGTGGGCCGATGGTGTCCGCACCCGGATCCAGCCGGGTCTGTTCGCGCATATATCGACCGAGGCGAACCGATGAGCGCCCGCAGCGACGTCGCAGCCCAGCGGGATGGACGGCTGAGCGTCGCCCTCGTCTGCACGGCGCTGGCCGGAGCGGTGATCGGCAGTGTCGGAGCGCCGCTCATCACTCCGGTCGCCACGGGAATGCACGTGTCCCTGGATGCCGCGCAGTGGACGTTGACGGTGACGTTGTTCAGCGGCGCGATCGCGGGCCCGGTTCTCGGCAGGCTTGGCAGCGGCCCGTACCGCCGGGTCACGATCCTGGCCACCCTCGCCCTGGTCATGGCGGGTGGGCTGCTCACGGTGCTCCCGCTTCCGTTCGCGGCGTTGTTGATCGGACGTGGACTGCAGGGGCTCGCGGTCGCGGTTGGGGCGCTGTTGATGAGTGTTGCCCGCGCGCACCTGCCACCGGAGCGCTCGGCGTCCACGATCGCCGCGTTATCGGTCGCGTCGACCGTCGGCATCGGGGTCGGCTACCCGGTGGTCAGCCTTCTCGACCAGCTCGCAGGACTGCGCGCCGCCTACGGACTCGGATTCCTCCTTTCCGCCGCCGCGCTGGCCATCGCCTGGCGGGCACTGCCCGCGGAGGCACCCGGGAAGCTGCCCCGGATCGACATCCCGGGGGCGCTGCTCCTCGCCGCCGGCACCCTCGGGCTCCTTCTGGTCATCGCCGACCCCGCGGTGTGGGGGACCGCGTGGCTGACCGGTGGTCTCCTCGTCGGTTCCGCCGTGGTCCTGGCCGTGTGGGCGTTCGTCGAACTGCGCTCCACGGCGCCACTGGTGGACCTCCGGCTGCTCGGTCAGGGGCCAGTCCTGCGCGCGAACCTGGCGGTACTCGTGGCCGGGACGGGGTTGTACCTGCTGTTCAGCCTGTTCACCCGTTACGTGCAGACCCCCGCCGATGCCAACTACGGATTCGCGCTTCCCGGTGTCGCCGCAGGTGCAGCGCTGATCCCGTTCTCGCTGCTCGGATTCGTCGCAGGAAAATCAGTTCCGCGTCTCATCGCGCGCATCACCGAACGTTGGACGTACGCGTTCTCGCTCCTGATCGCCGTTGCCGGCGCACTGCTGTTCGTCGTCGCCGACGAGTCGCTCATCGCCGTCCTCGGCGCGATCGCCCTGCTCGGCTTCGCCGTCGGGGGTGTCTTCGCGGTGATGCCCAAGCTCGTCCTCGTCGGCGTGCCCCAACAAGAAACGGCCAGCGTGCTTTCGATCAACCAGATCGCCCGCAGCATCGGAATGAGCATCGGCAGCGCACTCGCAGGCTTCCTGCTGGCGGCCACCACCCCGAACGGCGCAATGCTGCCGGACCAAGACGGCTACCTCACCGCCGCACTGTGGGCACTGCCCCCGCTCGCCGCCAGCGCCCTCATCATCGCCACGAACCGATCCCGGCGACCAGCTCAAGCGTCACCAACGTCCTGACCCGCAACATCTAGCGCACGCGGGGCAGCTGCTCGGTGGGGGCGTTGTCGGCGCCGACCGCGGCGAACTGCTCGGTCGGGGCCTCGGCGACCCGCCGCTCCTCGCGGTTGCCCCGCACCCGCTTGACCACGAACCACACCAGGCCGAGCACGACGGCCACCACCACGGCCTTCGACAGCACGCCCGCGTACTGCTCGACCAGGTGCCAGTTCTCCCCGAGGTAGAAGCCCGCCAGCACGAACACCGTGTTCCACAGCAGGCTGCCCAGGGTCGTGAACAGCACGAACGTGCCGATCCGCATCCGGTCGACGCCCGCGGGCAGCGAGATGAAGCTGCGGAACAGCGGGATCATCCGGCCGAAGAACACCGCCTTGACCCCGTGCCGGGCGAACCACGCCTCGGTGCGGTCCACGTCGGAGAGCTTGACCAGCGGCATCCGCGCCGCGATCGCGCGGGTGCGCTCCCGGCCGAGCCGGGCGCCGATGCCGTAGAGGGTGAGCGCGCCGACCAGCGAGCCGAGCGTGGTCCACAGGATCGCGCCCGGCACGGTCATCCCGCCGCGGCTGGCGGTGAAGCCGGCCAGCGGCAGGATGACCTCGCTGGGGATCGGCGGGAACAGGTTCTCCAGCGCGATGATCAGGCCCGCGCCGGGTCCGCCGAGCGCCTCCATCACGCCGATCACCCAGGCGGTGAAACCCGTTGGTTCGGCGGGGACGGCTGACTGCATCGGCGGGCTCCAAACGACGGGCGGTATGTCCGTTATCGCCATGATCCCAGCCGGTGCGGCCGATGCCGCCGTCGCGGGCGTGATCTGCGTCATGATCTGCCGGTCCGGCGGCGGAGAAACCGGCAGCGCGGTCCCGGAGATCTCTGCGAAGCTGGGGGGCGTGCGTCTGGCGTTGCTGGGACCGTTCCAGCTGTTCGCGGCCGATGGCCGCCCGATCGAGATCGGCGGCGCGCGGGTGCGGATGCTGCTGGCGCGCCTGGCGCTGGCCGCCGGCCGCAGCACGTCCACCGAAACCCTGATCGACGACCTCTGGGGCGCAGCCCCGCCCACTGGCGCCCTCAACGCCCTCCAGTCCCTGGTCTCCCGCGCGCGCCGCGCGCTCCCCGCCGACGTCCCGCTCCGCTCCACCTCCACGGGCTACGCCCTGGAGCTGGACGCCGACTCCGTCGACGTCCACCGCTTCGCCCGGCTCGCCGCCGAAGGCCGCCGCCTGCTCCGCGACGGCGGTCCGGCGCCCGCGGCCGAGGCGCTCCGCGAGGCGCTGCGCCTCTGGCGCGGCGAACCGCTCCTCGACTTCGTCGACTCGCCGTTCGCGGCGGCGGAGGCCGCACGGCTCGCCGAGCTGCGCCTGAGCGCGCTCGCCGACCGCGTCGAGGCGGACCTGCGCGCTGGGCGCGGTTCGGAACTGGTCGCCGAGCTGGGCGGACTGCGCGCCGCGCATCCGACCAGCGAGCGCTTCGCGGCGCTGCACCTGCGCGCCCTGCTCGCGGCCGGGCGGCGGGCGGACGCGCTGGCCGCGTACGACGGGCTGCGCCGCAGGCTGGCCGACGAGCTCGGCACGGACCCTTCGCCGGAGCTCCAGGAGCTGCACGCGGCGATGCTCCACGGCGAGTCCGTGGATCCGAAGGAGGACGCCGAGCTCGTGCTGCCGACCAGGTTGAGCAGCTTCGTCGGCCGGGAGACCGAGATCGAGCAGGTCCGGACCGAGCTGGAGCGGTCGCGGTTGGTGACGCTGTTCGGGCCGGGCGGAGCGGGCAAGACGCGGCTGGCGGTGGAGACCGCCGCGGGGACGTCCGGGCGGCGGTGGTTCGTGGAGCTGGCCCCGGTCCGGCAGGACGAGGACTTGGTGTCGGCGGTGTTGACAGCGGTCGGCGTCCGCGACGGGCGGCTGCTGGAGACCGCTCACACCGACGCGCTGACCAGGCTGGTCGAGGTGTTCTCGGCGGGGCCGGGGCTGCTGGTGCTGGACAACTGCGAGCACGTCATCGGTGCCGCCGCGCAGTTCGTGCACGAGCTGCTGGGGTGGTGCCCGGGGCTGCGGGTGCTGGCGACCAGCCGGGAGCCGTTGGCGCTGACCGGGGAGGCGCTGCTGCCGGTCGGTCCGCTCGGGCTGCCCGACGGCGGGGCGCCGGAGGACTCCGACGCGGTCCGGCTGTTCGCCGACCGGGCGCGCGCGGCGCGACCGGACTTCGCGCTCGACGAGCGCACGATCGGCGACGTGGTGGAGATCTGCCGCAGGCTGGACGGCATGCCGCTGGCGATCGAGCTCGCCGCGGCCCGGTTGCGGGCGATGGGCGTGCGCCAGGTCGCGGCCCGGCTCGACGACCGGTTCCGGCTCCTGACCAGCGGCAACCGGACCTCGATGCCCCGGCACCGGACGCTGCGCGCGGTCGTGGAGTGGAGCTGGGACCTGCTGGAGAAGCCGGAGCGGGTGCTGGCGCGGAGGCTGTCGGTGTTCGCCGGTGCGGTGCGCCCGGAGTCGGTAGCCGAGGTGTGCGGGGACGCCGAGCTGCCCGCCGAGGACGTGTTCTACGTGCTCGCTTCGCTGGTGGAGAAGTCGTTCGTGGAGGCGGTCGACGGTGACCGCTACCGGATGCTGGAGACCGTGCGGGCCTACTGCGACGACCGGCTGGTGGAGGCCGGGGAGCGCGACCGCGTCCGGACCGCGCACGCGGAGCACTTCCTGGCCGCGTCGGAGCGGGCGGCGGCGGGACTGCACACCGCGGACCAGATCGAGTGGCTCCAGCGGCTAGACGCGGATCAGGACAACGTGCTGATCGCGCTGCACTGGGCGATCAGCACCGAGGACGCCGACCGCGCGGTCCGGTTCTGCGCGGCGCTGGCCTGGTACTGGTCGATGTCGGCCCGGCAGGGGGAGCTGACGGCGAGGCTGGACGCGGCGTCGGCGCTGCCCGGGCAAGCGCCCGCCGACGCGCGGGCGCTGGTCGAGCTGATGCGCGCGGTGATGGCGGACAAGAAGGGCTGGACCGAGCGGACCCGCGACGCGGTGACCAGGGTCCGCGACTCCGGTGCGATGCGCCGCTACCTGCACGCGGCGGTGATGGAACCGGTGGCCTGGATGATGGTCGGTGATCACGAGGCGATGGCGGACTCGGTCCAGCGGGCGCTCGCCCACCCGGACCCGTGGGCACGCGCGGCGGGCACGTTCGCCCGCGGGTTCGGCGCCGAGCACCGCGGCGACCCGGCCGCGGCGGAGGAGGACATGCGGGCGTCGGTCCGGGCGTTCCGCGAGGTCGGCGACCGCTGGGGGATCGCGCAGAGCATCGGCAGCCTCGCGGGGTTCCGGGGCCTGCGCGGCGACCACGCCGGAGCCATCGAGGCGCTGGAGGAGTCGGCCGCGTCGCTGCGCCAGCTGCGGGCGAGCGAGGACATCGTGCCGACGACGGTCCGGATCGGAATGGAACACGTGCGCTCGGGCAACCTCGCCGAAGGCAGGCGAAGGCTGGAGGAGGCGGCAGCCGTGGCCGAGTCGGGCTACGCGATCTTCAACCGGGTCACAGCGCTGACGGCCCTGGGCGACACGGCGAGACTCGCGGGCGACCACGACCAGGCCCGAACCTGCTTCGCCAAGGCGGCGGAATGCCTGACCAGCTCCCCCGGCGACAACCACCCGGCGGCCCAGCTGATGTTCGCTTCGGAAGCCAGGCTCGAACTCGACTCCGACGACCTCCCGGCCGCCCGCGACCGCATCCGCCGAGCGGTCGAGGTCGCGATGGAACTGCCGGTGATGCCGCTGATGGCCCTGCTGGCGGAGAACGCGGCCCTGGTCCTGTTCGCCGAAGGCGACCAGGCCGAAGCGGCCAGGATGCTCGGAGTGGCCGTCGCACTGCGCGGCCTCCTGGACGAGGGCGACCCCGAGATCCGCGCGCTCCGAGCGAAGCTCGACACCCCGGAGCTGCGCGCGGAGCGCGCCCGCGGAGCGGCGCTGCCGCACGAGGAGGCCCTCGCCGCGCTCCGCGAAGCGGTGCGGTGAGGTGCGGGACGAGAACCCGAAGCACCCAACGCGCCCAGCAAATGCCCCCACCTACAAGGGCGGGGTTTGGTTCTCATCCCGTCGACCTGGCAAAGCCCGATCAGGCCGTGTCAAGGGGGCACCAACGCACAAACCGCAGCGCCCAAGCAGAACGGCCCCCTTGACGCGGTCTGATAGCCCTCCGTGGAGGTCGACGGGATGAGAACCACCCCAACCGAACCGCAGCGGACAGCGGAGACTCATCCCGGAGACCTGCCAGGGGTCTGGGGCCGGCGAGGACCCCAGAAACCACCCACGAAACCGCAGCCGAACCGGCAGAGCCGCTTCGCCCCGAACCGGCAGAGCCGCTCCGCCCCCAACCCGGAGACCCGAGCAGCCCCCTAATCCCCCACCCGCCCGGGCTCGGGCCCGGAAACGCGAGCGGCAACGACGTGCCCGATGAACAAGTCGTACACGACGGCCCCGATCACGGCCCCGACCAAAGGCCCGACGATCGGAATCCAGAAATAAGCGCTGAACCACTGGTAACTCCCAGGCAGCGCGATATCACCCCAACCGGTGAAGAACGTCCACAGCCGCGGGCCGAAATCGCGAGCCGGATTGATCGCGTATCCGGCGTTGGGCCCGAACGTCAGTCCGATCGTGGTGACAACCATTCCGATCAGGAACGGGCCGAGGTTCGCCGCGGGCGCCGTGTTCCGGTTGTCGATCAGCGCGAAGATCAGCATCACCAGGACGCCGGTGCCCACCACCTGGTCGAGCAGCGGGCCCCACCAGGAACCGTCGAAGTACTTCGCCGGGAACGTCGCGAAGATCGCGAAGGTGTCCAGCGACTGGTCGCGGGCCACGCCCGCCTTGGTGTTGAACGCGTCGATCGCCCAGCTGTACACCGAGTAAACCAGCGCGGCTGCCAGGAACGCCCCGACCAGCTGCGCGATCCAGTACGGCACGACCTTGACCCACGGGAACGCCCGCCGCACCGCGAACGCGAGCGTCACCGCTGGGTTGATGTGGGCGCCGCTGACCCCGCCCGCGACGTAGACGCCGAACACCACGGCGAACCCCCAGCCGAAGGCGATGATCAGCCAGTTCGCCGGTCCGAACGCCACTTCCTGCCTGCCGGAACCGGGAAGCCCGGCCACGGCCACCGCGACCGACGCGCAGCCCAGCAGGATCAGCACGAAAGTCCCCAGGAATTCGGCGAGCATTTCGCCGCCCAGCCCTTGTCGATAACCTGGTCGACGTTGGTTTTGCTCGGCCATCGGTCCACCCCCGCCCGAATAGCACGAGACCGCGGTGAACCCGCTCGTCCCGAATTGTCAATCGACACCGGCAGTGTAGGACGCACCGGCCATTCGGGCCGCCGAGACAATTCGCGCCGGGGGCGGGCCCTCCCCGTTCCCCGTGGGGAGAGCCCGCCCGGACCGCCGCCGGTGCGCCCCGAATCGCACCGGCGGCCGGGGCGCCGGGTCAGACCCGGCGGCGGTAGGCCCACATGGCCAGCGGGAAGAAGACCGCGACCAGCACGACCATCCAGATCAGGGTCGCGGTCAGCGGCCCGGCGACCGGTCCGCCGATCATCAGCCCGCGCGCGGTGTCGGCGAGCTTGGTGACCGGGTTGACCGAGTTCCACGCCTGCAACCAGCCGGGCATGGTCTCGGTGGGCACGAACACGTTGCTGCCCATGGTCAGCGGGAACATGAACGACATCGCCACGCCGGGCAGCGCCTGCGGGCTCTTGACCAGCATGCCCAGGAACACCGAGATCCAGCACATGGCCAGCGCGAACGCGATCACCACCACGATCGCCAGCGCCACCGACGCCACGTCGGTCCGGATCCGGAAGCCCATCAGGGTCGCCACCAGCAGCAGCACCGCGATCGACACCAGGTACCGCACGACGTCGCCGAGCACGGCGCCGATCAGCGGCGCGGAACGGGCCACCGGCAGGCTGCGGAACCGGTCGAACACGCCCTTGGTGATGTCGGTGTTGAGCTGCATGCCGGTGCCCAGGCTGGCGAAGACCATGTTCATCGCCAGCACGCCGGGCAGCGTGATGTGCAGGTAGCCGGTGGTGTCGCCGTGGTTGATCGCGCCGCCGAACAGGTAGACGAACATGACCAGGAACAGGATCGGCTGGAGCGTGACGTCGAGCAGGCCCGCGGGCGACTTGCGGATCTTGAGGATGCTGCGCCCGGCCAGCGTCAGCCCGTGCCGGATCGTGCGCAGCGGCCCGATGCGGGTGGGTGGCGCGGCGGTGGCCGCCGGGGCGGGTGCTTCCAGGGTCGTGGTCATGCGGCGTTCTCCTCGGAGGTCGGCTGGCCGGTGATCGCGAGGAAGACCTCGTCCAGGCTGGGCAGCCGCAGCGCCAGCTCGTCGGCCGTGATCCCGGCGTCGTCGAGCCTGCGGACCAGCGTGGACAGCAGCACCGGGTCGTCGACCGGCGCGGTCAGCAGCCCGGTGTCCTCGTCGACGTGCGGCGCGGCGTCGGTCAGCTCGGCGAGCAGGCCGCGCACCACCGGCAGGTCGGACAGGTCGGACGGGCGGACCTGGAGCGTCTGGCCGCCGGTGCGCCGCTTGAGCTCGTCGGCGCGGCCGTCGGCGACCACGCGGCCCCGGTCGATCACGCTGATCCGGTCCGCCAGCTGGTCGGCCTCCTCCAGGTACTGGGTGGTCAGCAGCACCGTCACGCCCTCGTCGGACAGGGTGCGGACCAGGTCCCACACCTGGTTGCGGCTGCGCGGGTCCAGTCCGGTGGTCGGCTCGTCCAGGTACAGCACGTCCGGGCGGCCGACCAGGCTGGCGGCCAGGTCGAGCCTGCGGCGCATGCCGCCGGAGTAGGTGCGGATCGCCCGGCTCGCGGCGTCGGTGAGGTCGAAGCGTTCGAGCAGCTCGGTCGCGCGCGCCCGCGCGTCCCGGCGCGAAAGCTCCAGCAGCCTGCCGATGAGCACCAGGTTCTCCAGCCCGCTCAGCTCCTCGTCGACCGAGGCGTACTGGCCGGTGAGCCCGATCCGGGCGCGGACCGAGACGGGTTCGCGCGCCACGTCGTGCCCGGCGACGACGGCCCGCCCGGCGTCGGGCCGCAGCAGGGTCGCCAGGATCCGCACCGCCGTGGTCTTGCCCGCGCCGTTCGGGCCGAGCACCCCGAGGATCGTGCCGGTGGGCACCTCGAGGTCGATCCCGGCGAGCGCGGTGGTGTCGCCGAAGCGTTTGACCAGGCCCTCTGCCTGGATCGCGAATGACATGAAACCTCCCTGTCGGGCACTGCGTCCTACTTTCGGGGGGACTGCTGACATCGGGCGCACAGCGCGCTGACAGGCTGGGTGACCCGGATGACACGAGCTGTCAGCGGCTGACAGGGGGAGATGTGGACCAGACGCTCACCGAGCTCGAACCGGCCGAGCAGCCGCCGGTGCGGCGCAAGTCCGCGAAGGTCACGGCGCTGCTGGTGGTGCTCGGGTCGGGGTTCGTCGCCTGGGCCGCGCTGCCGCTGGCCGACCTGGACTCCAACCGGTACACCGCCGCGCTGGTCGCGCTCACCCCGTACGCGGTCCCGCTCGGGCTGGTGGTGACCCTGCTGGCGCTGGTGCTGCGCCGCTGGCTGACCGCGCTGGTGGTCGGCGCGGTCGCGGTGGCGCTGGTGACGACCGTCGTCCCGCGCGCGATCCCGGACTCGCCGACGCCGGTCCAGGGCGTCCCGCTGCGGGTGCTGTCGGCGAACCTCTACTTCGGAGAGGCCGACCCGGTCCGCGTGGTCGAGCTGGTGCGCGACAACCAGGTCGACGTGCTCAGCCTCCAGGAGCTCACCCCGGACGAGGTCGAGGCGCTGGACGCGGCCGGGCTGCGCTCGCTGCTGCCGCACCGGGTCTTCCAGGACCACGCCGGCGCTGAAGGCAGCGGGATCGCGTCGCGCTTCCCGCTGCGGGAGCTCTCGCTCGTGCCGCCGACGACGATGCGCCAGCCCTCGGCGCTGGTCGACGTTCCGGGGCCGCGGGACGTGGAAGTGGTGGCCGTGCACCCGGTGATCCCGGTCGGTTCGGACTCCAACGGCGACTGGGTGCGGGAGCTGAACGCCCTGCCGCACGCGGGGAAGACGCCCCGCGTACTGGCCGGCGACTTCAACGCCACCCTCGACCACAGCCCGCTGGGCGCCCTGCTGACCCGCGGCTACCGCGACGCGGCGGCGATCACCGGTTCCGGGCTCAGCCCGACCTGGCCGGTCCGGGACACCTGGCTCGCTCCGCCGCCGGTGACCATCGACCACGTGCTGATCAGCGACGGGATCGCGGTGCAGGACTACCGGACGTTCGAGGTCGCCGGGGCCGACCACCGGGCCGTGCTGGCCCACGTCGTCGTGCCGGGCTGAGACCTGGATTCGCAGACTCGTCCTGCTTGGCGGTTCCCTCAGACCGATTGCGGGAAGCGGAACACGCCCTGCGGGTCGAACGTGCGCGAAACCCCTTGGAGCCGCGCCAGGTTCGGCCCGTAGTACGCCTGCTGCCAGTTCGGCAGGTCCGGGTCGATGTAGTTCACGTACCCGTTGCCGACGCCCATGCCTTCGAGCGCGGTCACCATCTCGTGCACCATCGCCCGCGTCGCGGGCTCGTCCTCGACCGTCGTGTCCGCGTAGACCTGCACCGCGGCCAGCGCGTCGCGGTGCGGGAACGCGGTCGCCGTCGAGTCCACTTCGGACACCGCGCCGCCCAGCGGGTCGATGATCAGCAGGCTGCCCGGGTGCTTCCTGCTCAGCTCCACGACCGCGTCCGGATCGGCCGGGGCGCCGATGATCCGGGAGGACGCGACGTACGCGCCGCGGGAGCCGTCGGTGCCGAAGTGCCGCATCGCTTCGAGGTAGGTCGTCTCGCGCACCATCCGGTCGGGCACCTCGACGCCCGCGCGGCGGACGAGGTCGTCGAGCAGGGCGGTGGCCTCCGGCGCGCCGCCGACGAAGCAGCCGCCGATCCGGATCTCCGGCTGGGGGCCGCCGAACAGCAGCACGTTCGCCCACATCTCCGGCGGCGCGGCGGCGATCCACGACTGCCACGCGCCGAGCACCGCCGCCGGCGCACCGGTGCCGAACGGCAGCGAGAAGACCGTGACCCCGGGCGCCGGGTCGGTCCGGAAGGTCATCGACGTGACGATGCCGAAGTTCCCGCCGCCGCCACCGCGTAAGGCCCAGAACAGGTCGGGTTCGCTGCCTGGGGAGGCAGTGCGCACATGGCCGTCGGCGGTGACGACCTCGGCGGCGGTCAGGTGGTCGCAGGTGAGGCCGTACTTGCGGGTCAGCACGCCGATTCCGCCGCCGAGGGTCAGGCCCGAGACGCCGACGCTGCTGCACGTCCCGCCGGGCAGCGCCCGCCCGGCCCCGGCGACCGCGGTGTAGACGTCGCCGATCCTGGCGCCCGCGCCGACCGTCACCAGGTCGCCCTGGACGTCCACTGCGGACAGATCCGCCACGTCCACCACGAGCCCGTCCGGCGGGACGGAGTAGCCGGCGTAGCTGTGGCCGCCGCTGCGGGCGGCCAGCGGCACGCGGGTTCCCGCCGCGTCGAGACACGCCTGGACGTCGGCGACGGAAGCGCACCGCGCCACGGCGGCCGGGATGTTCGAGTCGTACAGCTTGTTGAAGGGAAGCCGGGCGGTGTCGAAACCGGGTTCGCCGGGCAGGAACAGCTGTCCGCCGAGGTTCGCCCGCAGCGCCTCCCAGTCGACGGCGGGTGCGGCGGTGGCCCTCGGGGCGGTCCGGCCGGCGAAGGTGGCAGCGGCGGCGACGCCGATTCCGCCCAAGAATGCTCTCCTGCTCCACGTCATGGTCGTCTCCCGATTTCTTCGTGGTGGTTGATCAGCGAAGACGACAGGAGGCTAATCCGGGCTCACCGGAATGCGGACGGAATTCGGCTGTTCAGCGGCTCAA
The DNA here is from genome assembly GCF_039534165.1 of Saccharopolyspora taberi. Lineage (NCBI taxonomy): Bacteria > Bacillati > Actinomycetota > Actinomycetes > Pseudonocardiales > Pseudonocardiaceae > Saccharopolyspora > Saccharopolyspora taberi. Next base: position 53,306 of record NZ_BAAAUX010000013.1, on the reverse strand, counting down.
GTTGCGGCCATTGGTCTACACCAATAATTCCCGCATTGCACAGGGTGAAACGCGGGCAGAACGGATCGGGCCGTGCGGGACCGCAGTGAGTGGGGGAAGATCGCGCGAAATGCGCGCTGGGGGAATCCGCGTTCGGCGCGGGAGCCGGCCCGACGTGCGGGTCGATCAGTGTCCGGCTGCGGGGCTCGATCAGGGCCCGGCCGCAGGGCTCGATCAGGGCCCAGGTGGCGCGGCGTGATCAGCGCGAAGGGCGCGGGATGCGGCCCTGCGGCCCGGGCCGAGCGCGGGCCCGGGCCGCAGGGCAGACCGTCACTTGTGGCTTTCCAGGACCAGCTCGAACTCCAGCAGGTTCGCGCCGGTGGCCACCGGGTTCTTGCTCTCGCGGGCGTGCGCCTCCTTCGCGCCGCCCTTGGCCCAGTTCTGGAAGTCCTCCTCGGTCTCCCACTTGGTGTAGACGAAGTACCGGGTCTCGCCGCCGACCGGGCGCAGGAGCTCGAAGCCCAGGAAGCCCGGCGCGTCGTCCACCGAACCGTGCCGGTCGGCGAACCGCTTCTCCAGCTCGGGGCCCTTGCCCTCGGGAACCTCGATCGCGTTGATCTTCACAACTGCCATACCGCCAGCCTAGCCCGCGTCCGGGCCACTGTCGCCAACGAGCCCGGCCCGGAAAAGAGCCGGTGAACATCGAACAACCGGAGAACACCGCTTTTTCGAACTCAACAGTTCCTGGCAATTCAATAAATCAGCGCGGAAACAGCACTACGGCCGCTGGGTTTCCGATTCGCGCCGGGTGAGCACCAAGGCGGCGTCCTCGGTGATGGCGACCGTGTGCTCGGAATGCGCCGTGCGCGAGCCGTCGGCCGACCGGATGGTCCAGCCGTCGGCGTCGTGCACGATCCGGTCGGTCGTGCGGGCGAACCAGGGTTCCAGCGCGAGGGTCAGCCCCGGCCGGAGCGTGAGGCCGCGCCCCGCCCGGCCCCTGTTCGGGACGTGGGGCCCCTCGTGCATGGTGCGGCCGAGGCCGTGGCCGCCGTACTCGTCGTTGACCGGATAGCCGTAGTCGCGGGCCACCGCCCAGATGGCCGCGGAGATGTCGCCAAGGCGGTTGCCCGGACGCGCCACCTCGATCGCCGCCTCCAGCGCTTCCTCTGTGGCGCGGATGATCCGCAGGTCCTCCTCGGCGGCGGTCCCGACGACGACCGTGCGTGCCGAGTCGGCCACCCAGCCGTCGACGCTGACCGCGAGGTCCGCGGTGAGCACGTCGCCATCGCGCAGCGCGTAGTCGTGGGGCAGCCCGTGCAGGACGGCGTCGTTTACCGACAGGCAGATGACGTTGCGGAACGGGCCCCGGCCGAAGGACGGCGCGTAGTCCCAGTAGCACGACTCCGCCCCGCGCTGCTTGATCATGCCGCGAACGTGGTGCTCCAGGTCGAGGAGGTTGACGCCCACGTCGGCGAGCTCGCCGACCTCGGAGAGCACCTCGGCCACGAAACGCCCGGCCACGTGCATCCGTTGGACCTCCGCGGGCGTCTTCAGCTCGATCACGAGTACCTCACTTGCTCGGTGTGTCGGTATTTCTATACCGGCACTGTACCGGTTGCCGGTATAGAAATACCGCGCGCGGTCGATCGAGCCGTGCTCAGAGCTCCAACTGCGGGTGCAGCCTCCCGATGGTCCAGGTCCGCTGCCGCATCACGGCGAAAGTCGTCAGGAACAGCGAAACCACGAGGAACCCGGCGAGCACGACCGCGTCGCGCAGCAGGTTCTCCTCCAGGCCGCCGGAGATCGTCACCCGCAGGCCGTCGACCAGGTAGGTCATCGGCAGGTACGGGTGGATCGCCTGGAACGGCGCCGGAGTGGTCTCCATCGGGTACAGGCCGCCGCTGGCGGTGAGCTGGACGATCAGCAGCACCAGCGACAGCAGATCACCGACGGCGCCCAGCGCGGTGCGCAGGAAGTGGTCGATGGCCACGAACGCCGTCGCTGCCAGAGCCACCAGCCCGAGCGTCCACAGCACGTGCACGGGCTGGAGCCCGAGCCCGAAGTCGACCGCCGCGTACAGCACCATGCCGCCGATGATCCCCAGCGCCGCCGCGGGCAGGAACCCGGCGAAGGTGATCGTCGCGGCGCCGACCCGGTTCGCCAGCGCGCGCGTGTTGACCGGCTTGAGCAGCAGGTACGCGAACAGCCCGAACACCCACAGGGCGATCGAGAAGAAGAACGGCGCCAGGCCGCGCCCGTAGACCTTGGCCGGGTTGAGGTTGACCGTCTCGATCGTCGTCGGCGATCCGAGGACGTCGGCGGCGTGGGCCACCTGCGTCGGGTTCGTCGGCGGGATCCGCTGCAGCCCACCGTTGATCAGGTTCTCCAGCCGCTTGGCGCCGTCGTTGAGCTGGTCGGCGCCCGTCTTGAGGACACCGCTGCTGGCCACCAGCGTGCTCAGCCCGCTGGTCACCCCGTTCGCTCCGCCGGAAAGCTCCGAGGTACCCGAGGTCAGCTTGTCCATCGGCGCCGTGCTCTCCCGGACGTGCTTCTGCAACGGCTCGATGTCCCGCTGCAACGCGAGGGCCTGCTTGTTCGCGTCCTGCGCCGTGCGCAGCGCCTGCTGCGCGTCGCTGTCGGCGGTCGCGGTGGCGTCGGCGAGCTTGCGCGCGTTGTCCAGCGCGCGCTTGTAGACCTCGTCCTCGGCGACCGCCGGGAACTTCCGGCCCAGCTCTTCGAGATCGGCCACGCCGCTCCCCGCGCGGTCGCGGATGAACCCGGTCGCGGTCTTGATCGAGCTGAGGCTGCTGACCGCCGTGCTGCTGGCGTTGACCAGCGAGTTGACCGCGCCCGGCAGCCGATCGGCGGTGAAGTCGGTGACGTCGTCGAGCTTGGCGTCCAGTTCGGCGGTGGCCTCCGAGATGTCGCCGACCCCGCGCGAGATCCGGCCCGCGCCGTCCCGCACCCCGCCCAGCCCCCTGGTCATCGCCGCCGTGCCCTGCTGGCTCAGCTCGGTGCCCTTGACCAGGTCCTTCGACGCCTGCGACGCGAGCTGGAGCTTCTCCCTGGCCTGGTCCAGCTCCCCGTAGAGCGCCCGCGCGTAGGTCGCGTGCGCGGCCGCGTTGATCTGGTTCTGCAGCTCGGACTTGACCGTGTCGGCCATGATCCCGGCGATGTAGCCGTTCGCGTCGTTCTTGGTGATCAGCAGCTCGGCCCGCTTCGGATCGGCCTCGGCGGCGCTGGCGAGCTTCGAGCTGAACTCCGGCGGCACCTCGATCGTGAAGTAGTAGCGACCGTGCTCCAGCCCCCGGCGGGCGTCGGCGGAGTCGGTGAAGTGCCAGTCGAAGATGCGGTTCGCCCTGAGCTGCCGGACGAACTGGTCGCCCGCGTCGATGTGCTCGCCGTTGGCGTCCACCGGCCGGTCGGCGTTGACCACCGCCACCGGGACCGTGTCGAGCCTGCCGTAGGGGTCCCAGTTCGACCACAGGTAGAGCCCGCCGTAGAGCAGCGGAACCAGGATCAGCACCACCGGCACCAACCGCCGCAGCGGTCCGCGGAAGCGCCGCAGCTCCAGCCATGCCAGCCGGATCGCCTTCACCAGCCACCTCCGCCCCAGGCCAGGACATCGGTCGGTTCGTCGTACTCGGGCCGCGGCAACCGGATCACCACGGCGTCCCCGGACGGCGCCTCGGTGCTGCTGGCGATCACCGTCATCCCGGTCTGCACCAGCAGCCGCAGCGCCGTCCACACCCGGGTCCGCCCGGCCGCGGTGAGCCCGGCCTCCACGTCGTCGACCACGATCGCCGCGGGCGCGGCGGCGGCTGCCAGCGCGATGGACAGCAGCAGCCGTTCGGCCGGGTGCAGCTCCCAGATCAGGTCGGACGGGTACGGGTCGACGCCGACCCTCGCGAGCAGTTCGTCGACGGCGGGCCTGCTGATCCCGCTGATCAGCCGCCGCTCGGTGATCACCCCGCGCACCGTGTGCTGCTCGTCGAGCTCGAAACCGGGGCGCAGCCGGGCGGGCAGCACCAGCTGCCGCACCGCCCTCGCCTGCGACGGCAGCACGTGCCCGGACACCTCCAGGTGCCCGGAGGCGAGCCGGAGCCTGCCGGAGAGCGCGAGCAGCATCGCGGTCCTGCCGCTGCCGCCGGGTCCGGTCAGCACGCCGAGCTCGCCCGGCCGGACGCGCAGGTCGATGCCCTCGAACACGATGCCCTCGGGGCCGATGGCGGTGATGCCCCTGGCGAGGAAGTCGGCGCCGTCGATGTCCATCGGGCTCCTCACGTCGCTGACCGATCCAAAGTGGCTGCCCGCGCGGAAGCGGGCAACTCGTAGCATCAGCCACCGGCGGCGTCCACTGTGGAACATCGCGCCCGCATCGCCCGTTGGGGTGATCTCCGGCCGTGTCAGCGGGTCAGCAGGACCTCGGTCTCGCCGGTCCGGGTGTCGGTCACGCCGACCTCCGCGATCGGCGCGCGAACCGCTTCCGGCGGCGCGAGCTCGGCGAATCCCGCCGCGAGCTGGGCCGCGGTGAGGCCCTGCGCGAGCGTGCAGTGCGGGATCCACGCGCCGGGGAAGTAGTACGCCGACGGCGCGGTGACCTTGCCCGCGAGGACGTCGTGCACGGCCGAGTGCACCGCGAGCAGTTCGGTGTCGACGACGGCACCCAGCAGCAGCGCCGAATCACCGCCGGGGAACGTGCCCAGCGTGTGCAGCCAGAGATCGGGGATCGACAGCAGCTCCAGCTCGGAGCGGAGATTCCGGCGCGCCGAGGCGGGAATCGCGCCCGCGACCGCCAACGTCACGTGCGGCCTGCCCCCGCGGCTGCCCGCGCTCGGCACGCCGCGGTCGTCGAGCCTGCGCCACAGCTCCCGCACCGCCCGCTCGGCGGAGTCGTCGAAGAACAGCTCCAGCGCCTGGGCCATCAGTGCTCGCCGGGCAGCGCGAACCGGCCGTCGTCGGTCTGCTCCAGCAGCCCGTCGACCAGCAGCGAGTCCAGGCAGCGGTCCCGCTGTCCGGCGTCGGACCAGACCGCGTCCAGCTGCTCCCTGGTGACCGGCCCTTCGGTGCCGCGCAGGACGTCCAGCAGCTTGCCGCGCACCTGGCGGTCGGTGCCCGCGAACTTCTGGACCTTCTTCGGCGGTCCCGCGTAGGCGGGGCGTCCCGCGTGCTGCCACGCGCAGTCGTGCGCGATCGGGCAGCGGTCGCAGACCGGGGAGCGGACGGTGCACACCACCTGGCCCAGCTCCATCAGCGCCGCCGACATCCGCGCCGCCTCCGCGTCGGCGGTGGGCAGCAGCGCGTCGACGTCGGCGAGATCGCGGTTCGTCGACGGCGGGCCCGCGTCGCCCGCGCCGTGGACCGCGCGCGCGACCACCCGGCGGACGTTGGTGTCGACCACCGGCGCGCGCCTGCCGTAGGCGAAGGCCGCCACCGCGCGAGCGGTGTAGGCGCCGATGCCGGGCAGCGCCAGCAGGGTGTCGACGTCGGCGGGGACGACGTCGCCGTGGTCGGCGGCGATCGTCGCCGCGGCCTGGTGCAGGCGCAGCGCGCGGCGCGGGTAGCCGAGCTTGCCCCAGGCGCGCAGCACCTCGGCCTGGCTCGCGGCGGCGAGGTCGGAGGGGCGCGGCCAGCGCGCCATCCACTCCTCCCAGATCGGTTGCACCCGGGCGACCGGGGTCTGCTGGAGCATGGTCTCGCTGACCAGCACGCCCCAGCCGGTGACGTCCGGCGCCCGCCACGGCAGCGGCCGGGCGGTCGCGTCGAACCACTCGATGAGCTCGGTCGGGTTCACGGTTCCGGCCGTCGTGTTCCGGGTCTCCATAGCACCCGGAATCCTGCCAGCCGTGCCCGACGCGCCGGCGCCTGGCCCGGTTTTCGGGCCAGGCGCCGGAAAACCGTCAGCTCGCTGCCTGCTCGGCGGGCGCGGACTCGAAGACCTCCGTCAGCGCGCCGTTGTCGATGTCCTTGACGAACCCGCGGAGGCTGGTGGTCAGCCCCAGGAACGGGCTGCGCCGGATGCGCGCCATCGACTGCCGGACGTCCTGCGCCGCGTCGGTGTAGGTCTCCACCGACCACGCGGGCCGCTGCCCGGTCTCGCGCTCCAGCTCGTCCTTGAACTCGCCCTCGGTGAAGGTCGCCATCCCGCAGCGGGTGTGGTGCATCAGCATCACCTCGCGGGTGCCGAGCTTGCGCTGGCTGACCGCGAGCGAGCGGATCACGTCGTCGGTCACCGCGCCGCCGGCGTTGCGGATCACGTGCGCCTCGCCGGTGCGCAGGCCGAGCGTCTCGTACAGGTCGATCCGGCAGTCCATGCAGGTCACGATGGCCACCCGGAGCGAGGGCTCGGTGGGCAGGTTGCGATCCTCGGCGCCGCGCACGTGCAGTGCGTTGCGGCGCAGGATCTCGTCGCTGGCGGTCAATGCTCCTCCTGATGACTGGGGGACGTCGTTGGCCACCGCGGCTTCGCGGCGCGGGTCGTTCGGACGAGCGAATACCCGAACCCGTCCGCTGACAAGTGATTACTGGTCAACGCCACATTTCAGGATACCCCTGAACGGGTGAGTGTCGGATCGACTACCGGGAGTAGCGTTCGGGTTACGGTCCATGACGTGCTGGATCCGACCGGACCGCTCCCGCCCGCGGTGTACTGGCGACGCCGCGCGGTGGCGCTGTCGGTCGCGGTGCTGGTGCTCGCCCTGGCCGGGTGGGCGGTGATCGCGAGCGTCGGCACCGAGCCACCGCGGGCCGCGGTGCAGATGCTCCCGCCGCCGGAGCCGGGCGCGTGCGCGGACGCCACCACCAGGGTCGTCGCCGAACCGCTCAAGCCCGAGTTCCGCGTCGGCGACCGGATCGGCCTGCGCATCGTGACGATCAACGACGGGCGCGAGCCCTGCTACCGCGACACCAGCCGCGACCTGCGCGAGCTGGTCGTCACCACGCCGGACGGCAAGCACGTCTGGTCCAGCAACGACTGCTACCGCGAGACGACGAACGAAGCGCCGCTGCTGCAACCGGGCCAGTCGGTGCACAACGACGTGCACTGGGTGGGGCTCGCCTCGACACCGGAGTGCCTGCCCCTCCAGCAGATCGCGCCCGCCGGGCCGTACCTGCTGGTGGCCAAGCTCGGCGACCTCAAGAGCGCCCCGGTGCCGTTCCGGCTGATCAGCTGAGGCTCAGGCGGCTGCCGCTGCTTTCGGAAAACCGCGCTCAGGCGTAGCGGTCCATTATGGACGTCTCGGCGAGCCGGGAGAGGCCCTCGCGGACCATCCGGGCCCGGCCGTCCCCGATCGACTCCACCTCGCGCAGGTCGTCGGCGGTGGCCGCGAGCAGGTTCTGCAGCGAGCCGAAGTGCTCGACGAGCTGCTTGCGGGCCTCCGCGGGCAGCCGCGGAACCCGGGCCAGCAGCCGGTACCCGCGCGGTTCGAGGTGCTGGTCGAGGGCCTCCGGCGCGGGCTCGTAGCCGAACGCCCCGGCGATCGCGGTCAGGTCCAGCAGCTCGGTCCCGTCGAGCTTGGCCAGCGCCGCCGCGACCTGCGCGGAGGTCGGCATCTCGCCGCTGGTGGGCAGGTACTCCTGCACCATCAGCTCGCGGTCGACGTCGATGCGGTCGCGGGTGTCGGAGTCGCGCTTGGTGCCGACCAGCTCGTCGAGCTGGAGCTCGATCAGCCTGCCGTCCTGGCCCAGCTCGACGACGTCGCCCTCGATCTCGTCGGCGATCCGGCGCACCATCTCCAGCCGCTGCACCACGGTCATCGCGTCCCGCAGCGTCACGTAGTCCTCGATCTCCAGCGCGGACAGCGCCTGGGCGACCTCGGTCAGCCGGGCGGTGTAGCGCTCCAGGGTGGCCAGTGCCTGGTTCGCGCGGGAGAGGATGTCCGGCGAGCCGATCAGCACGTGCCGGTGGCCCTGGAAGTAGAGGCTGATGATGCTCATCGACTGGCTGACCGACACCACCGGGTAACCGGTGTGGATCGCGGTCCGCTCGGCCGACCGGTGCCGGGTGCCGGACTCCTCGGTCGGGATCGCCGCGTCCGGCACCAGCTGCACGTTGGCCCGCACGATCCGGGTCGCGTCCGTGGACAGCACCACCGCACCGTCCATCTTGGACAGCTCGCGGAGCCGGGTGGCGCTGAACTCGACGTCGAGGTGGAACCCGCCGTCGCACAGCGACTCCACGGTCTCGTCGTAGCCGAGCACGACCAGCCCGCCGGTGCGCCCGCGCAGGATGCGCTCCAGTCCGTCGCGCAGCGCCGTGCCCGGCGCGAGCCAGGCGAGCGTGGCGCGCAGCTGCTCGTTCACGTGGATCTGTGCACTCATTTGCGGGGGTGGTCGGCCTGCTTGTGTGGGCTAAGCGGCTGCGCCGCTTCGAAGAACATCAACGACCACCTCTCAGTACCCGCAGTGCCGACTTGATGTCAGGTACCACGGTGGTCTTCACCCCGCGCGGCAGCGGGCCCGAGTCCGGCGGGACGAGTGCGTGGTCGAAGCCCAGCCGCGCCGCCTCGGCGACCCGGCGGCCGACCGAGTTGACCCGCCGGATCTCGCCCGCGAGCCCGACCTCGCCGACCGCGACCACGTTCGACGGCAGCGGCACCCCGCGCCGCGAGGACGCGACGGCGAGCGCGACCGCGAGGTCCGCGGCCGGCTCGGAGACCTTCATCCCGCCGACGGTCGCCGCGAACACCTCCTGGTCGCCGGTCTTGACGTTGCCGTGCTTGTCCAGCACCGCCAGCATCATCGACACCCGCGCCGAGTCCAGCCCGCTGACCGCCCGGCGCGGGATCGTCATCTGGGTCGGCGTCACCAGCGCCTGGACCTCGGCCAGCAGCGGGCGCTTGCCCTCCACCATGACCGTCACCGCAGTGCCCTCGACCTGCGTCTCCTGCCGGTTCACGAACAGCCCGGACGGGTCGGCGACCTCGGCGATGCCGTCGTCGCGCTGCTCGAAGCAGCCGACCTCGTCGGACGGGCCGAACCGGTTCTTGACCCCGCGCAGCATCCGCAGCGAGGAGTGCCGGTCGCCCTCGAAGTGCAGCACCACGTCGACCAGGTGCTCCAGCACCCGCGGCCCGGCGACCGCGCCGTCCTTGGTCACGTGCCCGACCAGCAGCACCGGCAGCCCGCGCTCCTTGGCCAGCGCGACCAGCGCGGTCGTCACCGCCCGCACCTGCGTCACCCCGCCGGGGCTGCCCTCGGCGTCGGGGGACTGCACGGTCTGCACCGAGTCGACGATCAGCAGGCCGGGCCTGACCGCGTCGACGTGCCCGAGCACCGAGCCCAGGTCGCTCTCCGCGCCCAGGTACAGCCGGGGGTGCACGGCGTTCGTCCGCTCGGCCCGGAGCCGTACCTGACCAGCGGATTCCTCGCCGGTGACGTACAGCGAGGGCCCGCCGGAACCGGTCCGCGCCCAGCGGTGGGCGACCTCCAGCAGCAGCGTCGACTTGCCCACCCCGGGCTCGCCTGCCATCAGCACCACGGCGCCCGGCACGATCCCGCCGCCGAGCACCCGGTCGAGCTCGCCGATCCCGGTCGACACCGCGCGGGCCGAGTCGAGGTCGACCTCGGCGATCGGCCGCGCGGGAGTGGCCGGTGCCCCGGCGGTGACCTTGGCCAGCGCCGGCCTGGCGGCGGCGACCTCGTCGATCGTGCCCCAAGACTGGCAGCTCGGGCACCGCCCGACCCACTTGGCGACCTCGTGGCCGCAGTCGGCACACCGAAATCCTGGACGTGCGGTACGAGCGCTCTTCGGGGGCACGGCGGCAGGTTACGCGACTTGAAGCCCCCGATGGGGCTTCAAGGGGCGCGCTAGCGCCATCCGACCGAAGGGCGGATCCTGATCCGCCACTTTCAGCCCCGGCCGCTCAAAACCCAAGAAGGGCCGCTCGCCAACGGCGAACGGCCCTTCGACGTCTGGAGCGGTCAGTGCCCGCCGCCGCCGTGCCCCTCGGGGCGCGGGTTGTGGTCGGCACCGATCGGCACCTGCACGGTCACCGGTCCGGCCTTCTCGAACACGAAGGTCACCGGGATGGTCACGCCGGGCGTGATGTCCTGGGTGAGGCCGTTGACGGTGATCCGGACCTCGCGGCGCTCGGACGGGCCGCCCTGCGCGGCTGGCGGCGCGGTGGGCTCGCCGCTGGCGGTCGGCTGGGCGCTGCCCGACGGCTCGTGCTGGATCGTCGGCTGGCCGGACTTCTCACCGGTGGCGTGCAGCGCGGTCCCCGCGGGCAGGGCGGTGTCGCCCCTGACCTCGACGGAGGCGGCGTAGGTGCTGCTGACCTGGACGAGCCGGTCGTCGATGCCGCCCTCGTTGGCCAGCACCAGCTCCAGCGGTGCCGACGAACCGGCGCGGTACGCCGAACCGTGCGAGGGGAACGTCAACTCGGCATCGCGGATGGCGATGTCCTGGACCGTCCCGCTACCGCCGTTGACGGCGGCGACCTGGGTGTCGGTCTCGGTCACCTGACCGGCACTGCAGCCGGCGAGTGCGACGACGGCGCCGATTCCGAGCGCGGCCGAGGCCAACCGCAGGCGAACGGCCTTCTGGTGCTGTGGGCGGCTCACGGTTGCAGCGTCCTTCCTGATTGCCGGACAACCGGGAAGGAGCTTAATCCCCCGCGTGCGCGGGCGGCCCGTGGCCCCTCCGCGGTCCGCCGCGGATGATCTTCCCGGTTTGTCCACAATGGATCATTCGATGGTCTCGAAAGTGTGTGCCTTGCACGGCCGGTTGTCGTTTGTCAACCCCCGTCCACGGTCTGACCTGCGATTACGGATGAGAGGCGGTCGAGGGCGGGTTGTGGCCCGTGTTAAACTGGGCATAGCGAAAGGGGCAGAGGACACATGGTTTTCAAGGTCGGAGAGACCGTCGTCTACCCGCATCACGGTGCCGCACTCATCGAAGCAATCGAGACTCGTGTGATCAAGGGCGAGGAGAAGCAGTACCTCGTCCTCAAGGTCGCGCAGGGCGATCTGACCGTCCGCGTTCCCGCCGACAACGCCGAGATCGTCGGTGTCCGGGACGTCGTCGGTCAGGAGGGTCTCGACCGGGTCTTCGATGTCCTGCGCGCCCCCCACACCGAGGAACCAACGAACTGGTCCCGGCGGTACAAGGCCAACCTCGAGAAGCTCGCCTCCGGCGATGTGAACAAGGTGGCCGAAGTGGTGCGCGACCTCTGGCGACGCGAAAAGGATCGTGGCCTGTCCGCAGGCGAGAAGCGCATGCTGGCGAAGGCTCGTCAGATACTGGTCAGCGAGCTCGCGCTGGCCGAGGGGACTGACGAGGGCAAGGCGGAGAGCCTGCTGGACGAAGTCCTCGCCACAGCGGTCTGAGCAAGACGGACCTGCCTGGCGTGAACGTCGTCGCACTCGTTCCCGCGGCCGGCCGCGGGGTGCGGTTGGGTGCCGGGAGGCCCAAAGCGCTGGTCGAAGTGGCCGGCGAGTCGTTGTTGTTGCGCGCGGTCCGGGGTCTGGTGGACTCCGGCCGCGTGCAGTACGTCGTGGTGGCGGCGCCCGTCGACGAGGTGAGCACCGTCGAGGCGGAGCTGGCGCCGTTGCGGTCCTTCGTGCACGTGGTGCCCGGAGGAGCGGAACGGACCGACTCCGTCCGCATCGCGCTCGCCGAGGCGGAGCGGATCGCCCCCGACCTGGACGCCGTGCTGGTGCACGACGCCGCACGCGCGTTCACCCCGGTGTCGGTCATCCGCGACGTCGTGCGCGCGATCGAGGACGGCGCTCCGGCCGTCATCCCGGTCCTGCCCGTTTCCGACACCGTCAAGCAGGTCGACGCCTCCGGCGCGGTGACCGCGACGGTCGACCGGTCGCAGCTGCGCAGCGTCCAGACGCCCCAGGGCTTCGCGATCGAGGTGCTCCGCGAGGCGTACGCGGCGGCGGGGGACGCCGCGACCGACGACGCCGGACTGGTCGAGCGCATCGGGGGGAAGGTGAGCACGGTGCCCGGGCACCCGCACGCGTTGAAGATCACGACGGCGTTCGACCTCGCCGTGGCCGAGGCGGTGCTCGCGTGATCCCCAGGATCGGCCAGGGCGTCGACGTGCACCCGGTGGAGGCCGGCCGCGAGTGCTGGATCGCCGGGCTGCTGTGGCCGGGCGAGGACGGCTGCTCCGGTCACTCCGACGGCGACGTCGCCTCGCACGCGCTGTGCGACGCGCTGCTGTCGGCGGCCGGGCTGGGCGATCTCGGAGCGGTGTTCGGCACCGGTGATCCGCGCTGGACCGGCGCGCACGGCGCCGAGCTGCTCGCCGAGGTCCGGGCCAGGGTCACCGCGGCCGGGTTCGGGATCGGCAACGCGACCGTCCAGGTGGTGGGCAACCACCCGCGGATCGGCAAGCGCCGGGAGGAGGCGCAGCGGGTGCTCTCGGAGGTGGTCGGCGCGCCGGTGTCGGTGTCCGGGACGACGAGCGACGGGCTCGGGCTGACCGGTCGCGGTGAGGGCATCGCCGCGGTCGCGACCGCCCTGGTGTTCCCCATCGAGAGTTAACGCGCTGGTACCAAGGGGCGAAGTCAGGGAAAGCTCAGGGGTGCGGCCCTAGGCGCGCACCCCTTCCGCGCGCCATGCTCGACACATGGTGATCGAGCGGTATCGGTGGGTGCGTCGACTGCTCGTGGGGCAGCCGGCGGTGGTGTGGCCGTGCAGTTGGCTCCTGTGGTCGGGCGGGACCAACATCGGCCTGGCGGCGGCGGTGGTCCTGCTCTGGGCGAGCGCACTGGGTTGCGTGGTGAGCATCGTCGCCCCGATGCGCAGGCAGGAGACGCGGCGCTGCTGAGGTGTTCTCCGCCTCAGGAGCCTGCCGGTCCGGGGGCCGGCCGCCTACGGTTGCGGACGTGACCTTGCGCGCGGTGTTCTTCGACTTCTCGGGCACGCTGTTCCGGCTGGAGCAGGACGAGTCCTGGCTCACCGGGATCACCGACCAGGACGGGGTTCCGTTCGACCTGGAGGCGCAGGCCGAGCTGATGCGGCGGATGACCGCGCCGGTCGGCCAGGTCGCCGAGCTCACCGCGGAGTACCAGCACGCCTGGGAGAACCGGGACCTCGAACCCGAGCTGCACCGGAAGGTGTACCTGGAGGTCCTGCGGCAGAGCGGGGTCGCGGTCCCGGAGCAGGCCGAGTCGCTGTACGGCAGGCTGATCGACCCGGGCTGCTGGACCCCGTACCCGGACACCGCCGAGGTGCTGCGCGAGCTGCGCGGCGCGGGCGTCAAGATCGCCGTGATCAGCAACATCGCCTTCGACATCCGCCCGGCTTTCGAGCGGCTCGGGGTGCGCGACCTGGTCGACGAGTTCCTGCTGTCCTACCTGGAGGGCGTGATCAAACCCGATCCGAAGCTGTTCCTGCGGGCCGCCGAGCGGGTCGGCGTCGACCCGGCGGAGGCGCTGATGGTCGGGGACAGCGAGGAGGCCGACGGCGGGGCCGCCGAGGTCGGTTGCCGGGTCGCGATCGTCGATCCCGCCCCGACCGCGCAGCGGCCGGACGCGCTGCTGTCGGCCGTCGCGGCGCACCGGTCGTAGCCGCCGCTCCCGCACTCGGCGGGGCTGTGCGGTCCTTAAAGCTCAGCGGTCTTGACTCACCCGCCCCTGTCGTGGTTGGGGGTTGGGGCGTCCCCGTACCATCGGGGGCGTGAGCCTGCACCTCCATGACACAGCGACCCGCACGATGCGCGAATTCCACCCGCGCACGGCCGGAGTGGCGTCGATCTACGTGTGTGGTGCGACGGTGCAGGGCGTGCCGCACATCGGGCACGTCCGCGGCGGGCTGAACTTCGACGTGCTCCGCCGCTGGCTCGTCCACAACGGCTACGACGTCCGGCTCGTGCGCAACGTCACCGACATCGACGACAAGATCCTGACCAAGGCCGCCGAGAACGGCAGGCCGTGGTGGGAGTGGGCCACCAAGCACGAGCGCGCGTTCGAGGACGCCTTCGACCGCCTCGGCTGCCTTCCGCCTTCGGCGCTGCCCCGGGCAACCGGGCACATCACGCAGATGGTCGAGCTGATGCAGCGGCTGATCGACAAGGGGCACGCCTACGCCGCGGGCGGGGACGTCTACTTCTCGGTCCCGTCGTACCTCGACCACTACGGCAAGCTCTCCGGGCAGCGGCTCGACGAGGTCCAGCAGGGCGAGTCGCTGGCGGGCGGCAAGCGCGATCCGCGCGACTTCACGCTGTGGAAGTCGGCCAAGCCCGGCGAGCCGAGCTGGCCGACGCCGTGGGGCGACGGCCGCCCCGGCTGGCACCTGGAGTGCTCGGCCATGGCGACCTACTACCTGGGCGGCGAGTTCGACATCCACGGCGGGGGACTGGACCTGGTCTTCCCGCACCACGAGAACGAACTCGCCCAGTCCAACGCCGCGGGCGACGGGTTCGCCAGGTACTGGATGCACAACGCCTGGGTGACCATGGCGGGCGAGAAGATGTCGAAGTCGCTGGGCAACACGGTCTCGATCCCGGCGGTGCTGGACCGGGCCGCCGCGCCGGAGCTGCGCTACTACCTGGTCGCGCCGCACTACCGGTCCACGATCGAGTACTCCGAGCCCGCGCTGGCCGAGGCGATCACCGCCTACCGGCGGATCGACTCGTTCGTGCGCCGGATCGCCCAGCGCACCGGTGCGGTCGGGCACGGCCCGGTGTGCGCGGAGTTCACCGCGGCGATGGACGACGACCTGTCGACGCCGCAGGCGATCGCGGCCGTGCACAACGTGATCCGCGAGGGCAACGCGGCCCTGGACGCGGGTGACGACGAGGCGGCCAACCGGGCCGCGGCGTCGGTCCGGACGATGACCGGTGTGCTCGGGCTGGACCCGCTGTCGGAGACCTGGGGCGAGGCCCGCGGTGCCGACGACGCCGCGCGGCACGCGCTGGCCGGGCTGGTGGAGGGCCTGCTGGAGCAGCGCAAGCAGGCCCGCGCGGAGCGCGACTTCGCCACCGCCGACGCGGTCCGCGACCGGTTGCAGGCGTGCGGCATCGCCGTCGAGGACACCCCCGACGGTCCGATGTGGACATTGAAGGACGAGTAAGCGCGGGGAACCGCAGTGCGATGACGTTGCTCGGGTGGTCACCGGTTCGCCGGTGACCACCCACGCGCGATGGGCTTCGCTCAGGTGAAAGGAGCTCTCAGTGGCAGGCAACGACCGGCGCCGTGGCGCGATGCGCAAGCCGGGCACCAAGAAGGGCATGGTGGTCGGCTCCGGCGGCCAGCGGCGCCGCGGCCTGGAAGGCAAGGGGCCGACGCCGAAGGCCAAGGACCGGGTGAGCCACCCGGCGAAGCGGCGCGCCGACGCCAAGGCCAAGGCCGAGCAGCAGCGCCAGCGGCAGCGGGACAAGAAGGCCGAGGGGCCGGAGCTGATCGCCGGGCGCAACCCGGTCGCCGAGTGCGTCCGCGCGGGCGTGCCCGCGACCGGCCTGTACGTCGCGCAGGGCATCGACGCCGACGACCGGGTCACCGAAGCGGTCCGGGACGCGGGCATGCGGGGCATCTCGGTGATCGAGGTGCAGCGCAGCGAGCTGGACCGGATGACCGGCGGGGCGCTGCACCAGGGCCTCGCGCTCCAGGTGCCCGCCTACGAGTACGCGCACCCAGACGACGTGCTGACCGCGGCCCACGACTCCGGGATGCCGCCGCTGATCGTCGCGCTGGACGGGGTCACCGACCCGCGCAACCTCGGCGCGGTGATCCGCTCCGCGGCGGCCTTCGGCGCGCACGGCGTGATCGTGCCGCAGCGCCGCAGCGCGGGGCTGACCGCGGTCGCCTGGCGCACCAGCGCGGGCACGGCGGCGCAGCTGCCGGTGGCGCGCGTGGTCAACCTGACCCGCACGCTCAAGGACCTCAAGGCCGAGGGCCTGATGGTCGTCGGGCTGGACGCGGACTCCGACATCACCTCCGACGAGCTGGACCTGGCGACCGGGCCGCTGGTCGTGGTGGTCGGCTCGGAGGGGCGCGGTCTGTCGCGGCTGGTCCGCGAGACCTGCGACCAGACGGTGTCGATCCCGATGGCGGGCAGCGTCGAGTCCCTCAACGCTTCGGTCGCCGCGGGCGTAGTGCTGTCAGAAGTAGCCCGCAGGCGACGGCAGCGCTGACACCTACCGCTGCTTGAAAGCGGTGTCGAAGGCCATGGCCGAGGCGATGACCATCGACAGCAGCGGATCCTGGAGCGGGCGGAAGATCTGCAGGACGTAGTTGTCGGCCGTGGTGAACACGGCCTTGGCCAGACCCTCCCAGCTCTTGGAGATCTGGCCGATCTGCTGCTCCTGGTGGTCGACCAGGCGCAGGTCCCAGCCGCGCAGGTTCTCGGCGATCATCGCGCCGCAGACCTGGCCGCCGACCTCGAAGTTCAGCCGGGCCTTGCCCCAGAAGTTGGCCAGCTTGATGGTGCCGATCTCGGCGCCGTCCGGGCGCTGGACGTGGATCGCGGGCTTGAACATCGTCGCGGCGGGCCGGTGCAGCAGCAGCACCGGGTTGCCGTGCGCGTCCTTGATCTGGAGCTTGACCGTCAGCAGGCTGTCGGCCTTGCTGAGGAACCGGAACGCCTTCTGCGCGGCGTTCTGCCCGTACTGGACGCAGCTGCCCAGCTGCCTGCCGTGCTGGTCGAAGATGCCGAACTCGTTGGAGATCTCGACCAGCTTGGCCTGCTGGTTGATCACCAGGACCGGCTCGCTGAACAGCGTCCCGCCGCCGCCTCCGGCGGGGCCGCCCGCGTGCCGCTGCACCTGGTCCCGCACCGAGGCGGCGTCGCCGGTGCCACCGAGGGCCAGCTCGATCGCGGACGCGTCGTTCTGCGGCGGCGCGGGGCGCTGCTGCGGCGGCCGGGCGGGCTGCACCTGCTGCGTCCACTGCCTGCCGTCCCACCAGCGCACGTACCGCGGATCTGCCTGGTCGGGATACCAGCCGGGCGGGGGCGGGGCGTTCATGGCGGTCAGGCTAAGCGATCGACCGGGCGGCTGTCCGAGGTTTGGCCGCAGCATTCCGCACTGATCGTGAATCCGGCTCGGATAGAGTCATCCGCAGTGCAAGGAGGGAGGCCGGGGCCTCCCGAACCCCGAGGCCCACCATGTCCTTCGCAAGCCCGCTGTTCCTGTGGTACTTCCTGCCGGTCGTGCTCGCGGCCGTGCTGATCGCACCCCGCAGCGGGCGCAACGCGGTGATCGCGGTGGCCAGCCTGGTCTTCTACGCCAGCGGGGCGGGCGGCACGACGTTGCTGCTGCTGGCCTGCGTCGTGGTGAACTTCGTGGCCGGGCGGTACCTCGAACCCGACGAGTGGGGCCGGAACCGCGACCGGCGCAGGCTGGTGCTGATCGGCGCGGTGTCGTTCAACCTGCTGATCCTGGCGGTGTGGAAGTACGCGGGCTTCGCCACCGAGCAGCTGGCGGTGCTGTCGAGCTGGTTCGGCGGGGACTTCCCGGTGCTGCACCTCGCGCTGCCGATCGGGATCTCGTTCTACACCTTCCACCACATCTCCTACGTGGTGGACATCTACCGAGGTGAACGCCCCGCGCTGCGCGACCCGGTCTCGTTCGTCACCTACATCGCGATGTTCCCGCAGCTGGTGGCCGGTCCGATCGTGCGGTACCGGGAGATCGCCGACCAGCTGCCGCAGGAGCGCACGCACCGGCTCGACGACATCGCCGCCGGGTTCCCGCGGTTCGCCTGGGGGCTGACGAAGAAGGTCGTCATCGCCGACACGCTGTCGCCGATGGTCGACACCGCGTTCGCGACCCCGGCCGAGGACATGACGTTCGCGATCGCCTGGCTCGGGGCGATCGGCTACGCGATGCAGCTGTACTTCGACTTCTCCGGCTACTCGGACATGGCCATCGGCCTGGGCCGGATGCTGGGCTTCCGGCTGCCGGAGAACTTCGCCCGCCCGTACTCGGCGGTGACGGTGACGGAGTTCTGGCGGCGCTGGCACATGTCGCTGTCGCGGTGGTTCCGCGACTACGTCTACATCCCGCTCGGCGGCAACCGCCGCGGCGTGGCGCGCACCTACGTCAACCTGGCGATCATCTTCGTGCTGACCGGTTTCTGGCACGGCGCGGCGTGGACCTACCTGGTGTGGGGCCTGTTCCACGGGCTGCTGCTGGTGATCGAGCGCGCTTTCGGTCTGGACCGCGCCCCGGCCGCGCGCGCGGCGTGGATCGGAAGGCGCGCGCTGACGCTGGTGCTGGTGGTGATCGGCTGGGTCTTCTTCCGCGCGGCCGACCTCGGCACCGCGTTCACGATGCTGGGCCACATGCTGGTGCCGGACCTGTCCGGGCTCACCGACATCGTCGCCGCCTCGGTGACCAACCAGCGCCTGGTCTTCCTGCTGCTGGCCCTGGTCGTGGTGTTCCTCCCGGCGAACTCCGGCACCGGCCCGTTCCTGGAGTCGGTGCGCTCCCGCCCGGCGAACGCCCTGCGGATCGGCGTCCTGACCGCCGGGCTGGCTTATTCGGGACTTCTCGTCGCCACCGGGTCTTTCAGCCCTTTCCTGTACTACCAGTTCTGAGCGTTCCGAGCGCTGAAACGGGTCGGATCGACGCACCTTCGAGGTATCGGGTGATCTCGTTCGGCGGAGATCGCCGTGTCTCGGATGCGGTCGGTGCCGGGGCGTCCGAGGGTCGAAGTGCAAGTGCTCCACCCCATTTGATCAGGAGGAAACCGTGTCGCGAACCGCAGTTCGACTGGCCGTGGCAGCCAGCATCGCCCTTGGGATCGGGTTGGCCGGAGGCACCGCCTTCGCCGACACCCCGCCGATTCCGGGACTGTCCGACTCCTCGAAGACGCAGAGCGAGGGCCAGAGCGAAGGCCAGGGCGAGGGCCAGGGCGAGGGCCAGAGCGACGGGCAGCAGGGCAGCAGCCAGCCCGGCAAGGCGTCATCGAGCGTCGAGGACGGCTCGGGCGAGAGCACGTCGTCGGACGACTCGCAGCAGAGCCAGTCGGACTCGCAGCCGACGACGCGTCCGAGTGGTGAGGGAGAGCCGATCGGCGACTCCTGAGGCCCAGCACCTGCATCGCCCCGGCCCGCGCGGGCCGGGGCGATGCGCGTTTCGGCCGGGTTCCGCCTCCCGCGGCAACCCGGTCCGGCTAACGTGAAACCCGTGCCGGGACAACATCCGACGGAGCTGCCAGCGGTCCACGAGGCGTGGTTGCCGCGCGAGCACCCGTTGCACCGGCCCCGGCACGGCCGCCGCCAGCTCACCGCACTGGTCTGCGCGTTGCTGTTCTTCGCCGCACCGGTGCTCACCTGGACCTTCGGGGCCCGCGCCGAGCCGCTGGAGAACCGGCCGCTGGCGGAGTTCCCGAGCATCACCGACGGCTGGGGAATGTTCACCGGCCTGAACGCCTGGGCCACGGAGAACCTGCCGTTCCGCCGCGACGCGGTGCAGTCGGTCGACGCGCTCAGCCGCGGGGTGTTCGGCGAACCCGCCAGGCTGGAGGGCAGCTCGCACACCGCACCGATCGGGACCGGCCAGGTCGACGCGAAGCCGCCGCTGGACGAGAACGTCTTCCCCAACGTCATCGAGGGCAAGAACGGGTGGCTCTACCTGGGGCACGACGTGTCGTACCGGTGCGTGCCGAGGATGCGGCCGGAGCAGGTCATCGCCGGGTTGCAGCGGTGGCGCTCGGTGGTCGAGGCGTCCGGCCGCAGGTTCCAGCTGGTCATCGCGCCGGACAAGTCCACTGTGTACCCGGAGAACATGCCGGATGCGTACGCGGGCGAGGACTGCGCGACGCGGGAGCGCGAGCGGTTCTGGCAGCGGGTCCCGGGCGCGACCGGGGCCATCGACATGCGCAGCAGGCTCCGCCAGATCGCCGAGCGCAACAAACGCCCGATCTACCACGACATCGACACGCACTGGACGCACGAGGGCGGCGTGACGATGGCCTACACGCTCGCGGAACGGCTGGCGCCGGGCAGCACGGCGAACTGGAAGGTGGCGCCGAGCCGCCAGTACGAGCACAGCGCGGACATCCCGGACCTGCTCGGCCAGGACCGAAAGGTACCGATCCAGGCGTACTCCCTGGCCCCGGACGGCGGAGCCGACAACACCCAGTTCAAACCGAGCGACTTCCACACCCCGCTGCACCTGGAATCCCCACCGAAGCCGGGAATGGTCGACCGCCCGACCCGGATGATCGCGGACTCGTTCACCCAGTTCGCCAGCCCCTATCTGGCGGCGTCGTTCACCGACCTGACCATCGCCCACCCGGAGACGGTGGCGGAGAACCCGCAGGCCATGGGCGCGATGCTCGCCGAAGGCGAGATCGTGACCCTGGAACTGTCGGAGCGGTTCGTGGCCGGCGGCCGATACGCGATGCTGGACCCGGCTGTGGCCGACCAGGTCGGCGCAGTGCTGGCCCAGCACCCGGTGCGCTAGGGCAATTTCGCCCAGCCCAAGCAAAGAGAGAGGGGCTGGCCTTGTCCCCACCCACAAGGGCGGAGACAAAGCCTCCACCTACAAGGGCGGGGTTTGGTTCTCATCCCGTCGACCTGGCGCCAGCCCGATCAGGCCGTGTCAAGGGGGCACCGACAAGCAAAACCGCAGCGGCCAAGCAATAAGGCCCCCTTGACGCGGTCTGATAGCCCTCCGTGGAGGTCGACGGGATGAGAACCACCCCAACCGAACCGCAGCGGACAGCCCCATCTCATCCCGGAGACCTGCCGGGGGTCTGGGGGCGGCGAGCGCCCCAGAACCACGAACGCAACGGAACCCGAACCGGCAAAGCCGCTTCGGTCCCGGAGACCTGCCGGGGGTCCGGGGGCGGCGAGCGCCCCGGAACCACCCACGCAACGGAACCTCAACCCCCAAAAACCCCACCCCGACCGAAAACCAGCCCCCCGAACCGCTCCCCGATAACCCGATGCGTACCCGCATCAGGATGCAAAGCGTCAGGCAACGGCAACTCCTGAAAATCCCCCTCCCCATAAAGCTCCCGCCCGTCGAGATAGAACAACGCCGGATCCTCCCCGCAGCGCTGCTTGACGATCCGAGCGAGCTCGTCCCGGATGACGCTCAGCGTCAGCTTCCCGGCGGCCCGATCCGCGGGATCCCCGGTCGCCCGGAACAGCACCTCGCCGCGCCGAAGCGCCTCGACGTCGAAAGCGCCGGGACCGGGTGTGTCCTCGTGGATGGGGCACAGGATCGGCGACACGACCAGCAGCGGAGCGGTCGGATGCCCCTCGCGGATGGTGTCGAGGAACCCGTGCACGGCGGGCCCGAAGGCGCGCAGCCGCATCAGGTCGGCGTTGACGACGTTGATCCCGATCTTGACGCTGATCAGGTCCGCGGGTGTGTCGCGCATGGCGCGCGCGGTGAACGGGTCGAGCAGGGCGCTGCCGCTCATCCCGAGGTTGATCAGCTCCACGCCGCCGAGCGAAGCGGCCAGCGCGGGCCACGTCGTGCTCGGGCTGGCGGCGTTGGAGCCGTGGCTGATCGAGCTCCCGTGGTGCAGCCACACGCGACGGCTCGTGGCCACCGGCGAGACCGGGGCGTCCGTCCGCAGCGCGACGAGTTCGGTGATCTCGTTGTGCGGCAACCAGATCTCGACGTCCTTGACCCGGTCCGGCAGACCGGAGAACCGGACCGTGCCGACCGGGCCGGGCTCGGTCCCGGTCTCGCCCGTGGCCAGGTCGACGGTGACGACGTTGCCGCCGGAAGTCCCGGCCTGGCCGCTCAGCCGGCCGTCCACGAGCAGGTCGTACACGCCGTCCGGGCGGGCAGGCGCGCCCCGGTAGTCCAGCTTCGTGCGGAGCGTGTCCAGCTCGACGGTCGTGGCCCGGGTGCGCAGGACCAGCCGCACGCCGGAGGGCTGCGCCTCCGCGTTCACCAGCTGTCCGTCGGCGCACTGCGCGCGGGCGCGCGCGGGCAGTCGGTGCGGCAGCAGGCCGTGTTCGGTGCGCTCCAGGTCGAGCGCGCCGCGCAGGAGGTCCGCCGTGATCTGCTGTTCGTTCACGGCCTCACCCTGTCAGCGAGCGACCTGAACCGCACTCGGTTTCTGGGCGGACTCCCGGGTACGGCGACCCACGGCCCGGCAGACCAGGTAGATGACGAACGAGATGATCGTGACGAACGCGCTGACCGGCGCGCCGGGCGCGAGCGACAGCACGATCCCGCCGAGCACCGCGACCTCGGCGAACACCACCGCGAGCAGCGTCGCCTTGACCGGGCTCGCGGTCACCCGCGCCGCCGCGGCCCCCGGGGTCACCATCAGCGCCAGCACCAGCAGCGCGCCGACCGTGTAGACGCCGAGCGCCGTGGCGACGCCGACCAGCACCGCGAACAGCGGCGTCAGCACCCGCGCCGGAACACCGCGCGCGGCGGCCACGTCCGGGTCGACGCTGGCGAACAGCAGTGGCCGGTACACGAACGCGAGCACCACCAGCACCGCGGCGGCGCAGACCGTCAGCAGCATGACGTCGGAGGAGTCGACCCCGACGATCTGGCCCACCAGCAGGGAGAACTTGTTCGCCGTGCGCTCCGGGTTCATCCACAGCAGCAGCACGCCCACGCCGAGGCCGAACGACAGGATCGCGCCGATCACCGAGTCGCGTTCGGTGCCGCGCTGTCCCAGCAGGCCCAGCAGCAGCGCGGCGACCACCGCGCCCGCAAGCGCCCCGAGCCCGACGCCGAAGCCGAGCAGCAGCGCGGCGGCGGCACCGGTGAAGGCCAGCTCGGCGGTGCCGTGCACGGCGAACGACATCTTGCGCGCGACCACCAGCGGGGCGAGCGCGCCCGAGACCAGGCCGAGCGCGGCGGCGGCCAGCAGCGCCTGCTGGACGAACGGGTAGCCGAGCAGGTCTGCGGTGACCCCGAAGTCCAGCAGCCTGCCCAGCGCGTCGATCAGTGCGTTCACGCCTGCTCCACCTCGTGCACGTGGCAGCGCTCCTCGTCGGTACCGCTGACCACCAGCCTGCCGCCGACGCGGGCGACCTCGATGTCGGTGCCGTAGAGCTCGGAGAGCGTCGCCGAGTTCATGACCTCGTCCGGGGTGCCGATCCGGAACCTGCCGTCGACCAGGTACAGCACCCGGTCGACCAGCGGCAGCACCGGGTTCAGCTCGTGGGTGACGAACAGCACGGCCGCGCCGGACTCCCGCGCCTGCTGCGCGATCAGGTTGCTGACCCTGCGCTGGTGGGCGACGTCCAGCGACAGCAGCGGCTCGTCGCAGAGCAGCACCGCCGGGTTGCCGACCAGCGCCTGCGCGACCCGCAGCCGCTGCTGCTCACCGCCGGAGAGCAGGCCCAGCGGTCGCTTCGCGTACGCGGTGGCCTCGACCGCGCGCAGCACCTCGTCGACCCGCCGCCTGCGCTCGCGGCGCCGCCGGAGGCCGAGGCCCCAGTGGTGGCCGTCGAGCCCGAGGCCGACCAGGTCGCTGCCGCGCAGCGTGAGCGTCGCGTCGACGGACCGCTGCTGCGGGACGTAGCCGATCTTGTTGCTGCCGCGTTGCGCGGGCGCGCCCGCGATCCGCACGGTGCCGGCGCTCAGCGGCTGGAGTCCGAGCAGAACCCGCAGCAGGCTCGTCTTGCCCGACCCGTTCGGGCCGAGCACGGCCAGGAACTCGCCCGGCTCGACGTCGAGGTCCAGGCCGTCCCACAGGACGCGCGGGCCGTAGCTGAGCTCGGCGCCGCGCAGGCGGACCGCCGGGGCGGGCACCGCGACGCGGGCCGCCTCGGGTTCCGTCTCGGATTTCGCAGTCATATCAGTACCCGCCTAGTTCTTCGAAGCGGCGCAACCGCTTAGCCCACACCAGCAACAGGCACCGCCAAGTGACCACCTGCGTAGGTCGAGTTCGAAGACATGGTCCTCAGGGGTTTCGGTTGAGGGCGGTTTCCAGCGCCGTGATCTGGTCGCCCATCCACTGCACGTAGGTCCTGCCCTCGGGCAGCAGCTCGGTCATCTCCACGACCGGGGTCTGATTCTGCTCCGCGGCCCGGCGGACGGACTCGGTGACCGGGGATTCGGTCTGCGGGTTGTAGATCACCGCGGCGGCCTGCTTGCTGTTGACCGCGTTCTGGATCTCGGCCACCGCCGCCGCCGACGGGTCGCTCTCGGACTCGATCGCCTTGACGAACTCCGGCGGGGTGACGTCGTCCAGTTTGGCGGCTTCGACCAGGTAGTGCGCGACGGGCTCGGTCACGATCACCTTCTTGCCCTGCTGGGCGGCGGCGAGCTGCTGGGTCCTGGCCTCCAGGCCGCCGACCTCGTCGCTGAACCGGGCCGCCGAGTCCTTGAACGCCTGGGCGTCGGCTGGCTGGAGCTTGCCCAGCTCGTCGGCGATGCGTTCGGCGGTCTCGTGGACCAGGTGCAGGTCGTACCAGACGTGCTCGTTCACCGAGTGGTCGTGGCCTTCGTGGCCGTGTCCTTCGGCCGGGGCCGGTTCGGCGGGGGCGGGCTCGGCGTGCCCGTGCTCGTCGGCAGGTGCGGGTTGGGCCGGTTCAGAGTGGCCGTGCTCGTCCGCCGGAGCGTGCCCGTCAGCCGGAGCGGGCGCCGGGGGCCCGTGCCCGTCGGCCGGTGGGGGCGCCGGGTGCCCGTGCTCGTCCGCCGGGGCAGGCGCCGGGTGCCCGTGCCCGTCGCCGGGAGCGGGCTCGGCCGGCGGAGCCGGTTCGGCAGGGTGAGCCGGTTCGGCAGGGTGAGCCGGTTCGCCGTGCTCACCCGCGAAAGCCTCGACCACCGGCTTCGGCTTCCCCGCGAGGATCTGCTCCACGAATTCGTCGTAGCCGCCGCCGTTGAGCACCACCAGGTCCGCGTCGGTGACCTTGGCGGCATCCCTCGGAGTGCTCTCGTAGGAGTGCGGGTCGGTCGCGGGATCGCTGATCAGCGCCTCGACCTCGATCCGGTCCCCGCCGACCGCCTGCGCGACGCTGGCCCACACGTTGGTGGACGCGACCACCTTGAGCTTGTCGCCGGAGCCGCCCTGGGCGCCCGAACCGCAGGCGGTCATCGCCAGCGCGGCGGCGGTCAGACCGGCCAGCGCGGTTGTGGTGCGGAAGCGTCGACTACTGACCGTCATCGGGGGCTCCTCCAAGGTGCGCCGGTGTCACATTTCGCCGAAGAAACGTAAACGGAAACCGTTGTCATGTGCACTCTACGCGGAGGACGAGCCGCGATTCCACCGACCGGGTGATTTGTGCGCGAAAAGACGCCCCCGCCGACCGCTTGAGTTCCAGGGGTCGGCGGGGGCGTCGTCCCGCGCGGGATCAGGCGGCCAGCCGGGCGCCCGTCTCCGGGTGGAACAGGTGCACCTCGCCCGCGTCGCGCAGCGCGACCTTCACCCGCTGGCCGAGCGCGGGCGGCGTGCGGCCGTCGGTGCGGACGACGAACCGCTCCTGGCTGCCGCCGATCTCGATGGCGCCGTGGACCAGCGCGTCCGCGCCCAGCTCCTCGACCAGCTCGACGGTCATGTCCATGCCCTCGGCGGACTCCGAGGTCAGCGTCAGCGCCTCCGGCCGGACCCCGAAGGTGACCTCCTTCAGGCCCTCGGTCGCCGCCCGCGGAACCGGGACGGTCTGCCCGTCCAGGACGGCTCCCTCGCTGGTCAGCGGCACCGTCTTGAGGTTCATGGCGGGGGAGCCGATGAAGCCGGCGACGAAGGAGTTGGCCGGGTTCTCGTACAGCTCGCGCGGCGAGGCGACCTGCTGGAGCAGGCCGTCCTTGAGCACCGCGACGCGGTGGCCCATCGTCATCGCCTCGACCTGGTCGTGGGTGACGTAGATGGTCGTGGTGCCCAGCCGCTTCTGCAGCGCCGCGATGTTGGCGCGGGTCTCCACCCGCAGCTTGGCGTCCAGGTTGGACAGCGGCTCGTCCATCAGGAACACGCTGGGCTCGCGGACGATCGCCCGGCCCATCGCCACCCGCTGGCGCTGGCCGCCGGAGAGCGCCTTCGGCTTGCGGTCCAGGTACTTCTCCAGGTCGAGCAGCTTGGCCGCCTCGGTGACCTTGTCCCGGATGACCTGCTTGGGCGTCTTGCGCAGCTTCAGCGCGAAGCCCATGTTCTCGGCCACCGTCATGTGCGGGTAGAGCGCGTAGGACTGGAAGACCATCGCGATGTCGCGGGACTTCGGCGGCGTGTGGGTGACGTCGCTGCCGCCGATGGTGATCGCGCCCTCGTCGACGTCCTCCAGACCGGCGAGCATCCGCAGCGCGGTGGACTTGCCGGAGCCGGACGGTCCGACCAGGACGAGGAACTCCCCGTCGGCGATGTCGAGGCCGAGCTCGTCGACCGCTTTGACCGGTGGGTTACCGGGATACACGCGAGAAGCGTTGACGTATGCAACCTCAGCCATCTGTGACGCACCTTTCACACGCGGGTTTGGTCACAGTAGCCACAGAATCGGTAAAGGTCAGCCCCCGCTCGCCCACATTTTCGTTCCGTGACGGAACGGTTTCGCTGCGTGTCCGGGTGTGACCTTTGCGAATATTGCATGATCAGTGCTTCACCCCGGGGTACTGAACCGTTACGGTTCCTGCATGGCGCGGTCAACGAATGCCCGGCGGCCTGCGACTCTGGCTTCGCTCGCTGCGGAGCTGGGAGTTTCCAGGACTACGGTGTCGAATGCCTACAACCGACCCGACCAGCTCTCCCCGGAGCTGCGCAAGCGGGTCCTCGACACCGCTCGCAGGCTCGGTTATCCGGGACCGGACCCGGTGGCGCGCTCGCTGCGCACCCGCAAGGCGGGCGCGGTCGGGCTGCTGCTCACCGAGAACCT
This sequence comes from Saccharopolyspora taberi, assembly GCF_039534165.1. Classification (NCBI taxonomy): domain Bacteria; kingdom Bacillati; phylum Actinomycetota; class Actinomycetes; order Pseudonocardiales; family Pseudonocardiaceae; genus Saccharopolyspora; species Saccharopolyspora taberi. The sequence goes on along the minus strand of NZ_BAAAUX010000013.1, from coordinate 26,632 downwards.
CTCCTACGCCTTCCGCGACCCGGGCGCCGTCAGCTTCCTCGAAGGACTGTCGCTGGCCTGCGAGGACGCCGGCCACGGCCTGCTGCTGATCCCGGCCAGCCCGGAGCGCGAGGACGTCGCCTCGGTGCACCGCGCGGGCGTCGACGGCTTCGTCGTCTACTCGGTGCCGGAGGACGACCCGCACCTGGCCGCGGTGCTGGAGCGCCCGGTGCCGGTGGTCATCTGCGACCAGCCGCGCATCGACAACCTCGACTGGGTCGGCCCGGACGACTCGCGCGCGATCAAGAGCGTCGCCGACCACCTGATCAAGCTCGGCCACCGCCGCATCGGCGTGTCCTGCATGCGGCTGGCGCGGGGCCGCAACGACGGCCTGGCCTCGGTGCAGCGGCAGGCCAACGCGAGCTTCCACGTGCAGAAGGCCCGGCTGACTGCGCTCGCCGAGGTGTTCAGCGAGGCCGGGGTGGACTGGTCGAGGGTGCCGGTGGTGGAGCGGTTCGACCACACCACCGCCTCCGGCGCGTCGGCGGCCCGGCAGCTGCTGGACCTGGACCCGGACATCACGGCGATCATCTGCACCTCGGACATCCTCGGGCTGGGCGCGCTTGAGGAGGCGAAGCGGCGCGGGCTGCGAGTGCCGGAGGACCTGACCGTCACCGGCTTCGACGGGATCGTCGACGCCGAGCGGGCGGGGCTGACGACGGTCCGCCAGCCGGTCCTGGAGAAGGGCCGTGCGGCGGGACGCCTCCTGCTGGAATCCAGCGAACCGGGCCGAGCCCGCGAGGTGGTGCTGGAAACCCAACTGATCACGGGCGAAACGGCTGCCCCACCCCGCTCCCGCGAGGAACGGTGGTTTGGGCCTTGAAAGCCCCCGATGGGGCTTTCAGTGGCGCGAACGCGCCATCCGGCGCCAGCCGGATCCTCTTTAAAGCCCCCTTTACCCCCCAACCCCACCTAGCCCCCACCTCGCTCAGTAGTTCGCCCACTCGCCCTGAGCGTGCTGGAGGATCACGGGGTGCATGAGCGTCGACGCCTCCATGCCGGGAATCCGGCGCCGGTCGGGCGGAAACGTCCCCGCGGCGCGCAGCGTCGGCTCGTCGAGCGACCGCAGCGGCGGCGCGTCGGCCGGTAACCGCGGCGGACCGCCGCTGAGGTGGAAGCCCCACTCGCCGAAGCTGGGCACCGACACCTCGTACGGCACGGTCTCGACTCCCGCACTGCGCAGCGTCGACTCGACGCACCAGAACGCCTGCGGGGCGAAGAACGGCGATCCGGCCTGCACGTTCATCCGCGCGCCGTCGGCCATCGCGTGCCGGGCCAGGGCGTAGAACTCCGTCGAGTAGAGCTTGGCCGTCGCGGTGGAGTCCGGGTCGGGCATGTCGACCAGCACCACGTCGTAGGTCTCGCGGTTCTCCCGCAGCCAGGCGAAGGCGTCGGCCGCGACCGTGCGCACGCGAGGGTCCTCGAAGGCGCCCCGGTTCAGCGCCGAGATCCGGGGATCGGTGCGGGCGAGGTCGACGACCGCCGGGTCCAGCTCCACGAGCGTGACCTGCCGGACGTCCGGGTAGCGCAGCACCTCCCGCAGCGCCAGGCCGTCACCGCCGCCGAGGACCAGCACGCGCTCCCGCGGGCCTGCCATCGCCGGATGCACCATCGCCTCGTGGTACCGGTACTCGTCGACCGAGCTGAACTGGAGATCCCCGTTGAGGAACAGGCGGGTGTCGCTGTTGCCGGTCAGCGACACCGACTCGGTGAGCACGACCTCCTGGTAGTCGGTGCGCTCGGCGTGCACCACGGGGTCGGCGTAGAGCGCCTGCCTGGCGGTGACCTCGAAGTCGTCGGCGAACACGTAGGCGCCGACGAGGATTCCGCCGACCAGCGCCGAAGCGGCGATCAGCAGCAGCCGCACCTGGCTCGACAGCTCCCGGCGGAACACCGTCAGCACCAGGCCCAGCCCGGCGGCGGCGTTGAGCATGCCGACCAGCAGCGCGCCCTGGATCTGGCCGAACAGCGGCAGCAGCACGAACGGGAACGCCAGGCCGCCGATCAGCCCGCCGACGTAGTCCGCGGCGAACAGGTCGGCCACCGCCGAGCCCGCGTCCTGCCTGCGGATCCGCTGGAGCAGCACCATCAGCAGCGGGATCTCCGCGCCGATCAGGGTTCCGAGCACCAGCGCGGTGACGATCAGCGCGGGCAGGTAGAGGCCGACCCACGCGAACGCCGCGTAGAGCAGCAGCACGCTGAGCCCGCCCAGCAGCGCCAGCGCCAGCTCGATCAGCGCGAAGGCCGCCGCCGACCAGCGCTGCAACGGCTTGGCCGCCAGCGCGCCGACGCCCATCGCGAACACCATCAGGGACAGCACGATCGAGGCCTGACCGATGGTGTCGCCGATCAGGTAGCTGCCGAGCGCGACCAGCGCCAGCTCGTAGACCAGCCCGCAGGCCGCGCAGACGAAGACCGCCACTAGCACGGCGGTGCGGGCCAGCCGACCGCGCGGCTTCGGTTCGGCTGCTCCGGGCTCGCCGTGCTGCGCTGCGGTTTCGCTGTGCTGGTCAGCGGTGGTGGACATGGGCGAACAGCGTCACCAGATGGCGGCGGCGATGAGCACACTGATCACGACGTGCGCCACCGCCGACACCCAGGTGCCCGGGTGCAGGTTCGGCGAGGACAGCTCGTCGCCGAGCTTGCCGGGCGTGAGGGCGTCGATGAGCAGGAACGACACGCTCATCAGGACCAGCCCGAGCAGGCCGTAGGCGACGGTGCCGACGAGCCCGGCGACCAGGTCGTCGGCGCTGGCGGCGATCGCGGTGGTCAGGATGACGCCGACGCCCAGCAGGCCGGAGACCAGCAGCAGCGCGGCGTTCGGGTTGCGGTGCACCCAGATCAGGTCCCGCAGCCTGCCGGGCGTGGCCAGGTCGACCAGGACGTAGCCGAGCGCCATCATCAGCACGCCGATCACGCCGTAGGCGACCGCCGCGAGCAGGCCGGAGAGCAGTTCCTGGAGCAAGGTTTCGGGCCCTTCTCGTGTCGTGGGGGTTCGGTCGGGTCAGTGCCGGGGCGGTCCGGGCGGCGGGCCCTGCGGGGGTTGGGGTCCCGGCGGCCACGGCGGGCCGGGTTGGCTCGGCTGGTGCGGCTGGTGCGGCTGATCCGGCTGGTGTGGCTGGCCCAGCTGGTGCGGCTGGCCCAGCTGGTGTGGCTCGCCCGACTGGTGCGGCTGCACCGGCTGGTGCGGGGAAGCGGGCGGCGAGCCGGGCTGCTGCGGGCCCGGGTGGCCGGGTTGCTGCGGGGGAGCCGGCTGCTGGGGTGCCGGCTGCTGGGGGGTGAACCACCCAGGCTGTTCCGGTTGGCGCGGCGCAGCTCCCGGGTGCGGCTGATCCGGCGCAGCTCCCGGGTGCGGCTGATCCGGCGCGGGCGCGGTCGCCGAACCGGCAGAACCGGCAGAACCGGCCGAGCCCGCCGCCCCGGCGGCCTTCCGCTTCGCCACGCCGCGAACCCCGACGACGGTGAACAGCACCGCCGCGACCCCGAGCCCCGCGAGCCAGAGCCACGTCGCCCACCCGCCGTCGGAACCGTCCGCCTCCGGCAGCGGCGCCTGGACCGGCCCGTTCGGATCGCCTTCGGCGGCAGGCACCGCCGTCAGCTGGCCGCTCTCGGTCAGCAGCAGCGGCAGCATCAGCGCCGCGTGCCCGGTCGTGCTGACCGGCGTCTCGACCAGCGCCTCCGCGTCCACCCCGACCGCCGGGTACTCCGTGGTCCCGGGCAGCCCCGAACGGTCGAAGTCCGGTGACGCGTCGACCGCGATGTCCGCTGCGGCGAGCCCGCTGCCGCTGGACGCCGCGACCGCCACCCGCACCTCCGCCCACCGCGGGCAGCTGCTCGCCGGAACCCCCGGGCCCCGGCTCGAACCCTGGTCGAACTGCTCGGTGCTGCCGTCGGTGAGCTTCCAGCCGAAGCAGACGCCGTGCTGGCGCTCGGCCTCGGCGAGCTGCTGCGCCAGGGCCTTCGCGTCGGCTGGGGTGAACCGCTGGATCGGCGGGCCGTAGTAGACGGAGTACTCGTCGTAGAACGTGGTCTCGTCGTCGACGAACGTCGGCCGGTCGTCCCGGTCGTTCAGGCAGGAGCTGACCCCGCCCCCGGCCATGACGACCGCCACGAACGCCAGCATGGACCAGGCGGCGGACTTCGCCTTCCCCGCGCTCATTTGCCCGCCCCCGGACCCCGGCCGCGGAAGTCCTCGCCGTGCGCGCTGCCCCAGCCCCACGAGCTGCCCACTCGGCTGTAGTAGCGGCGGTGCGCGTGGTCGACGTCCATCACGTGGATCACCGAACCCAGGTCGCGCGGCTGGATGACCACGGCGTCGTCGGAGTAGCGCAGGTAGATCCCGGAACCGTCGGCGAACTGCGAGACCGGCTTCCACTTCGCCGTGATGTCGCGGGAGACCGTGCTCGGCGGCAGCGGGCTGGTGTAGGCGCGGTTGTCGTCGTCACCGCGCAGGTCCAGCTGCGCCGCCCGCTGGTAGTGGTTGCCGACGTACCCGCGCGGCCCGGTGCCGCTGGACAGGACCACGACCAGCCCGATGATCAGTGCGAGCAGCGCGCACGCACCGGCGAGCACGAACCATAATCTGGGTTTCATCGACCGTCTTCCGCGCTCGTCCCGGCCGGGTAGATCAGCACGTCGTACCGGCTGAGCACCTCACCGGTGCTCGCCTCCCAGCCGGCCTCGCCGTAGCGCTCGAAGCTCAGCAGCGAACCGTCCGGCGCCTCGTAGTCGTGGTACTGGATCGCGCCCTGGCCCTGCAGCCCGGTCGTGGCCTCGCTGCGGAACGCCGCGGACCCGGACTCGTCGGAGGTGTAGGTGCGGCCACCGAACTCGACCGTCCTCGGCCCCGGCTCCCCGGCCCCGGCCGCCTCCGTCCACAGCGCCAGCTCCAGGTCGGGGTCCTCCTCGACCGACAGCCACACCTGCGTGCCCTTGGCGTCGTCGAGCAGGTGCTCGGACCACGCCCAGCCGCCCTCGGACAGCCGCAGGCTGCCGCGCACGCTGTAGGAGTGGCCGCGGATCTCGACGATGTCCCCGGCCTTCAGGCCGCGCGGGTCGCCCCGCAGCGAGTCCTGGTCGCCGGTGCCGAACGGGTCCTGCGGCGGCTGTTCGGCGGAGTCCTGCTTCCGCGCGTTCAGCACGTACACCACGGCGGCGACCGCGATGATCGCCAGAACCACGATGACGATCGTCAGCACAATCGTGAGCAAGCCGCGTCCTTCCCCGTTGACCCGATCCGTTGACCCGATCCGCGCAAAGAGTATGGGGCCGATGCGACGCATCGGGCGCGGATCGCCCAAATCGTGACCCGCACCCCTGGACGCGGAAAGGCGGGGCCGGTGGGTTCACCGGCCCCGCCTCCACGGGGTGGTCGCGCCTGCGCGGAGAGCGACCGTCCTGTCCGGAAAGCCGCCTCCTGTCCGGAGCGACCGTCTGTCCGGAAAGCCGCCGTCCTGTCCGGCAAGCGGCCGTCCTGCGCCGAGAGCCGCCGTCCTACTCGGAGAGCAGCTGCGCGCAGCGGATCAGACCGAGGTGCGAGTACGCCTGCGGGTGGTTGCCCAGCGACCGCTCCGCGATCGGGTCGTACTCCTCGGTCAGCAGCCCGGTCGGACCGGCCGTGTCCACGATCTGCTGGAACAGCTCCTCCGCCTCGGTGCGCCTGCCGATCAGCAGGTACGCCTCGATCAGCCACGCGGCGCAGAGGTGGAAGCCGCCCTCGTCGCCGGGCAGCCCGTCGTCGCGCCGGTACCGGTAGACCGTCGAGCCGCTGCGCAGCTCGGCCTCGATCGCGGTGACGGTCGCGCTGAACCGCTCGTCGGACGGGTCGATCAGCCCGGACAGGCCGACGTGCAGCGACGCCGCGTCCAGGTCGGAGCCCTCGTAGGCCGTGGTGAACGCCTGCACGTCCGGGTGCCAGCCGTTCTTGATGACGTCCTGGGCGATCTGGTCGCGCAGCGGCGTCCACGACGCCTCCGGCTCCCGGCCGTAGGTCTGCGCGATCTTGATCGCGCGGTCCAGCGTCACCCAGCACATGACCTTGGAGTACACGTGGTGCCGGGGCACGTCGCGCTCTTCCCAGATGCCGTGGTCGGGCTCGAACCAGCGGTGCGAGACGGCCTCGGCCATCGCCTTGACCAGTTCCCAGTCCACGTCCCGGACCCGGCCGGTGGCCTCGGCCAGGTGCGCGATCAGCTCCACCACCGGGCCGAACACGTCGAGCTGGACCTGCTGGTCGGCCAGGTTGCCGACGCGGACCGGCCGCGAACCGGCGTAGCCGGGCAGGCTGTCGATCACGGCCTCCGGGCCGAGGCTGGTGCCCGCCAGCGTGTACAGCGGGTGCAGCCGCTCCGGACCCGGGATGGTCTCCAGCACCCGGTGCAGCCAGTTCAGGAACGCCTCGGCCTCGGCGGTGGAACCCAGCGTGACCAGGGCCTGCGCGGTCATCGCGCCGTCGCGCAGCCAGCAGTAGCGGTAGTCCCAGTTGCGGACGCCGCCGATCTCCTCCGGCAGCGAGGTCGTGGCCGCGGCCATGATCCCGCCGGTGTCGGAGTTGCACAGCCCGCGCAGGGTCAGCGCGGACCGCTGCACCAGATCGCGCTCCAGCTCGGGCAGGCGCAGCTTGTTCGCCCACTCCGCCCAGTAGCTGTCGGCCGACTCGCGGCGCTCCGGTTCGGTGCGCTCCGACGGCGACAGGTCCTCGGTGCCGCACCGCAGCTCAAGCACGATCGGCTTGTCGTCGTTCGGCTCGACCACCGCGTGCGCGGACTCGTGCATGCCGTCGGAGGTGATCTCCCACTGCACGCCCGGCGAGTGCAGCACCATCGGCTCGGCGGTGCCCAGCACCCGCAGCCCGCCCGCCTCGGCGGCCAGCCGCACGGCGACCTGGCCGAACTCCGGCCGCGGCGCGAACTCCACCGACACCGGCGCGCTGCCGCTGATGACCCGGATCAGGTCGGTGCGGTGGCTGTCCACGCCGTGTTCGAGGTAGTCGGTGACCAGCAGCCGGGACCAGCGGGTCTCGACGGTCATGGTCCCCGGCACGTACCGCTGGCCCAGCGGCAGCGGGTTGCGCGGCGCGCCGTTGGAGGTGTTCGGCCGGATCGAGAAGTGCCCGGCGCCCGGACCGCCCAGCAGGTCGGCGAACACCGCCGCCGAGTCGGGGCCGGGGTGGCACATCCAGGTCAGCCGCGCGTCCGGGGTCAGCAGCGCGACCGTGCGCTCGTTGGACAGCATGGTCAGCCGCTCGATCGGCGGGGCCTGCTCGCCGTAGAGCCAGGTCCGCCGCTCCTCCATGAGGAACGCGAGCACGGTGGCGACGTCGGTGCTGTCGCTGATCCGGTAGGCGGCCAGGGTGTCCCCGTCACCGACCTTCAGGCCGACGTCGGGGCCGTGCAGCCGGGCGAACGCCTTCTCGTCGGTGACGTCGTCACCGAGGAAGATCGCGGCGGTGGCGCTGACCTGGTGGCGCAGCGTGTCCAGCGCGTTGCCCTTGTCGGTCTGCACCACGGCGAGCTCGATGACCTCCTTGCCCTCGGTCACCTGCACGCCGTCCCAGGCCGCCGGGCCGGTGCGGACCGCGTCCAGCACGGCCTGGGCGACGTCGGGTTCGGCGCGGCGGACGTGCACCGCGACGCTGGCGGGTTTGTTCTCCAGGCTTACCCCGGCCCGCCCGTCGACGATCTCCTGGAGACCGCGTTGCAGGTCGGTGCGCAGCTGGGTGGCCTCGGGTTCGAGCTCGTGCACGAACCCGACGTCGAACTCCGAACCGTGGCTGCCGACCAGGTGCACTTCGGCGGGCAGCCGGGACAGGGTGGCCAGGTCGCGCAACGCCCGGCCGGAGATCACCGCGGTCGTGGTCGCGGGCAGCGCCGCGAGCGATCGCAGCGCGTGCACCGACTCGGGGAGCGGTTTGGCCAGGTTCGGGTCCGCCACGATGGGGGCGAGGGTGCCGTCGTAGTCGCAGGCGACCAGAAGTCGAGGTGTCCGCGCGAGCTGCACGATCACGCGGCGCAGCTCGGCAGGCAGGGCTTCGGCGGTCAACGCCATACTCCTCAAAGACGTGGTCGGGATATTCGGGATCGATCCGGTGCTGGCGCCTAGTCGGGTCCGTGGCGAGGTCGGTTGCCGCTGACGCCGTCCGGGGTCGACGGTGTCACCACGCGTTTTTCCCGGGATGTGGGAAGAAACGCGCGTGCACTACTCCGCGAGGGGCGTGCCCAGTGCTTCGAGGAACGACCGCGCCCAGCGATCGACGTCGTGCGTGAGCACTTGCCTACGCAATGCACGCATCCTACGTCTCCCTTCGGCCTCGTCGATGTCGAGGGCGGCGAGAAGTGCGTCCTTAACGCCGTCCAGATTGTGCGGATTCACCAGGAAAGCGCTGGTGAGTTCGGCTGCGGCACCGGCGAATTCGCTGAGCACCAGCGCCCCGCCGAGATCGTGGCGGCAGGCTACGTATTCCTTGCAGACCAGGTTCATGCCGTCCCGCACCGGCGTCACGACCATGACGTCCGCCGCGCAGTACAGCGCCACCAGGTCCTTGCGGTCGACGGAGGTGTGCAGGTAGTGCACCGCGGGGTGGCCGACCCGGCCGAACTCGCCGTTGATCCGGCCGACCTCGCGCTCGATGTCCTCGCGCATCTGCTTGTAGTGCTCGACCCGCTCCCGGCTGGGCGTGGCGACCTGGATCATCGTCACGTCCTCGGCCTTGATCTGGCCCTCCGCCAGCAGCTCGTGCATCGCGTGCAGGCGGACGTCGATGCCCTTGGTGTAGTCCAGCCGGTCCACCCCGAGCATGATCCGGCGCGGCTCGCCCAGCTCGGCGCGGATCTGCCGGGCCCGCTGCTGGACCTCCTTGCTGCGGGCCAGCTTGTCCAGCTCGGTCGAGGCGATCGAGATCGGGAACGCCCCGACCCGCACCGTCCGGTCCCCGACCTGCACCACGCCCGGCCGGGACCGCACCCCGACCTGGCCGCGGCTGGGTTCGAACCCGGCGAGCCTGCGGGCCAGCCACAGGAAGTTCTGCGCCCCGCCGGGGCGGTGGAAGCCGACCAGGTCGGCGCCGAGCAGCCCGCGCACGATCTCGGTGCGCCACGGCAGCTGCATGAACAGCTCCACCGGCGGGAACGGGATGTGCAGGAAGAACCCGATCCGCAGGTCCGGGCGCAGCTCCCGCAGCATCGCGGGCACCAGCTGGAGCTGGTAGTCCTGCACCCACACGGTCGCGCCCTCGGCGCTGACCTCCGCCGCGGCCTCCGCGAACCGCCGGTTGACCCGCTGGTAGGCGTCCCACCAGGACCGGTCGAACACCGGTGGCACGACCACGTCGTGGTAGAGCGGCCAGAGCGTGGCGTTGGAGAACCCCTCGTAGTAGTCCCGGAACTCGTCGGCGGTCAGCGGGACCGGGTGCAGTTGCAAGTCGTCGTCGGTGAACGGTTCGACCTCGGTGTCGGCCACACCGGGCCAGCCGACCCACGCGCCGCGGCGGGCGCGCAGGAACGGTTCCAGCGCGGTGACCAGCCCGCCCGGGCTGTGCTTCCACCGCTCGGTCCCGTCCTCCAGGCGCTCGAGATCCACCGGCAGTCGGTTGGCGACGACGACGAAGTCCGCTCGTGCGGGCGTGCTGCCCTTGCTCACCGGTGCTCCTCCTCCAGGCTGCCGGGCGGTCCCGGCTGAGGCTGTGTTTTTTAAGGTCTGCGGCGGTGTTCACGGGTCCGCGGCGGTGTCCGAGGTCCGCGGGCGCTCCCACCGCGCGTTCGGCGAAGCTGGGGGTTGAGCTGGGCGGGCCCTCGCACGGCGGGGTGCGGGACGAGAACGGCCGGCCTGACCGGGAGGTGCCGGAGCCGGTCGCCTGCGAGCCGGGCGATGAGGTCCGTGCCGACCCCCGACCCTAGCCAATCGGGCAGCCGCGCGCGGGGTTCGTGGGCTTCGACACGATCGCGCAACCTCCGCTCAACGCCCGCTCAGGTCCGGGCATATGCCGGAAGGAGACCTGCCGCCGGCGTCCCTAGTCCAACCGCCGCTTGGCGGGGCGCAGCGGGCCGGACATGCGGGGGCCGGCGATGCGGCGTTCGAGCCTGCCCAGCCGGGTTCGGACCGGCTGCGCCAGGTACTCGCCGAGGACCACCCCGGCGCCCAGCGCCAGCCCGATCGCCACCGCCAGCATCAGCGTGGACACCCCGGTCGGGCTGCCCAGCACCGACAGCTCGTAGAGCCCGCGGTAGGTCGCCAGACCGGGCAGCAGCGGCGCGACGCCGGACACCGCGATCACCAGCGCCGGGATGCGCAGCCGCCGGGCGATGATGCCGCCGACGAAACCGACCACGGTCGTCGCGACCGCCCCGGCGAGCACGGTGTGCACGCTCGCCAGCGTCGTCAGGGCGGCGTGCACCGCCGCCGCGACGGCGCCGCCGATGCCCGCGACCAGCAGCGGGCGCGGCGGCGCGTAGCTGGCCAGGGCGAAGCAGGCCGAGGTCGACGCACCGGCGAGCAGCTGCACCGGCAGGTGCAGCACCGGCGAGCCCACCTGCGCGCGCCCGAGGTCCTGCAGCATCGCCTCGTCGATGCCGCCAGCGCCCAGCCCGTCCGCGCCGATCAGCCGCAGCCCCGCGTACAGGGCGACGACGACACCGGCGATCAGCCCCGCCGACATCAGCGCCAGTTCGGTGATCCGCCCGGCCGCGGTGACGTTGTAACCGGTGATCGCGTCCTGCATCGAACCGACGACGGTCATCCCGGACAGCAGGACGATGATCGACGAGGCGACCGCGAGGCTCGCGTTGGGCAGGATCCCGGTGACTATGCACAGCATCGCGATGGCGGTGGCGATCGCGCCGCCCACCGCCTGCTGGAAGAAGAACGGCAGCGCCCGCTTGTTCAGCAGCCTGCCGACCCGGTCGATCAGCGCCGCGGTGCCCGCCGCGACCAGCGGGAGCTGCCACTGCGAACCGCCCCCGAGCAGGACCGCCAGCGAGGCGGCCATGCCCGCCCACGCCAGCGTGGCGACCCAGCGCGGGAACGGGTGCGGGGCGGTGCTGATCCGGTTCAGCTCGGCGTAGGCCTCGGCCGCGCTGAGCTCGTTGGCGGTGATGCGGCGGACCAGCTGCTCGACCTCGGCGAGCCGGGTGTAGTCCAGCGAGCGGTTGCGGACCACGCGCAGCGAGGTGATCGGCAGCGACTCGGTACCGCGGTAGCAGGAGACGGTGATCGACGTGTAGATCACGTCGACCTCGCAGTGGGGCAGACCGTAGGCGCTGACCACGCCGATGATCGTCGCGGTCACGTCGGAGGCGCCCGCGCCGCCGGCCATCTGGATCTCGCCGATGCGCAGACCCAGGTCCAGCACGAGGTGGACGGCGGACTCGTCGGGCAGTGCCGGCCCGTAGACGACGTTGCGAGGGGCCTCGTCCTGCGTGGCCTCGCGCCGTCGCAGCACACCTCGGGCGCGCTGCGTGATACCCACTGATGCTCCTTCTCCAGGTCGCGCGGTTGGATCTTCCCCTCGGCCATCGGCCGCCGCGCGGTGACCGTTGCACCAATCTTCTGTGCTGTCCATCACGATTCGGTCACCGCTGCCCCAACCGGCAACAGCGTGCGTCATCCGGGCGCTGACCCGCATCTTCGCCCCGCGCGGCGACCGGCTTCCGGCCGCCGCGCGACGCCGCTTACGATGTCTGCGCGCGAGAAGCCCTCGCAGGCCGCTGTAGCTCAGCTGGTAGAGCGCCCGCCTTGTAAGCGGACGGTCAGGGGTTCGAGTCCCCTCAGCGGCTCCCAAGGTATCTGACCAGCGCTTTCGGTGGACGCCGACGATCTGTCGAATTGGGCACACCGGTGCACCCCGCCCGGGAGCTGCCGAGCGGGGTGCGGTCAGCGGTGGTCAGCGCCCCTGGAGCGCCCCGACGTTGTCGCCGAAGGTCCAGGACCTGGAGCCGTCCCAGTTGGACGCGGATCGTGGTGCCCTGCACGAGCTGGTTGATGTCGCCGCTGCTGCTGAGCCCGGTCTCGATGTCGATCCCGTCCTCCCACAGGACGGTGCCGTCCGAGCGGATCACCGGGAACTGTTATGGCAACTTCCGGGACCGGAAACAAGAGTTCTGAAAGATTGGCATTTACCAATCTGGGCCGAAGGCACCACCCCCGGACCGCGTTCGCGAAACCGGTTGCGCCGCAACGGAAAGGTCACTGCGGCGGCGGCCCGCCCTCGGGCTTCCGGCCCTCCTGCTCGCCATGCTTGTCGACGTACTTTCGGGCCTGGTCGGCGCCCTTGTCGATGTGCTCGGAGTACTTCCCGCCGGTCTTCTCGTCGGCGGTCCGCGCCGCCTTGTCGATGCCCTGCCGGAACTTCTCCGGGCTCTTGCCCAACAGTTCCTTGAGCTTGTCCATGACGCTCATGCCGGGACCTCCTTTCCGGTCCGGCGGTTACCCGCCGGCCGGGGAGGCAAACGTGGATCTCAGGGACCCCGATCTCAGGGACGCAGCACGGGGTCGATCAGGACCGGGGTCGCGCCGCAGAACTTCGTGTCGGCGGCGAGGTCGATCCGGGTTCCGCTGCCGAGGTCGCCGGTGAGCTCGGCGACCTCGCCCTTGCGGACCTGGACCCGCTTCTCCGGCTCCCCGTCGACCCGCAGCTCGAAGGTCACCTCGCAGTCGGCCGAACCGTCGTCGACGCCCGCGCGGGCGTGGAAGCTCCTCGCGGTGGTGACGCTGTAGGTGATCGACGCCGTGCCCGGGTAGACGAGGGCGCGCTGGAAGGACTCGCCGGCCACCGTGGCCGACCGGACCTCCACGTAGTCACCGCCTTCGACCGGATCGGCGTCGAGCAGGTTCTCCTCGCCCGACGCCGTGGATTCCGAGTCGGCGCTCCCCGTCGAGTCGCCGTTCGGCGGTTCCGCCTCACCGCTTCCCCGCGGCTCCGGCTGGGCGGAGCCCGCGGGCGGCTTGAAGCGGTCCCAGATCGCCAGGCCGTCGTTGATGTAGCTGGTCATGCCGAACACCAGCGCCAGCGAAGCCACGACGACGCCGGCCACGGTCAGCTTGGTGTTGCGGTCCCATCCCTGCGACACGCGCTCACTCCGGTCGCAGCACGGGGTTCATGACCACCGGGGTCGCGTCGCAGGTGGATCCGCCGGAGTCGGCCGTGATGCTGAGCCGGAACCCGCCGCCGACCGGGGCCATCAGCTCCACCGACTGGCCGACCTGCACGGTCTCCCGGCGCACGGTGGTGCCGTCGACCTTCACGTCGAACGCCAGCGCGCAGGTCTCGGAGTCGTCGGTCATGCCGATCAGCGCGCGGAAGGTCCGCATGCTCGGCTCGATGTTGTAGGAGACCGAGCTCGACGTGCTGGAGAACAGCAGCGAGCGCGGGTACTCCTGGTACCGCACGGTGGCGCTGCCGACCTCGACGGAGCTGCTGCCCTCGACCGGCGTGCGGTCGGTCAGGTAGATCTCGCCGTTGGGCGCGGGCGGCGGGGTGCTCTTGGTGCTCGAACTCGTCGACCGGCTGGTGGTCGCGGTCGTCGTGGAAGTCGGGGCCGCGGTGACCGTCTCGGGCGGCGGCGTTTCCGTGATCACGGTCGCGGGCCCGGCGTTCTGGGCGCCCTGCGAACGCCCGACGAAGTACGCGGCGATGATCACCACGAGCGCCACCGCGAGTGCGATGAGCGCGCGGACGAACCGGCGCTTGGCCTGGCCGGGCTGGGGCGGGAAACCACCGTCGCCGTTGGGGGATGCAGTCACGGGGCGAGGCTAGTGGAGCACGCTCGGTCGCCGCGGGCGCTTTACCGAGCTGTTGCCTGCTCCGGCGGCACGATCACCGGGTGATCGGAATCGACTTTCGATTGCTCGCAACTACGCCGAAGGTCGGCACTGTGCGCAGCTGTGCGCACGACCTTGGTGGCGATTTGTGTCCAAGTGATGGACATGACACTCCTTCGGGTGAAATCTGAGGCGCGTTTTCGGATCTGTTGCACCCCACGGCAACTGAAGGAGACCAGCGTGTCCATCGCACGAGCCCTCACCGGCGCTGTCGGCGCCGCCATCGCTCTGGCCGCGTTCGCGGCCCCCGCCCAGGCCGCCGAGCCGACCCCGCCGCCGGACGCGCGGCCGATGATCATCGATGGTTCCGAGGTGGACAGCGCGCCGTGGGCGGCGCGGCTGTTCGTCAACGGTCAGGAGAACTGCACCGCCTCGATCATCGCCCCGGAGTGGGTGCTGACCGCGCAGCACTGCGTCGAGGGTGCCGGGGACGGCGTCAGCTTCAACATCGGCAACGTCGACCAGACCCAGGGCGAGAAGGCCAGCGCCAAGCCGGGCGGCGTCCACATCCACGACACCGCCGACCTCGCGCTGGTCAACATCGACCACGCCGTGCAGACCGAGTACGCGCCGCTGGGCGCCACCGGTGACGTCAACGTCGGCGACACCGTGCAGACCTACGGCTGGGGCGCGACCTGCACCGACAAGCCCGAGATCGAGTGCCAGTCGCAGATCCTGAAGGTCGCCAACGTCGACGTCACCGACATCGCGTGCCAGGACTACCGCGGCGGCACCGCGGTCTGCGCGACCCGCGGCGACGGCATCCCGGCGGGCGGCGACTCCGGCGGCCCGATGTTCTCCAACAACAAGCAGGTGGGCGTGGCCTCGACCAGCGACCGCCAGCAGAACACCGCCTACACCAACATCACCGAGTACCGGGACTGGATCAAGCAGCTCGCCGGCGTGTGATCGATCGAGGTGTGACCACGTTCACCCGGGTGCCCGTCGGTGCCCGGGTGAACTCGTTTCCGGCGGATTTCACCCGAAGCGCGGCACAAGCGGAGAAAGCACCGGTTGATCGATTCGAAGCGTGCTCCCCACATCATCCGATAGGCGGGTTTTCGCAGGTCACGCGGAGGTCAGCGCGATTGATCCGCAATCGCGCAGCAGACTCTTATCATTGTCGAACATTATCTTGCAACAATCCTGTCGGGCTCGTCACGTGTAAAATCGGGTATCTCCTGGTAGAGCGGCCAGGAAACGCGTTCGAACCTGACGCGTTACGGATGTTCTGTTAAGTTGGCGCAGCATGACCGGCGACAAACCGAGCCATAACGGCGACAAGCGGAATGGCGGAAGCGGTTCAGCCGGGCGGTTGGAGATCGAAGCTCCGGTCGTCGCGGACGGCCCCGAACTCCACCGGATCACGGTGGATTCGCGAGTGCTCGACGTGAACTCGTCGTACTCGTATCTGTTGTGGTGCAGGGACTTCGCGCAGACCTCGGCGGTGGCGCGTGTCGACGGCGCTGTCGTGGGATTCGTGACCGGCTACGTTCGGCCGGACGCACCCGACACCATCGTGGTGTGGCAGATCGCCGTCGATGCCTCCCAGCGCGGTGGTGGCGTGGCGGGCAAGCTCCTGGCGCACCTGGTCGACCGGGTGGTCCCGCGGGGCATCCGCTACCTGGAGACGACGATCACCCCGGACAACGCCGCTTCGATCAGGCTGTTCTCCGCCCTGGCCAGGGACCGGGACGCCGAGCTGGTGCGCAGCGAGCTGTTCACCGCCGACATGTTCCCGGACGCCCACCTGGGCGAGGACCTGTACCGCATCGGTCCCTTCGCCGCGGTTCCGGCCGCGGCCGGAGGGGCGTGAACCGGCGCCACCACGCCGCAGCCGCATCTTGGTGGAACTGATCTTGTTGCAGCCCGCGACCGAAGAGCAGCAAAGCCCGTCGCAGGGCGCGAACGGAGGATCGTGAACGACATCTTCACTACCCTGGAATCGGAAGTCCGGAGCTACTGCCGAACCTGGCCCGCGGTGTTCGACCGCGCCAGCGGGAGTTGGCTCTACGCCGAGGACGGCACCGCGTATCTCGATTTCTTCGCCGGTGCCGGTGCGCTGAACTACGGGCACAACAATCCGATCCTGAAACGAAAACTGATCGAATATCTCGAGCGGGACGGCGTCACCCACGGACTTGATCAGTCCACTGTGGCCAAGCGCGAGTTCCTCGAAACGCTCGAGGAGAAACTGCTGAAACCGCGCGGCCTGGACTACAAGGTCCAGTTCCCCGGGCCGACCGGTACCAACTCGGTCGAGTCGGCGCTGAAACTCGTCCGCAAGATCACCGGACGGGAATCGATCATCAGCTTCACCAACGCGTTCCACGGCATGACGCTGGGTTCGCTGTCGGTGACCGGAAACTCGATGAAGCGCGGCAGCGCGGGCATCCCGCTGGTGCACGCCACCCCGATGCCCTACGACGACTACTTCGACGGCACCGTCCCCGACTTCCTGTACTTCGAGCGGATGCTGGAGGACAGCGGCAGCGGCCTCAACGAGCCCGCCGCGGTCATCGTCGAGACGCTGCAGGGCGAGGGCGGCATCAACTCGTCCCGGCCCGAGTGGCTGCGCGGCCTGTACGAGCTGTGCCAGCGGCACAACATGCTCATGATCGTCGACGACGTGCAGATGGGCTGCGGCCGGACCGGCCCGTTCTTCAGCTTCGAGGAAGCCGGCATCCAGCCCGACATCGTCTGCCTGTCGAAGTCCATCGGCGGCTACGGCCTGCCGCTGGCGCTGACCCTGATCAAGCCCGAGCACGACGTCTGGGACCCGGGCGAGCACAACGGCACCTTCCGCGGCAACAACCCGGCGTTCGTCGCCGCCACCGAGGCGCTCAAGCAGTACTGGAGCGACGACGTGCTGGAGAAGTCCACCATCGCCAAGGGCGAGCGCGTGGGCGAGGTGCTCGACGAGCTGG
>NZ_BAAAUX010000013.1:1001-9801 GCF_039534165.1 Saccharopolyspora taberi | reverse complement strand
CTTCGAGGACACCGAGATCGCGGGCAGGATCTCCAAGGCCGCGTTCGACCGCAAGCTGATCCTGGAGACCTCCGGTCCGGACAGCGAGGTCATCAAGATCATGCCGCCGCTGACCGTCTCGGACGAAGAACTCGAACAGGGTCTTCAGATCATCCGCGAGTCCGTGCACGCTGTCCTGGCCTGAGTAACCCCCCAGAGCTTTTCGAGGAGGAAACTTGATCGTCCGCACGCTCGACGAGATCGAGAACACCGACGCCGACATCAAGACGGAGAACTGGCGCAGCAAGCGCATCGTCCTGGCCAAGGAGAAGGTGGGTTTCTCGGTCCACGAGACCACCCTCTACGCGGGCACGGTGAACGACTTCTGGTACGCCAACCACATCGAGGCGGTGTTCGTCTTCGAGGGCGAGGGCGAGATCACGGACAAGGCCACCGGGGAGACCCACCAGCTCAAGCCGGGCTCGCTTTACCTGCTCAACAACCACGACAAGCACCAGGTTCGGCCGAAGACCGACATGCGCACGGTCTGCGTGTTCAACCCGCCCGTGACCGGGCGCGAGGTGCACGACGAGAACGGGGTGTACCCGTTGGTCGTCGAGGAAGACGAGGCAGCCGCGAGCTGACCTCGGCGCCACCGCAGCGGCAGCGCTGCGACAGGCATATTCGCCGCGGGCGGTGGGTATTCCGGTCTCTGACCGGTTCTACCCACCGCCCTGGTGCTTGAACGGTCTTCCCCTTGCGGGACAAGGGGAACCTCTCAAACGAGGAACCGAGAAATGGCGGTGGTGCCCCGGGCACCGGCCGCTCCGGCGGGAATTCGCGAAGGAGGCGCAACACATGACCGTCGCCGATCTGAGTACCCAGGACCGCTACCCGACGCGGGTGGGCTCCGAACCGGCTCTGATCGATCGCCAGGATCCGACCGTGTGGCCCGGGGTCAGCTCCGGTCCCGCCACGGCCGACGAACTGGCCGCCCACGAGGCCAAGGGGTTCCACACCGTCGAGGGGCTGCTGTCCCCGGCGGAGGTGCAGACCTACTGGCAGGAGCTCACCCGGCTGACCAGCGATCCTCGGGTCCGGGCCGACGAGCGGACCGTGGTGGAGAAGGAGTCCGACGAGGTGCGCTCGATCTTCGAGGTGCACCGCGTCAGCGATCTGATCGCCGAGCTCGTCGCGGATCCGCGGGTGCTGGACCGCGCGCGGCAGATCCTGGGGTCGGACGTCTACGTTCACCAGAGCCGCATCAACTACATGCCCGGTTTCCGGGGCAGCGGCTTCTACTGGCACTCCGACTTCGAGACCTGGCACGCCGAGGACGGCATGCCCGCGATGCGCGCGGTGAGCATCTCGATCGCGCTGACCGACAACTACCCGTTCAACGGCGGTCTGATGATCATGCCGGGCGCGCACAGGACGTTCGTGTCCTGCGTGGGCGAGACCCCGGACGACAACTACAAGTCGTCGCTCAAGGAGCAGCGGGTCGGCGTGCCCGGCGAGGACGAGATCACCAAGCTCGGCTACGAGCACGGGATCGAGCAGTTCACCGGACCGGCCGGGTCGGCGCTGTGGTTCGACTCCAACTGCATGCACGGCTCCGGCAACAACATCACGCCGTTCCCGCGCTCGAACATCTTCGTGGTGTTCAACAGCGTGGACAACGCCCTCGTCGAGCCGTTCTCGGCGAGCAGCCCGCGGCCGGACTTCGTGGCCGCGCGGGACTTCACGCCGGTGCGCCGGTAGCGGCCGGTGGCGAAGGGGCACCCGCGGGTGCCCTTTTTCCCGTCCGGTCAAATTCGCGCGTGATCGCGGCCCGGGTAGCTCACGCTCGGGAACGGCCACCGCGCCGACAACCACTCGCGCACGACCTCGTGCAGGACGTCGTCGAGCTCGGCCCGGTCCTGGCGGACCCAGGAGCGGACCACGACCCCGGTTCCGCCTTCGTGGTCCGGGTGGATGTAGACGCAGCCGATCACGTCACCGATGATCCGGTCGATCACGGTGTAGGTGAACCCGGTGCGCCGGGCGAAGTCGTCGGCGTGCCGCCGCAGGTCGGCGAGGTTGTCGGCCAGCGACATGCCCTGCTCCGGTGGCCAGGAGCGGCCGTCGAAGCCGGGGGTCGCGCGGATGTGGTCGATGCTGGTGGTCCACGCGGCGTGGTCGGCGCTGTTGTGCCGTTCACCCAGCGGTTCCAGGCGGAAGTGTTCGGTGACGAGTTCGCGGGGCACCGCGAAGTCCTCGGCGACGAGCGCGTTCATGAGCTGAGCTTGCCAGCGGGTGCCGACGTCCGGGCCCGCTCGGATCCGGCATTTTCCACGCGGTTTTGCCGTTCCCGTGGAATTTTCCGTTTCTTCTCGGCAGATCCGCTGCGCTGCGTCGACCTGTGCGGGACGCAGCGTGGCGATCGACCGCGTCTGCCGGAATTTCGGCGTGATTTTCCGCCTCAGCTGAGGCCGAGGTAGCGGCGCTGGTTGAAGTTCTCGCCGACGCAGGACGCACCGAGGTCGTGGCCGATGCGCTCGATGACGTCGGCCAGCTCCAGCCTGCCCAGCCAGGCGCGCGGCAGCACCGCGGTCCCGTGCCGGGCGCCGAGGACGCTGCCGGTGATCGCGGCGGTGGAGTCGCTGTGCCCGGAGTGGTTGGCCGCCAGCCGCAGGGCGTCGCTGAACTGCCCCGGCTTGGGCAGCGCGAGCGCGCAGTACACGCCGATCGCCAGCGCTTCCGGTCCGATCCAGCCCTGCCCGAGGTGCTCGATGTGCCCGACGCTGCCGCCGAGCCGGGCCAGCGTCGAGGCCTCCGCCAGCGCGGCGGCGGTTTCGCCGTCGTCGCGCAGCACCCGGCCGGTTGCCTGGTCGACCGCGGCAGGCAGCCGCCTGCCCTGCACCGCGACCAGGTGCACGATCAGCGACAGCGCGCCCGCGGACGCCCAGCCGCCCGCGCCGCCGTGGGTGAGCGCGGCGAACTGGCAGCCGAGCTGGTAGGCCATCTCGGCGGTGGGGGAGAAGCCGACCGGCGCGCTGCGGTCCACGCCGCCGCAGCCCTTCGAGCTGTTGCGCGGCCGGTCCGGGGTGCCGAGCTCGGGTTCGCCGAGCGCGCGCAGGCTGGT
Organism: Saccharopolyspora taberi; assembly: GCF_039534165.1. Lineage (NCBI taxonomy): Bacteria > Bacillati > Actinomycetota > Actinomycetes > Pseudonocardiales > Pseudonocardiaceae > Saccharopolyspora > Saccharopolyspora taberi. The sequence goes on along the minus strand of NZ_BAAAUX010000013.1, from coordinate 6,698 downwards.
CAGCCCGGGCGCGCGGTTGGCGTACAGCTCGGGTTCGGCGAGCAGGCCGGTCGCGCCGGGCTGCGGCTTGTCCTCCTGCTGGGTGATGAGCCAGCGGCGGTACGCGGCGGCGACGGATTCGACCGGTCGCCACTGCCCGCCGTTGTTGCCCGTGGTCCAGGCGTGCAGGTAGCCCTCACCGGTGAACAGCGACATCTGGGTGGCATCGCCCAGCAGCGCCTGCGGCGGCGGCTCGGTGAGGCCGTTCTCGCCGTACTCCGCGCGGATGTCGGCCAGTTGCTGGAACTCCACCGGAGCGCCGAGCGAATCGCCCAGGGCCCCTCCGAGCAGGCATCCGACGGCCCGATCGACCACTGTGGACGATGTGGACACAGACGGCGCTCCTTCCACAGTGGTCCTCGTTCGGGTGATCGGCGGTCCCCCTGACTGTACTGGGCGTGATCGACCCCGGGGAGTGTTCGGGTCGAAAGGCGCACATCGACCACGGCGAATCCGGCATACCTCCATTGGGGTGAATCACGTGCCGGGTGCCGAAGGCCGCCCGGGCGGCGCTGGTTACCGTGTGTCCGCTTCGGCCAGGGGTGCGGGGCGGGGTGTGGACTCCGCGCGGACCGGTGGTTGAAACTGTCCATGAGAAAAATGAGCGCGAATCGGATTTCGGGAAGCATGTCACCGCTGGAAGACTCGTCCGGTGCGCCGGGCACGGGCTTCGAGTTCCGCGTGCTCGGCCCGATGGAGGTCCTCGCCGACGGTGTCGCGCTGCCCATCGGCAGCTCCGGCGTGCGCAGCACGCTGGCGTGCCTGCTGCTGGAGCCGAACCAGATCGTGCCGATGGACCGGCTCATCGACACCCTCTGGGGCGACGACCCGCCCGCCAGCGCCCGCACCATCCTCCACGGCTATATCTCCAAGCTGCGCAAGCTGTTCGCCGAGAGCGCGGACGCCGACCGGCCGGAGATCGTCACCCGCTCGCCCGGCTACGTGCTCAACGTCGACGCCGAGCGCATCGACGCCCACCGCGCCCGCGGGCTGGTCAACCGCGCCTACGGCCTCGCCCCGGAGGAGCGGTCGCGGCTGCTCACCGAGGCCCTCGCGCTGTGGCGGGGCCCGGTGCTGGCCGACGTCACCTCCAGCCAGCTGCACCGGATGGTCGCCCCGAACCTCGACGAGCTCCGGCTGCTCGCGCTGGAGGAGCGCGTCGCCGCCGACCTCGACCTCGGCCGCCACCACCACCTCGTGGTGGAACTGTCCACATTGGTCGAGCAGTACCCGCTGCGGGAGCGGCTCACCGGCCAGCTGATGCTCGCCAGCTACCGCGCCGGACACCGCGCCGAGGCCCAGGCCCGCTACCACGTGCTGCGGCAGCGGCTGTCCAACGAGCTCGGCATCGACCCCGGCCCGGAACTGCGCGGCCTCTACGAGCGGCTGCTGCGCGACGACGACACGCTGCTGGGCTCGCAGCGGCGGCAGGTCGTCGACGCCGCGGTGCCCGACGTCGGGATCGGGCGGCCGATCCCGGCCGAGCTCCCGCCGGCGGTCGCCGGGTTCGTCGGCAGGGAGCGGGAGCTCACCGCGCTCGACCGGCTGCTGACCCAGCGCGAACGCGGGTCGGTGAACCTGCTGGCGGTGCTCACCGGAACCGCGGGCGTCGGCAAGAGCGCGCTCGCGGTGACCTGGGCGCACCGGGTCGCCGAGTCGTTCCCCGACGGCCAGCTCTACGCCTCGCTGCGCGGGTTCGACTCCGAGCGCGCGCCGCTGGCGCCGGGCGAGGCGCTGACCAGCATGCTCAAGACGCTGGGCGTGGCGGCGGACGCGATCCCGGTCGACGTCGACGACCGCACCGCGCTCTACCGGTCGCTGCTGGCCGACCGCCGGGTGCTGGTGCTGCTGGACAACGCGCGCGACTCCGAGCAGGTCCGCCCGCTGCTGCCGGGCAGCTCCGAGTCGCTGGTGCTGGTCACCAGCAGGCGCAGGCTGGACGGGCTGGTGGTGCGCAGCGGCGCGGTCGTGCTGCCGCTGGAGACGCTGCCGACCGAGACCGCCGTCGAACTGCTCGACCGCGCGGGCACTCCGGGCACGTCGGAGTCGGAACCCGCTGCCGCGCGCGAACTCGCCGAGCTGTGCGGCGGACTTCCGCTGGCGCTGCGCATCGCCGCCGCGCGACTGGCGGCCAACCCGGCGCGCGGGGTCGCCGACCTCGTGCACGAGCTGACTGACGAGCGCTACCGCCTGCACGCGCTGGACATCGACGACGCCGACACCAGCGTCCGGCGCGCCTTCGACATCTCCTACCGCAACCTGCATCCGCTGCACGCCAAGACGTTCCGGCTGCTCGGGCTGGTCCCCGGGCACACCTTCACCGGGCACGCCGCCGCCGCGCTGTGCGGCACCGACCCGCCGAGCGCGCGGCGCAGGCTGCGGGCGCTGGCGCTCGCGCACCTGGTGACCGAACCGGGATCGGACCGGTTCGGCATGCACGACCTGCTCCGCGTCTACGCGCGGGACCTGCTCGCCAGCTCCGATGGCAGGCAAACGATTTCCCGGCTGTCCGAAGAGGACGACGCCGCCCTGCGCAGGCTGCTGCACTACTACCTGGTGGTCGCCGACCACGCGCGGCGCTTCCTGCGGCCCGCGCGGGACGCGCTCGACTTCGCCGGTGACGGGACCGTGGCCCGCCCGGAGATCACCAGCCGCGCCGAGGCGCTGGAGTGGTTCGACGCCGAGTGGTCCAACCTGGTCGCCGCGGTGCGGGTCGCCAACGCCGAGGGCATGCACGAGCTGGCCTGGCCGCTGGTGCGGTTGCAGTTCAACTACCTCATGGTGCGCTGCCCGTGGGAGGACTGGATCCAGATCTACAGCGACGGCCTGGACTCGGCCCGCGCGGTGCACGACGGGGTCGGCAAGCTGCTGATGTCGGCGGGGCTCGGCGTGGCCTACTCCCGGTCCGGGCAGCCGGAGGCCGCGCTGACCCACTACGCCGAGTCCCACCGGGAGGCGATGACCACCGGTGATCCCGCGCTGCTCGCGCTGACCCAGGTCAACATGGGCGCGGTGCTGTTCCGGCTCGGCCGCTACGACGAGGCGCAGGGCCACTGCCGGGAGGCGCTGGAGGCGTACCGGACGCTCGGCGACCGCTACCGGGAGGCGGGAGCGCTGAACAACCTCGCCCAGGTCGAGCAGGTCAACGGCAACCTGGAGGAGGCGCTGGCGCACCTGCGCGAGGCCGAGGTGATGTACCGGGAGGCCGACGACCTCGAAACCCTGGCCATGGTGCTGAACAACTGCGGCGAGGTCTCGATCGAACTGGGCCGCATCGCCGAGGGCGAGCGCTACCATCACGAGGCCCTGGAGGTCGCGCAGAGCTGCGGCTCGCTGGAGCGGCAGGCGGCGGCCTACCTGGGGCTGGGGGAGTCGGCGTTCTCGCGGGGTGACCTCTCGGTCGCGCGGACCCGGTGGGAGACCGCGCTGACGATCTTCGAGACGGTCGGTTCGCACCGCGCGGACGAGGTCCGCAAGCGCCTCGGAGATTTGCCAACCACTTGGCAGAACGGTTGAAGCCCAGGTCAGCGGGCCCGTTTTGGCCGCGTTTAGCGAGCGTGTAGCCACCGCATAGTGGCCTCGGGCACTCTTCATGGTGTCCGAATCAGCCGTGCATGGTCCGGACAACGGGCGGCTCTGGGGGAATCTAGGGGGGATTTGTCGCCCGGTCGTCCCGGCCTGCGCTCGCGTGGGTGGGAGCGGGTCGGGACGACCGCTAGGGGGGTAGGCATTCGGGACTGGTTCCTCCCGAATGGACGTGGGGGTACGTGCGGGCCCGTGGTCAGGGGTGGAGTCGACCACGGCGCCCGCACTTCGTCTTTTCGGGTCCTGTCCCGTTGCTTGGCGGTGCCGGTGGTGACCGGCACCGCCGCTTCAACTTCGAGGGGTCAGTGCTGGTCCGCCGAGCGCTTGGTGTCGGTCGCCTGGGTGGTGCAGAGGCGCTCCAGGTGGGGGCGCTTCGGGGTGCGGCCGTCGCCGCTGGACTGGCCGCGCAGGCGGCGGCCGATCCACGGTGCCAGGAACTCGCGCGCCCACTGGATGTCCTGGATGCGCTGGGTGCGCCAGGACTGCTCCTCCAGTGGCGGCCACGGCTCCCGCCAGTCCTCGGTCACCGGGACGCCAAGCGCCTCGCACGCGCGCAGCGCGACCCGGCGGTGGCCTTCGGGGGACAGGTGCAGCCGGTCCTCGCCCCAGGCCCGGGGGTCCTGGAGGACCTGCATGGACCACAGGTCGAGCACCCGGCAGCCGTACTTGTCGGCGATCGAGCGCAGGTGGGAGTTGTAGGTGCCGACCTTGCCCCGGACGTGCTTGAGCACCGGGGTGTCGCGGGTGTCGAAGCCGGTGCCGATCAGGATCTCCGCGCCGGTGGCCGCCAGCCGGGCGACCGCGGAGTCGAAGACCTCGGCGACCGCGTCCGGGTCGCTCCCGGGCCGGATGATGTCGTTGCCGCCGGCGGTGAACGACACCAGCGAGGGTCCGAACTCGATCGCCTGCGGCACCTGGTCGTCGACGATCTGGCGGATCAGCTTTCCGCGAACGGCGAGGTTGGCGTAGCGCAGCCGCGGGTTCGCGGTCGCGAGGTGTTCGGCCAGGCGGTCCGCCCAGCCCCGGTACCCGCCGTCGGGACGGAGGTCGTCCAGACCCTCGGTGAAGCTGTCGCCCAGCGCGACGAAGCTGTCCAGCCCTGCCGCGTCGACGTCCCGCGGCTGCCCCCATTCGCCCATCGACCTGTTCCTTTCCGCGCACCTGTGGTGAACCCGGACCACATTGGCGCGTCGATGTCGACCTACGCCACCGAAGGTTGCGGCCAAGTGATTAACGGCACCAAATGGTCTAGTAAATATGTCCGGTTTGCGGGATCCGGTCCGGCGGGCCGGCGGGACCGCGTTTTCGTTGGCATGCGGCGGTTTCCCGTGGTCCGGGCGGGGGGCTTGGTTGCTCTTCGGTGAAACCCCGATGACGGCCAGGCGGGGCTGCTACTGTCCTTCGGCGGTAACGAAAGCAACGAGGGGGCTCGTGATGTCGCGATCAGCGCAGGTGGCAGGCAGACCGGCGGCGGTGCAGAGGCCGTCGGCGGATCGCGTGATCACGGTCGTCTGAGTGGGGAACGACGACATGCTCGCTTGCGTCGGTATGGGTGAACGCGGCGGAGGGGTGACCTCGGCGGGGCCCGGCAACACCGAAGACCTGGGGGAATCGTGACGGCACCGCAGAATCCGGCGTCCTCGCCGGGGCCGGCGGGCTTCGAACCGGGAGGGCGCGGCAGGCGCGCGGCGCCGCCCGGGGAACCGCAGCAGGGACCGCCGCCGGGCGGCGGACGTCCGCCGCGTCCGGCGCCGCGGCCGATGCGCTTCGACCTGCGGTCGGAGTTCGCCGCGCTGGCGGGCGAGCCGCACCCGTTCGCGTTCTGGGAGCGCATCGAGCGCCTGAGCGACCGCTTCGAGCACGAGCAGCGCAGGCAGGCGCAGCCGAACCGACCGGCTCCGGAGCGCCCGGACCGGCCGAGCCCGGCGGCGATGTCGGGCGAGCTCGGCGCGGCGGAACGCCCGGCCGAGCTGTCCGGTTCGCTCGGCGGGGACCTCGCCGACGACCCGCGCGCGGGCGGGATCTTCGCGGGCCCGCAGCCGCCCGCGGGTCCGCCCAGCGGACCGCCCGCGG
>NZ_BAAAUX010000013.1:0-976 GCF_039534165.1 Saccharopolyspora taberi | reverse complement strand
TGTCGATTCGCCTGAGGGGCCGTGGGTTGGTCCGCCTTCGGGCCCGCAGCCGGTTGTCGATTCGCCTGAGGGGCCGTGGGTTGGTCCGCCTTCGGGCCCGCAGCCGGTTGTCGACGGGCCTGAGGGTCTGCGGGGTCCGGCCGGTCCGCCTTCCGGTCCGCAGCCGATCGTTGACTCGCCGGACGGGCCGTGGGGCCCCGTTGGTCCGTCTTCGGGGCCGCAGCAGATCGTGGACGGGCCCGAGGGTCTGCGTGGTCCGGCCGGACCGCCTTCCGGTCCGCAGCCGATCGTTGATCTGCCTGACGGTCCTCGCGGGCCTTCCGGCCCGCAGCCGATCGGCGACTTGCCCGAGGGCCCGCGTGGTCATGGCGGTCCGTCTTCTGGTCCGCAGCCCGCTGTTGACATGCCTGACGGTCCGCGTGGCCCCGGCGGTCCGCCGCCGGGTGTTGATCTGCCTGACGGTCCGCGGGGTCCTGCTGGGCCCCCTTCCGGTCCGCAGCAGGTTGTCGACTCGCCTGAGGGCCTACGTGGTCCTGTTGGCCCGCCTTCGGGGCCGCAGCCGGTTGTTGACGGGCCTGATGGGCCGCGCGGTCCGGTTGGCCCGCCTTCTGGCCCGCAGCCGATCGGCGATCTGCCCGAGGGCCCGCGTGGTCATGGCGGTCCGTCTTCTGGTCCGCAGCCCGCTGTTGACATGCCTGACGGTCCGCGTGGCCCCGGCGGTCCGCCGCCGGGTGTTGATCTGCGCGAGGGCCCGCGCGGTCCGGCCGGACCGCCTTCCGGCCCGCAGCCCGCCGTTGATCCGCCCGACGGTCCTCGCGGTCCCGTCGGACCGCCTTCCGGCCCGCAGCCGGTCGTTGATCTCCCCGACGGTCCTCGCGGCCCGGCCGGCCCGCCGCCAGGCGCTGACGCGCCCGACGGCCCGCGCGGTCCTGGCGGACCGCCGCACGGGCCTCGGGGCCACGCGGCTCCGCCGCCC
>NZ_BAAAUX010000012.1:22007-177247 GCF_039534165.1 Saccharopolyspora taberi | reverse complement strand
TAAGTCCTCCAGCGCCGATGGTACTGCACTCGTTAGGGTGTGGGAGAGTAGGACACCGCCGACAATCAACAATGAAGGGGAGTGGCGGGAAACAGGACACACTGTTTCCCCCCACTCCCCCTTTTCGCATCTCAACACCCCTCGTTTTGTGTATGGCCCCTGGCAGAAAGGCTTGCCAGGGGCCACGACATTTGCTGGGTGTTGTTGCAGAGGCTGTGCGCTGTTTCAGAGGTTGCGGCGGAGGAGTTCGAAGCAGACGACTGCTGCTGCGCTCGCGACGTTGAGGGACTCGACCCCGCCTCGCATGGGGATCGCCAGGGACTGCGCGATTCTCGTGCTCACGTCCTCGGACAGGCCGGCGGTTTCGCTTCCGAGGACGAAGACCGCGCGGGAACCGAAGTCCGTCTCGTAGAGGGAATCGGGTGCGCCTGCATCCAGGGCGTAGAGCGGGTAGCCGGCTTCGGTCAGGAGTTCCGCTGCTTCTCCCGCGGTTGTCGAGCGCAGGACCGGGGCGTGGAACGCGACTCCGGCGGATGCCTTGATCACCAGGGGATCCAGGCTGGCGACTCCGCGGTGCGGGACCACGATTCCGTCGATTCCGGCGGCTGTGGCGGTGCGCAGGATCATTCCGACGTTCGCGGGAGTGGTGAGTCCGTCCAGCAGCAGGACCGTTCGGGGCGCGGTGGCGGGGTCTTCCAGTGCGGTGGCCAGCGGTCGCATCTTGCGGGCCACCACGTCGGCGAGCACGCCCTGGTCGTGACGGCCGTTTCCGGCAAGGACCTTGACGCGGTGCGCGCTCGCGCGGTGCACGCGGACCGCCCGGTCCGCGGCTGCTTCCTTGATCTCGTTGATGACCGGTCCGCCCAGGCCCTCCGCGATGATCACCTTGTCCACGCGGAGGTCGTAGTCGGCCAGTGCCTCCAGCACCGGCTTGCGTCCGTAGACGGTCACGAATCGATCTTTGGGGGACACTTCGCTGGTCACACGTCCAGTGTCACATGCGGGTTCGGGGAAGCCCCGCTCGCTCCGGATTGTGTGCGAATATCGCGGACATGCCAGATCGCCTCTCCGCTCTCGACGCGTCCTTCCTGTACCTGGAGGACCACACGACGCCGATGCACGTGGGCGGGGTGGCGGTGTTCCGGCGGCCTCGGAGCGGTTTCGACTACGACAGTGTGCTTTCGCTCATCGACCGCAGGCTCGGGCTCGTCCCGCGCTACCGGCAGCGGGTGATGCAGGTGCCGGGGCGTCTGGCCCGTCCGGTGTGGGTGGATGACCAGGACTTCGACATCACCTACCACGTGCGGCGGTCGGCGCTTCCTAAGCCGGGCAACGACGAGCAGCTGCACGACCTGGCTGCGCGGCTGATGTCGCGCAAGCTGGACCACACCCGGCCGCTGTGGGAGATCTACCTCGTCGAGGGGCTGTCGGACGACCGCGTCGCGGTGATCACCAAGACCCACCAGGCCATGGTCGACGGGATCGGGGCGATCGACATCGGCCAGGTGATCCTGGAGGTCTCGAAAACTCCGGAGGTTCCGGAGCGGGAAGAGTTGTGGATGCCGCATCCCGAGCCGAGCCTGGTGCAGCTGGTGCTGGAGGCCGTGACCGATGCGGTCCAGTCGCCCGGCGAGGTGGTGGAGAACGTCCGGGCCGCCGTCGTCGACGCCCAGGCGACAGTTCAGAAGGTGACCAGCACCCTCGGCGGCTTCGCCTCGGCGCTGCGCGCCGCGGTGGTGCCCGCTCCCGTCGGCCCGCTGAATGGGCCGACCTCGCGGCAGCGCCGCTTCGCGGTCGCGCGAGCGCGGCTCGAAGACCTCCGCGCCATCCGGCGCGCCCACGGCGGCACCGTCAACGACGTCGTGCTCGCCGTCGTGACGGGGGCGCTGCGCAGCTGGTTGCTGTCGAGGGGCGAAGCCGTGTCGGGATCGACCACGCTGCGCGCGATGGTGCCGATGTCGGTGCGCACCGACGACCAGGCGGCACGGGAGACCTACCCGGACACCAGCAGCCTGCCGGTGGGTTCGGTGGGCAACCGGGTGTCGGCATTCCTGGTGGATCTGCCGGTGGGAGAAGCGAATCCGACCGTCCGGCTGCACCACGTCAGCCACGCGACGCGCGCGCACGCCGAGTCCGGGCAGTCCGTGGCAGCCGGTGCGCTGGTGAAGCTGTCCGGCTTCGCGCCGCCGACGTTGCACGCGTTGGGCGCGCGGGTGGCCAACGGGTTCTCCGACCGGTTGTTCAACGTGCTGGTCACCAACGTTCCCGGTCCGCAGGTGCCGCTGTACGCGGCGGGGGCGAAGATGATGGAGATGTTCCCGGTGGTTCCGCTCGCCAAGAACCAGACGCTGTCGATCGGGGTGACCTCCTACGACGGTGGCGTCTACTTCGGTCTCAACGCGGATCGGGACGCGATGTCCGACGTGGACGTGCTGGCGGCGATGATCGGGGAATCAATGGACGAGATGATCGGGACGGTCGACGCATGAGGGTTTACCTGCCGGCCACGCTGCGTATGCTTCGGCAGCTGGTCGACGACAAGCAACTGCAGCCGCTCAGCGGCACCGCGTTCGCGCTGACTCCGTCGTTGCGCGAGTCCTACGCGAGCGGCGACACCGAGGAACTGGAGTACGCCGCGATGCGCGAGGCCGCCCGGGCGTCGTTGCGGCTGATCGCCGGGGAGCAGGCGGAGGGCGAGAAGACCGACCTGCGCCGGGTCGTGGTGTCCGCCGACGCCGACGAAGTGACCCTGCGACCGGATCTCGACCACGCGGTGGTCCGCTTGGCCGGTCCGGTGCAGTGGAAGGACGTGGCGGCCGTGCACGTGGACTCGGCGGAGGCCGAGGACGCGGTGCGGGCGGCGGCCGAGGTGATCGACGCGGCCGACCTCGGCGATCCGGACGCCGACTTCACGCTCGGGGAGGCCGAGGACCACGAGCTCGCCTGGTACGCGCCGCAGGAGGTGCCGTTCCTGCTGGAGCTGATGTAGCGCTTAGGCTTCGTCCATTCCGGCCCGGGAGCGCAGGAGCCGGCGCAGCGACTGGAGCTGTTCCTTGCCGCCGCCGTCCTCGGCGAAGGCGTCCAGGTGGCAGTCGGGGTCGTCCGAGCCGCCGAGGTGACCGCAGTTCGGCGGGCATTCCTCGGCCGCTTCGGCGAAGCCCTCAAACGCGGCGATCACGTCGTTGGCGGTGACGTGCGCGAGGCCGAACGAGCGGATCCCGGGGGTGTCGACGACCCAGCCCTCGCCCGGCAGCGGGAGCGCCACCGCCGAGGTTGACGTGTGCCTGCCCTTGCCGACACCGCTGACCTCGCCGGTCGCGCGCTCGGCGGCGGGCACCAGCTGGTTGACCAGTGTGGACTTGCCGACGCCGGAGTGGCCGACCAGCGCCGACACCCGGCCGCGCAGCCGGTCGCGCAGCTCGTCGGGTTCGGCGTCCATCCTGGTCACGATCACCGGGAGTTCCAGCGAGGAGTAGGCGTCGATCCACTCGTCGGGTTCGGCGAGGTCGGACTTGGTCAGGCACAGCACCGGGGTCAGCCCGCCCGCGTAGGCGGCGACCAGGCAGCGGTCGATCAGCCCGGGGCGCGGGGGCGGGTCGGCCAGCGCGGTGACGATGATCAGCTGCTCGGCGTTGGCGACCACGATCCGCTCGTACGGGTCGGTGTCGTCGGCGGTGCGGCGGAGCACGCTGCGGCGGTCGGTGACGCGGACGATGCGGGCGAGCGTGTCGGTCCGGCCGGAGGTGTCGCCGACCAGGCCGACCAGATCGCCGACGACCACCGGCGTGCGGCCCAGCTCGCGCGCCCGCATCGCGGTGACCAGCCGGTCCGGGTCGCCGCCGAGGGCGCAGGTCCAGCGGCCCCGGTCGACGGCGACGACCATCGCCTCCTCGGCGTCGGCGTGTTCGGGGCGCAGCTTGCTGCGCGGCCGGCTGCCTCGACGTCCGGGCCGGACGCGGACGTCGGACTCGTCGAGCTCCCGCCAGCCGCGCCGCGCCATCAGATCCGGGCCTCCAGCATCGCCGACCACATGCCCGGGAAGTCGGGGATCGTCTTGGACGTGGTCGCGATGTCCTCCACCCGCACCCCCGGCACCTTCAACCCGAGGATGGCCCCGGCGGTGGCCATCCGGTGGTCGGCGTAGGAGAGCCAGGTGCCGCCGGTCAGCGGCCGGGCGTCGATCAGCAGCCCGTCGTCGGTCTGCTCGACGGCGCCGCCCAGGCCGGTGAGCTCGCGCTCCAACGCGGCGAGCCGGTCGGTTTCGTGGCCGCGCAGGTGCGCGATGCCCCGCAGCTGCGAGCGGCCTGCGGCGAGCGCGGCGAGCGCGGCGACGGTCGGTGCGAGCTCGCCGACGTCGTGCAGGTCGATGTCGAGGGGGGCCAGCTCGGCCGGGCCGGTGACGGTGAGGCCGGTGTCGTCGAGCCGCACCTCGGCGCCCATCCGGGCGAGGATGTCGCGGATCGCGTCCCCGGCCTGGTCTGTGCGCCGGGGCCAGCCGGGCACGGTGACCGATCCGCCGGTCACCGCCGCCGCGGCCAGGAACGGGGTCGCGTTGGACAGGTCCGGTTCGATCTCCAGGTCCAGCGCGCGGATGGCGCCCGGGGCGACCCGCCACACGTTCTCGCCGGTCTCCACCTCGACACCGGCGTCCCGCAGCATCGACACGGTCATGTCGATGTGCGGCAGCGACGGCACCGGCGCGCCCGCGTGGGTGACCGTGACGCCCTGCTCGAACCGGGCAGCCGACAGCAGCAGGCCGGAGACGAACTGCGATGACGCCGAGGCGTCGATGGTGACCTCGCCGCCGGCGAGCTTGCCGGTGCCGTGGAGGTCGAACGGGAGCGCGTCGCCGCTGACATCGGCGCCGAGCGCGCGCAGCGCGTTCAGCACGGTGTCCAGTGGGCGTTCCCGGGCGCGGGGGTCGCCGTCGAAGTGCACCCGGCCCTCGGCCAGCGCCGCGACCGGCGGCAGGAACCGCATGACGGTGCCGGCCAGGCCGCAGTCGACCTCGGCCGGGCCGCTCAGCGCACCTGGCGTGACCAGCCATGATTCGTCCGGGCCGTCGTCGATCCGGGTGCCGAGCGCGCGGAGCGCGGTGGCCATCAGTTCGGTGTCCCTGCTCCGCAGCGGGCGGCGAAGGGTGGAGGGTCCGTCCGCGAGCGCGGACAGCACCAGCGCGCGGTTGGTGATCGACTTCGAGCCGGGCACGGGAACGGTCGCGTCAACCGCACCGGAAGCGACGGGAGCGGGCCACAACTGGGTCATACTCGTTATGATCCCCCACTCCGCCGACAGCTTCCGGACACGGGGTCGCCTGCGGGGATGGCGGCTGTCACGATGATGTCGAGAGCGCAAACCAGGAGGTCCCACGGCATGTGCGGCAGGTACGCCTCCACCAAGGATCCGGCGAAGCTGGCCGCGGAGTTCGCCGCGGTGGACGCCACCGGCAGCGCCGCTCCCGGCGCGGACTACAACGTCGCGCCGACCAAGAGCGTGTTCAGCGTGGTCGCCCGCCACTCCGACGACGAGACCGAGCGCAGCGTCCGGGTGATGCGGTGGGGGCTGGTGCCGCACTGGGCGAAGAGCGCCTCCATCGGCAGCAAGATGATCAACGCCAAGTCGGAGACGGTGACCAGCAAGCCCGCGTTCCGCAGCTCGATCAAGCGCAAGCGCTGCCTGATCCCGGCCGACGGCTGGTACGAGTGGAAGCGGGAGGGCACCGCGAAGCAGCCGTACTTCATGACCCCGCCGGACGGTTCCAGCCTCGCGATGGCCGGGATCTGGTCGACCTGGCGCGATCCGGAGGCGGGCGAGGACGCGCAGCCGCTGGTGAGCTGCTCGGTGCTGACCACCGACGCCGTCGGCCAGCTGACCGAGATCCACGAGCGGATGCCGCTGCTGCTGCCCACGTCCGCCTGGTCGCACTGGCTCGACCCGGAGGCCGTCGACGTGTCCGACCTGCTCGGGCCGCCCCCGCAGGACCTCGTCGAGTCGCTGGAGCTGCGCCCGGTGTCGACGGCGGTGAACAACGTGCGCAACAACGGCGTCGAACTCCTCGAACGGGTTGACCCGATCGCGGCACCGGTAGGTTTGGACCGTGACAGCTAGTCAGGGTGAGTGCTGATGTGCGGGCGATACGCAGTCCGGCAGGATCCGGCCGCGCTGGCCGGTGAGTTCGACGCCGTCGACCGCACGGACGGCGCGCTGGAACCGGACTACAACGTCACTCCGACCAAGACCGTGCCGATCATCGTCGAGCGGGGTGCGGAGCGCAGCGTGCGCCCGGTGCGCTGGGGCCTGGTGCCGACGTGGGCGAAGGACGCGACCAGCGGCCCGCCGATGATCAACGCGCGGGCGGAGACGATCACCACCAAGCCCGCCTATGCCGAGTCGGCCGCGCGGCGGCGGTGCCTGATGCCCGCTTCCGGCTGGTACGAGTGGAAGCCCGACGACAAGCGTCGCCAGCCCTACTTCTGCCGTCGCGGCGACGGGGAAAGCCTGGCGATGGCGGCGGTGTTCTCCGCCTGGTGGCCGCCGAGCGGCGATCCGCTCGTGACGTGCGCGGTGGTCACCACCGACGCGGTCGGCGAGCTGGCCGGCGTCCACCACCGGATGCCGCTGGTGCTGCCGCGGTCGGCGTGGTCGGAGTGGCTGGACCCGCAGCGCACCGAGGTCCCGGAGCTGCTGAGCCCGCAGCCGGGCGTGCTCGACGAGCTCGTGCTGCACCCGGTGTCCACAGAGGTCAACAACATGCGCAACAACCGTCCCGAGCTGATGGAACGGGCCGAGCCCGTGCCGGAGCCCGCCGAGCAAGCGGCGTTGTTCGAGTCATGACCAGGGTCGAGGTCGACACTCCGCACGGCCCGGCGCGGGCCGAGCTGCACTGCGCCGAGGAGGGCCGCGCCGCGCTGCTGCTCGGGCACGGGGCCGGAGGCGGGCTCGCCGCTCCGGACCTGGTCGCGGTCACGCGCTCGGCGACCGACGCCGGAGTGCACGTCGCGCTGGTCGAGCAGCCGTACCGGGTGGCGGGCCGCCGGGCGCCCGCTCCGGCGAAGCAGCTCGACGCGGCGTGGCTGGCGGTCGCGGAGGACCTGGGCGAGCGCTGGTTCGCCGACCTGCCGCTGATCTTCGGCGGCCGGTCGTCGGGGGCGCGGGTGGCGTGCCGGACCGCGGAGGCGGGGGAGGCGTCGGCGGTGCTGTGCCTGGCGTTCCCGGTGCACCCGCCGGGCAAGCCGGAGAAGAGCAGGCTCGGCGAGCTCGACGCGGTCGACGCGCCCGTGCTGGTCGTGCAGGGCGAGCGGGACCCGTTCGGCCAGCCCGAGCCGTCGCACGAGCGGGAGGTCGTGCTCGTCCCGGGCGACCACTCGCTGAAGGCCGACGTGGACGCCGTCGCCAGGGCCGCGCAGGAGTGGCTGGTCCGGGTCCTCCGGCTGATCGACTGAGTCCACCGAGCCGGGATTGGCTCTTGGGCCGGGATGATTGGCCTTCGTACGGTGGCTGAGTGCGTATCCACATCATCGACGCCTTCACCGATCAGCCGTTCGCCGGGAATCCCGCCGGAGTGTGCCTGCTGGAGTCCGCGGACTGGCCGGACGAGGCCTGGATGCAGCGGGTGGCCGCGGAGCTGAACTTCTCGGAGACCGCGTTCGCGCTGCCCAGCGGGCCGGACTGGGCGATCCGGTGGTTCGCCCCGCTCGCCGAGACCAACCTCTGCGGGCACGCCACGCTGGCCACGGCGCACGTCCTCCGGACGGCCAGGGGGATCGACGGCGAAGTCCGGTTCCACAGCAGGCGCAGCGGTGTGCTCGTCGCCCACATCGCCGCGGACGGCATCACGCTGGACTTCCCGGCCGCGCCGGGAACCGAGACGCCGATCCCGGCAGGGCTGGCCGACGCGCTGGGCGTCCGGCCGGAGCGGACCCTGCGCACCGGAGCGCTCGGTGACCTGCTGACCGTCCTCCCCGACGAGGCCGCGGTGCGCGCGGTGTCGACCGACGACGCGGCGCTGGCCGAGCTGACCCGGCGCGAGGGCCTGCGCGGCGTGATCGTCACCGCGCTCGCCGAAGGCTCCGGCTACGACTTCGTCTCGCGGTTCTTCTCACCGGCCGAAGGCATCTTCGAGGACCCGACGACCGGCAGCGCGCACACCGCCCTGGCCCCGTACTGGTCTGAGCGGTTGGGGCGCGACGGGCTCGTCGGCTTGCAGGTGTCGGCGCGGACGGGTGTGGTCCGCACCGAGGTTCGCGGCGACCGGGTCCTGCTCACCGGCAACGCGGTCACCGTCGTCGACGGCGAGCTGCACGTCTAGCCGAATTAGGTCCTGATTGATCAGTGGTCGTAGGTGGTCGGGGAGCGGGTGATGGGCCGGCCAGCGGTTGTGCCGGATCGCACAGGTCAGCGCGAGGATCGGTTTGAGCCGGTGCGGGGCGCGGTTGCGGTAGGACGGTCGCAGGAGCCGGGCGTCTCGCTCGGCGAGGTAGCAGTCAGTTCAGCCGGTACGTAGCCCTTGTCGGCCACGACCGGCAGCCCTCGACGCCGGGCGAGCAGCTGCGGGTCGTGGCCGAGGATGGCCATCAGGACTCGGCGTTCATCGATCTAGCCTGCCGCGATCCCGGCGACCTCTGCGTCTAGCAGTCGCACCAGGTCGGCGGGGGCGAGTTCGATCTCCAGCCCGCGCCTGCCCGCGCTGCAGAAGATGGTGTCGAAGGCGGTCGCCGAGCTGTCCAGCACCACCGGCAGGCGCTTCTTCTGGCCGAGCGGCGAGATGCCGCCCGCGACGTAGCCGGTGGCGCGCTCGGCGGCGGCCATCTCGGCCATCTTCGCCTTCTTCCCGCCGCAGGCCGCGGCGAGCGCCTTGAGGTCCAGCTGCCCGGTGACCGGCACCACGCCGACCGCCAGCCTCCCGTCCACGTCGGCGACCAGCGTCTTGAACACCCGCTCCGGCGGAAGGCCGAGCAGCTCGGCGGCCTCCAGCCCGAAGGACTCGGCGCGGGGGTCGTGGTCGTAGGCGTGGACCCGGTGGTCGATCTTGCGCTTGGCCAGGAGTGCGGTGGCCGGAGTGCCCTTGCCTGCCATGCCGACACTCTAGGGACCGGCGAATTTCGCTGGCGGAGGTGTCGGGGGTCGGAGGTACGGTTCGCGTGACCGGAAGCACCAGCCGGCCAAAGCACCAGGGTGGAATAACGATCAGGGCGGGGCGCGTTGGATCGGGCGTGCCAGCAGAGAAGACGAACACGTGCGTACTCGACCGGCCAGCGGCCGCGTCGCATTCGGCCGCAGGTGGGCAGGGGTCGCCCCGGGTACCCTCGAAGGCGAGCCATGCGCAGGACCGCATGGGTTCGTCGCCAGTTGTCACCTCGTCCTGGCGACGGGAAAGGAGCCAGGTGCCTAGCACCCCCCAGCCGCCGAAGAATGCTGGGCAGCTCGACACTGCCGAAGAGCAGCGGCTCGACCAGACGGCCTCCCCAGACGGACAGGTCGAGGAGACCGAGGACGAACGCGCCGCCCGCTTCGAGCGCGACGCGATGCCGCTGCTGGACCAGCTCTACGGCGCTGCGCTGCGGATGACCCGCAACGCGCCGGACGCCGAGGACCTCGTGCAGGAGACGTACCTCAAGGCGTACTCGGCGTTCAAGTCCTTCGCCCAGGGCACCAACCTGAAGGCGTGGCTGTACCGGATCCTGACCAACACCTACATCAACGGCTACCGCAAGAAGCAGCGACAGCCGCAGCAGCAGCCGACCGACGAGATCGCCGACTGGCAGCTCGCGCAGGCCGAGAACCACACCTCCAGCGGCCTGCGTTCGGCCGAGGTCGAGGCGCTCGACCGGCTGCCCGACACCGACGTCAAGAACGCGCTGCAACAGCTCGCCGAAGAGTTCCGTATGGTCGTCTACCTTGCTGACGTCGAAGGCTTCGCGTACAAGGAGATCGCCGAGATCATGGGAACGCCGATCGGCACCGTCATGTCGCGGTTGCACCGCGGCCGCAGGCAACTGCGCGGGATGCTCACCGATGTCGCCAGGGACCGGGGCTTCCTGCGCGAGGGCAAGGAGCGGGAGGTGAGCACTTCATGAGTCACGGCGAGCGGGAGCACGCCTCCTGTGACGACGTGCTTGCCGAAGTGTGGCTGTTCCTGGACAACGAGTGCGACCGCGAACGGCGTGCCGCGCTGCAGAAACACCTCGACGACTGCGGCAGCTGCCTGGAGCACTACGGCATCGAGGAGCACATCAAGGCCCTCCTGCACCGCAAGTGCGGCGGGGAGCACGCACCGGCGGAGCTGAAGGAGCGGTTGCGCGCTTCGATCCGCGACACGGTGCTCCGGCAGGCCGAGGTCACCGTCGAGCACGGACCGGACGGCACCTCGGTCGAGGTGCGCACCCGGAAGACCTCGTCCGCGGAATGAGCCCGGACATGCACAACGGCCCCGAACCTGCGTGGTTCGGGGCCGTTGTGCGTTCGGCGCGCTGGTCGCGCGGCCGTTCAGCTGTTCGGGCGCTTGCCGTGGTTGGCCTTGTTCTTGCGCCGGTCCTTCTTCTTGCGGGCCCGCTTGCCCATGGCAACTCCCTCGTCGGTCAGATGGCTTCCGTCGACCAGCCCGGCACCGCGGGGACGCGGAGCATCGCAACCGCCGGTTCGGGCTGGGGTCTTGCCTCCCAGTCTGACATGTCGCCACCTGCCGCTGATGGGTGGCCCGGCACGTGGTTTGCTTGTCCGGGGTGCACCGATCTGGGGTGCACCGAGGAGGGGAACTGATGGCCAAGCGGGGGGAGGTCCGCGCCGAGATGGTCGCCAACGTGACGGCGGTTCCGGTGGCGGAGGGCGACTCGGTGCGCGGCGGTGAACCGCTGGTGGTGCTCGAGTCCCTGAAGATGGAGATCCCGGTCCTGACCGCTGCCGCGGGCACCGTGCGCAGGGTCGCGGTCCGCGTCGGTGACGCGGTGCGGGAGGGCGACCTCCTCGCGGTCGTCGAGGGCTGATCCGTGTCGACGCTCAGCGACCTGCTGGCCGAGCACACCGGCCTGTCCGGAACGGCTGCCGACCACCTCCAGCAGGTGGTGGCGGAGTGGCAGCTGCTGTCGGACCTGTCCTTCGCGGACTTCCTGCTGTGGGTGCAGGTCGGTCCGGACGACGCTCCCGAGTCCCGGTTCCTCTGCGTGGCCCAGGCGCGGCCGACGACCGCGCCCACCGCGCACCCGGAGGACGTGGTGGGCACCGAGGTGACCTACGAGGAACACCCGCAGCTGCGGCGCGCCGCGCTGGAGGGGCGGATCTGCCGCGAGGAGGACCCGCGCTGGCACCTCGGGGTGCCGGTCCGGCGCGAGACCATCCCGGTCAGGCTCGGCGACGACATCGTCGCGGTGCTCAGCCGGGACACGAACCTGGCGGTCCCGCGGGTGCCCAGCCCGCTGGAGATCTCCTACCTCGGCAGCGCCGCCGACCTGTGCCAGATGGTCGCCGACGGCACCTTCCCGACCCCGGAACCGTCGCCGGACGTGCACACCAGCCCGCGCGTCGGGGACGGCCTGGTCCGGCTGGACGCCTCCGGCACCGTCGTGTTCGCCAGCCCGAACGCGCTGTCGGCGTACCACCGGATGGGCCACGCGTCCGACCTGGTCGGCGCGCAGCTCGCACCGCTGACCCGGTCGCTGCTGACCGACCCGTTCGACGCCGAGGAAGTGTCGCAGCGCATTCGCCGGGCCAACGGCGGTCAGCCGAGCCTGCGGATGGAAGCCGACGCGCGCGGCGCCACCGTGCTCTTCCGCGCGCTGCCACTGCACCCGCGCGGCCAGGCCGCGGGCGCGCTGGTGCTGGTGCGCGACGTCACCGAGGTCAAGCGGCGGGACCGCGCGCTGCTGTCGAAGGACGCGACGATCCGGGAGATCCACCACCGGGTCAAGAACAACCTGCAGACGGTGGCCGCGCTGCTGCGGCTCCAGTCGCGGCGCACCGGCAACGCGGAGGCGCGGCTCGCGCTGGAGGAGTCGGTGCGGCGGGTGACGTCGATCGCTCTGGTGCACGAGACGTTGTCGATGTCGGTGGACGAGCGGGTCGACCTGGACGACGTCGTGGACCGGGTGATCCCGATGATGAGCGATGTCGCGGTGGCCGAGACCGGGGTGAAGGTCCGGCGGGAGGGCCGCTTCGGGGTGGTGTCGGCGGAGCTGGCGACGCCGCTGGTGATGGTGCTGACCGAGCTGGTGCAGAACGCCTTCGAGCACGCTTTCCCGGAAGGCCAGGGAGGTGAGGTCGTGGTGCAGGCGGAGCGTTCGGCGCGTTGGCTCGACGTCGTCATCTCCGATGACGGTCGTGGCCTGCCCAAGGGATTCTCCCTCGAACGCGCCGAACGCCTCGGCCTGCAGATCGTGCGGACCCTCGTGGAGTCGGAGCTCCGCGGGTCGTTGAGTTTGCGCGGTCGCGGTCGTCAGCGTGGAACGGAGGCCGTTCTGAGAGTTCCGCTGAAGTACCGACGCTGACCTGCGCTGCGTCGATGTCCGTTGGCACCTGCATACGGGGTGAGGTGCCGGTGGTCGATCGGTCGGTGCACCGGGTTCAGGGGTTCCGTGCTCCGGGGCGGGGCCGACATCAACGCTGATCGACCGGGGGTTCTCGTCGGGTGTGGAGTTGTCTGCGATAGCCGTTCGCGGGCGGAAGACGAGGGGTCGGCCAGTGGACCGTGGCCGACCCGTTACTCTTCCAGCGGGACGCGCGACTCAGGCGGTGGTTCGGGCCGCCCGGGTGCGGGAGTTGCGCCGCTTCAGGGCACGCCGCTCGTCCTCGCTCATGCCGCCCCAGACACCGGCGTCCTGACCGCTCTCAAGTGCCCAGGCCAGGCACTCCGAAGCGACCGGGCACCGCCGGCAAACGGCTTTCGCCTCGGCGATCTGCAGGAGCGCAGGACCGCTGTTCCCTACGGGGAAGAACAGTTCCGGGTCCTCGTCACGGCAAACCGCATCGTGGCGCCAGTCCATTGTTCCTTGCTCCTCGCTAGGCGCGCCCACGCGCGCCGATAGTTTCGTTCGGGGTGTTTGTGAATGCTTTCACGGAGTCCGTGTGCTTGTGAATGCTTTCACGAACTGGCGTGATGTCAAGGGTTCGATCTCCGGCGGTGAGGGAACTCACCTGAAAGATCGATGGTTCTTGACCAGGGGTTTCGGTTGATCGTCGGACCTGGACGAGGTCACCGGCCGACGACGACCATCCGTTACGAGAAGGTTATACGGCGACGCGTAGAGCGTCCGGCACCGAGAGGAACTCGATGACCGAGCGCTCGCCGAGGTTGTCGCCGTCCACCTGCAGGCGCAACGGCTCCTGACAGGTTACGTGGAGGTACCCCACGTCCGCACGCCGAAAAGAGTTTCTTCCGTGTGGTTTCGCTCTACCGCGCAGCATCTGAGCTACGTGTTGTAACACTGTGTAAGCGTTCATGCTGCGGAGCGAGAAGATCCCGAGACCGGTGTCGAAGGAGGTGTCGGGGTTCATCCGCACCGGCCGCGGGCCCAGGTAGGTCCACGGGTCGGTGTTCGTGACGAACGCGGTGTGCAGATCGGTCACCGGTTCCTCGTCGCCGGCCCGGACGGTGATCAGCGGCTTGTGCCGTGCGACACGGAAGTAGCAGGCCAGGGCGGTGCGGGCGTACAGGGCGGGGGTGACCTCGCGGCCCTCGGCGCGCAGCCGCTCGACCTCGGCGACCACGTCTGCGTCCCAGCCGACACCCGCGTTGAAGGTGAACCAGCGGTCGTTGGCCCGGCCCAGGCCGACCCGGCGCCCGCTGCCGGACTCGACCGCGCGCAGCAGCCGGTGGGTCGCTTCGACCGGGTCCTTCGGCAGTCCGAGCGCGCGGGCGAAGACGTTCGCCGAACCGCCGGGGACCACGCCCAGCGTCGGCATCGAGCGGTCTCCCGCCGGCGCCGCCGAGAACATGCCGTTGACCACTTCGTTGACCGTGCCGTCGCCGCCGTGCGCGATGACCAGGTCCACGCCGTCGACGACCGCCGCGCGCGCGGCGTCGGCCGCGTGACCGCGGTACGCGGTCTCGACGATGTCGAGCTTCAGCGCGCTGGCCAGCGCGTGCGCGAGCACGTCGCGGCCTGCCGCGGTGGTCGACGTCGCCTGCGGGTTGACGACAAGAACGGCGCGCACACCCGCAGCCTAGGCGACCCTCCGGGCGCCGACTCGGTCGGTTCAGATCCTGGGCGCGACCCCCTTCCGGCCTGCGGACGGGAGGGCGGCCGGGTGCGTCCCGGCGACGGTGGTTCCGGCGGGCTGAGACACCTGCCACGGGTGCGCCTCGCCGTCGATTCCCACCTCCGGCCGCTCCGCCCGCGGCGCGCAACCCCGGAACGCGCCGGCTTCGAGCGGATCGGCTCCGGCCGGACCCGCGGCGGGACGTGGAGGAACCCCGCACCCCCGGACCGCCGCGCCAGCCATGATCCGATCATTGCTCGCGGACCCCGCCACGGCCATGGGTCGTTCGGGCGGTATTACCATCGAACCCGTACACGCAGAGTTACCAGTTTTCTCCCTCGGAAAGGGCGATGGCCCGTGTCGACCGAAGCACCCCCGCGCACCGTGCGCATCGCCGGGGTCCTGACCACCCTGCAGGCGGTGGCCGGCCTCGTCTTCGTCGTCGCCCTGCTGATCCGCAGCACCGCGAGCGATCTGGGCGGGGTGGGCACCCTGGACCGCAGCTCGACCTACGGCGAGGCGGGTTACTTCGGGGTGCTGTCGCTGGCGGTGCTGGCGGCGGGCATCGGCCTGCTGCGCGGCAAGCACTGGGCCAGGACGCCCGCGCTGCTGCTGCAGCTGCTGCTGATCGGCGCGGCCTGGTACGCGCTGGGGCCGTCGGGTCAGCCGGGGATCGGGCTGGCGATCGGGGTGCCCGCGATCGCCGTGCTGTGCTTCATGTTCAACCGCGAGGGCCGCGCGTGGGCGTTCCACTCCGGCGCGGCCCCGGACGCGGACCGGGACTGACTCAGCCCGCGAACGAGCGCAGGGCGTCGTCGGTGAGCCGGAAGACGGTCCACTCGTCCATCGGGATCGCCCCGGCCGCCTTGTAGAAGTTGATCGACGGCTCGTTCCAGTCCAGCACCGACCACTCCAGGCGGGCGTAGCCGCGCTCGACGCATTCCTGGGCGAGGGCCTGCAGGAGCTGTTTGCCGAGGCCGAGGCCGCGGTGCTCCGGACGCACGTAGAGGTCCTCCAGGTAGATGCCGTGGACTCCCCGCCAGGTCGAGAAGTTCAGGAACCACAGGGAGAATCCGCCGATCGCACCGTCCACTTCGGCCACATGGCCGAACACCTTGGGGGACTCGCAGAACAGCGCGTCGGTGAGCTGCTGCTCGGTGAGCCCGCACTCGTGCTCCAGCCGCTCGTAGCGGGCCAGGTCGTAGACGAGCTCCACCACCGCCGGCACGTCGGTCTCGGCCACCCTGCGGATCATTTCCGGCCACCTCCTCAGTCGCCGGAATCCTGCCATGCCGGGATGTTCGACCGGACGACCTGGGGGACCCCGCGCTCGCGGCCGAGCACCGTCACGGCGGCGGGATCGAGGGCGAAGCGGACTCCGGAGCCGACGGGCTCGCCGATCCAGCGCGCGATCAGCGAGCGGCTGAAGTGGCCGTGGCCGACGAGCACCACATCGGACTCGGCGTGCCGGACGGCGGCCAGGACCTTGTCCGCGCGGGCGGTGACCTTCTCGGCGGACTCGCCGCCGGGGCAGGGATGGGTCCACACCGTCCAGTCCGGCACCCGCTCGCGGATCTGCGGGGTCGTCAGGCCCTCGTAGTCGCCGTAGTCCCACTCGGCCAGCAGCGGTTCGGTGATCACGTCGCGCAGTCCGGCGAGGTCGGCGGTGCGCTGTGCGCGCTGCTTCGGGCTGGCCAGCACGAGCGCGGGCAGGACCAGCCCGAGCGCAGCGAGGGTCCGGCCCGCGCGGCGCGCCAGGCGTTCGCCGTTGGCGGTGAGCGGGATGTCGGTCCGGCCGGTGTGCCTGCCGTTCCCGGACCATTCGGTTTCGCCGTGTCGCAGCAGGAAAACGCGGTGCTCGGTCACGGCACGAGAGTAACCGGGCTAGGCGGCGCGTACCGCGGCGCGGATGGCCGCGACCATCTCCGCAGGCGCCTTCTCCGGCGATCCGGTGTCGAAGGGCGGCTGCGGGTCGTACTCGAGGCCGAGCTGGAACTGCTGCGCGGTCGGCTCGTCCCAGATCGCGGCGGCCAGCGCGAACCCCATGTCGATGCCCGCCGACACCCCGGCGGCGGTGACCACGTTCCCGTCGAAGACCACGCGGTCGGTGCTCAGCTCGGCGCCGAGCTCGACCAGGACGTCGCGGACCGCCCAGTGCGTCGTCGCGCGCTTGCCGGTGAGGATTCCGGCCTTCGCCAGCAGCGTGGACCCGCTGCACACCGACGTCGTCCAGGTGGCCGCCGGGTGCGCGGTGGCGATGTAGTCGACGAGCGCGGTGTCGTCGAGCGCCCGGCGCCAGCCGCCTCCGCCCGGGACGACGAGGACCTCGGGGGCGGTGAGTTCGGCGAAGGTGGTCGTGGGCTGGATGACGAGCCCGCTGTCGGTGCGGACCGGGTCCGGGGTCCCGGCGACGTAGTGCGCTTCGACGGCCGGGTGGCAGCAGAGCACCTGGGACGGGCCGACCAGGTCGAGCGCCGTCATCCCGGGGTAGAGAACGAATGCGATGTGCATCGGGTTTTCCTCTCAGATCGCGGTGCGGAAGCGGTTTCGGTAGGCGGTTGGCGGGACGCCCAGCTCGCGGAGAAAGGCGCGGCGCATGGTTTCGGCGCTGCCGAAGCCGCAGCGGCGGACCACCCCGTCCTGGCCGGTCTCCAGCAGCGAGCGGGCCGCCTCGACGCGGGCGCGTTCGACGTAGCGGCCGGGGCTGACGCCGACTTCCCTGGTGAACGTGCGGCTGAAGTGGCGGGTGCTCATCGACAGCCGCCGGGCCATCGCGGGCACGCTGAAGTCGCCCGCCGGCTGCGCGGCGATGTCGGCGAGCAGGTCGTCGAGCGCCTGGTCGCGCACCGGCCGGGTGCCGTTCCAGACGCTGAACTGGGACTGCCCGCCCGGGCGCCGGAGGAAGACGACCATCGCCTTGGCGATCAGGCGCGCGAGGTCGGCGCCGTGGTCCTGCTCGACCACGGCGAGGCTGACGTCGATGCCCGAGGTCACCCCGGCCGCGGTGAGGACGGGGCCGTCGTGGACGTAGATCGAGTCGGGCTGGACCGCGACGTCCGGGTAGGACTCGGCGAGCCGGTCGCAGAACGCCCAGTGCGTCGTCGCCCGGCGGTCGCGCAGCAGGCCGGCCTCGGCGAGCAGGAACGCGCCGGTGCAGACCGAAACGGTCCGGCAGGCTCCCGACGCCAGCCGCCGCAGGTGCGCGATCAGCTCGGCGTCGCCTGCGGCGTCGGTGTAGCCCCAGCCGCCCGCCACGACCAGGGTGTCCGGCGGGTCCGCCGTGGCGAGGTCGAGATCGGCGGTGAGCCGGACGCCGGACGAGGTGCGCACCTGCCCACCGCCGGCGGAGGCCAGCCGCACCCGGTAGCCGCCGCCGAGGAACCGGGTGGCGGCGTCGAAGACCTCGACCGGGCCCGCGACGTCGAGCAGCTGCGCGTCGTCGTAGACGACCACCACGACCTCTTGCGTGATCACGGTTCCAGCATGTGCGGGCCGGAAGTTGGCAGCAACGACATCCTGCCCACGGATCAGGACATCGGCGGGAACCGGAACGGGCCCGGCGGAGTCGGAAGAAGTGAAATGTTCACGACTTTCGGGGGAACGATGAGCTCACTTCGCAAGGCGACGGTCAGCGCGGTCGTGGCCGCGCTGGCGCTCGGGACCACGGTGGCCACCGGGACGGCGTCGGCGGCGGCGATCGAGTGCGACGCGAAGTCCAGCGGGCAGGCAGGCCCCTTCTACCACGGCGAGTCGGCGTCGTACGCCTACGACGAGCGGTTCTCGAAGAGCCACCCGGTTCCGGGCTTGGAGACGCACATCCCGCAGGGGACGGCGACCTGGTCCAACTGGGACGGCGAGGACGACCTGATCCTGGTCACCGAGTACTTCGAGGGCTCGAAGTCGCTGATCGTCGGCATCGACGCCAGGACCGGCAAGAAGGTCGGCAACGCCTGGATCGCGGGCACCCACGTCGGCGGCATCGCGGTGTTCGAGAAGCAGGGCTGGGCCTTCGTGTCGGGCCGGTCGAACGACGAGGTCCTGCGGTACTCGCTGCCGAAGCTGAAGGACGCCCTGAAGTCGTCGGGTTCGCTGGAGCCGGAGAACAACGGGCAGAAGGTCGAGTCCGCGTCCTTCCTGACCAGCCACGGCCCGACGGACACGCTGTGGGCCGGGAAGTTCAACGAAGCGGGCCGCGGCACGATGCAGTCGTACAAGGTCGGCGCGGACGGCGGGCTGACCAAGCAGGAAGGTTCCTGGGAGGTGCCGACCAAGACGCAGGGCGTCGTGGTCACCGAGGACCTGTTCATCTACAGCACCTCGCACGGCCGGAACAACCGAAGCAACATCTACGTCGTCGGCCGCGGCAAGGGCGAGACCGACCTGGACGACGCGAAGCTGTCCTGCTTCCGCTCGCCGAGCATGTCCGAGGGCCTGACGGTGTACGGCGACGATGTCTACGTGGCCTACGAGTCCGGTGCGTCGTTCTACGCCGACGACCCGAAGGACAAGCCGCGCAACATCATTTCGAACCTGCACAAGGCGTCGCTCGCGTCGCTGGCGAAGTTGGTGGGCTAGGAGCGCGGAAGGCGCGGGCGGATTTTTCCGCCGGGCACCAAGCGAAAAGAGACGCCGGCCAGCGGAGATCGTTCCCGCTGGCCGGCGTCGCTTCGTGGCCGAAAGCCTCAGCCCTGCTTGGTCTCCCAGAAGATCTTGTCGATCTCACGCAAGACCAGCGCCGAACAGCCACTACGCCGGTTTCTGATCTTGCTGGGCCGTGTCTGGGCCGTTCCGGGCCGCGTTGCCGTCCCTTCGGCGGTACACGCCGTCGATCACTGTCTTGGTCCTCTTGTCGCTGCTGGGCATCAGGTGGGTGTACGTCCGCAGCGTGAAGGACGGGTCGGAGTGTCCCAGCCACTCGGCGACCGCCTTGATGGACTCGCCCTGGTCGAGCAGCACGGAGGCGAAGAAGTGCCGCAGCTCGTGCATCCCGTTCTCGTACCGCCCGTGCGGCACGTCGGCCATCTTCAGCGCCCGCTTCCAGTAGTCACGGTTGAAGTCGTTGGCCTTGACGACCTTGCCCCACGATGACGTGATGATCAGCTCTGCCGAGTGTGGTGCGCCGTCTGGCTTCTCCACAAGATCAGTGCCTCCGTCGAGCAGCTCACCGAGCGCGTCACCGCGATCGAGGCGCACCTTCCGGCCCAACCGGACGCTCCAGCACCGAAACACGATCGCTGAGCCTCTGCACCTGGTCCGCGATCTTCAACGCCAGCCGGTGCAACTCCGCTACATCTGCTTGCTTGTTCCCCATGTCCCTGATCCCGTCCTTGGATGGTTGGCGGGGCACAGCCGGGGGAAGAGCCACCCCGCCAACCGACGACCGGCCCTCTCAATCGGGGGAGACGAGAACCGGCCGAGCCTCAACTACAGGTAGATGCGGACGCGGCGACGACGCATCCGCCGCCATTCGCGGTTCTTGCGCCAGCGCTGGAAAAGCCTGGCCAACATCAGTCCCGCCATTTCTGCTCGCCGAGCTGCCCCGGTGCAACGGTCACGGATTCGTGCAGCCGCAACAGGTTTCGGCGGCACATCGTGTAGACGATCGGCGTGCGGGCACCGATGAACACATCCGCCGTGTTGAACTCCGGCCATGTGACGGTGCTGATGTCGGTGCGGTCGAGGATCAGCAGGCGTTTCGCCTGGCCGATGGGCAGCGGCAGCCCCATCAGGTGCTCCGCCGACAACGGCAACCCCAGTGGATCGGACATCAGGCGTCACCCTCGCTACGGAACAGACCGGGTGATTCCCGCAGGCGGTGAGCACCGACGCCCTGCTGTTCGCACCACTCCGCGAAGTCCAGCGCTGCACTCGCGAGGCCGCGAGCGAACCGAGCCGCATCGCCAGGCCCGCCCATCCTGGCGGGTACCTGAACGGTGAGGGCCATCCCGCCGCCACCGACGACGAGCTGCCGCATGCCCGGCGCGGGTTCGATGACTTCGGCCCCGTAACCGGGGTCCGGTTGCAGGATCACGTACATGCTCACGGTGTCGGTCCTTCCTGGTCAGGCCCCGCCTTCTGGGGCGCTGACAACAGGAGAACCCGGAACCGAGTGGATCACCCGGACAAACTGTCCGGGTAATGATCAGCTTGGGGTAGACGGGCCTTGACCGGGCACGATCGCGTCCACAGCATCAAGGATCTTCGACCACGGAAGGTCCTTGCCCGGCGCACTCCGAGGCTCGTGCAGCGGCCAGATGTCCTCACCTATCAACAGGTGCACGCCGACGCTGCACAGGGCATCGATGTGGGAGTTCCACGCGGGCTGCCGCACATGGGCAGCATTGATCCGTGGAAAGACGACCACCGGGACGACTTGGCCGCCGATCGCCTCGCACACCGAGGTCAGCGCCTGGTTGTCGGCGAGGCCGAGGGCGAGCTTGGCGACCGTGTTGGACGAGGCCGGACACACGAGGTAGCAATCAATCGGCGGGTGCGGGCTGTTCTCCGTCGGCATGCGTGGCGAGACCCGGCACGGCAGACCAGTCACGTCCTCGATCCGCTGGAGTTCTCCGCTGTCCTGCAACCAGGTTCCAGCCGTCGGGGTCAACGTGACCGCGACCTGCCAGCCGCGAGCGATCGCAGGTTCGATCAGGGATGGGCGGATGTTCTCCAGGCCGCCGGCCGCCGAGCCGATCAGGCCAAGAGTGCGTGTGCTCATCGAACCGCCCTGCATCGTTCCGCCAACCCCAGCAGCGGCGACGACTTCCCGCTGCTCACCGGGGCACGACGGTACATGGTCCGCACGACCTCGCGGACCATCGAGCTGTGCCGCACCAGTTGCGGTGCCTGCGACTCCGCATCCAGGAGCACGCGCAGCGCCTCGTCGTCCCGCGCGAGCTGGCTGAGCGCGCGGGCGAGGTCGATGGCATGCGTGACCTGCCGCTCGACAGGCAGATGTGTTGGCCGAACCGCCGCGCCACTCTCCACAACGTTCGCCACGTCCCCGAGGTCGAGCGCCGCCGATAGCCGGTGGAGCTCCACGTTCGTCGGCCCGAAGCCGGTCTGCCAGTAGTTCCCGTCCTCACCGAGCCGATCGGCCGCCGTCCCGGCCTGCCGCAGCAACTCGCGCGTTGTCTGCCGATCCTGTCGACGCGCAGCAGCCACCGCCGTCCGCAGGAACAACATCCCGTACAGGCTCAACGCGCCCGGATCACCCTCGCGGATCTCCGGTCCGAGCCACCGTGCCGCCGTTTCCCCGAGGCTCAGCGCGTCATCGAACCTGCCAACCGCGAGCAGGGCGTGAGTACCCGCCCGCGCCGCTGATGCAAGTACAAGCGGACTCTCCGACTGGTCGGCCGCCTGCATGGCCCGCTCTGCCGCGATCCACGACAGGTCCGACTCACCGACCTTGCTCAACGTCGTGGCCGCCAGGTGGTGAATCCGCGCCGACACCGCGAACGCCCGCCGCGCATACGTCGGCCTGCCCGACGCCCCGCTTTCGAGTTGCTGTGCCGATCGGATCAGGCCGGGGAGCACGCCGATCACGTGTCCGACGCTGCCGTTCTGGTACTGGTTCCAAGCTTCCTCAGTCACCCGCGCGACCGGCTCAGGGTCAACGTACTCCGGCTGCAACGCACTACCGAACAGCGTGCGCGACAACCGCTGAGGCGACATCAGAGCATCGCGCACCGCGGGCACGTCATCGTTGGCTTCCTCGTCCTCGAAGAGGACCGGCTCACCAAGCAGATCATTCAGCGTCACCCGAAGTTGCCGCGCCAGCTCCACGAGGACGTCGAGCCGGTTGACCTGCCGCTTACCACGCTCAACCTTGCTGACCCAGTCCTCAGACTTCCCCATCAGCCCAGCTAGGACTGCCTGCGAAAGCCCGCGGCGACGCCGGTAGAACGCCAGCCGTTCCCCAATGCTCAGCTCATCGCCAGCGCCGCGCATACACGCACCCTACCAAAGCGGCCTACTTAGGATTAGGGATAAGGACCACAGCCACCTTACGTTCGCCTAAGCTTTCTACTAGCAGCCGCGATAACTGTTGTGGCCAAGATCCAACCAGAAACAGTAAGCACATACATCACTAACTTACTCCAACCCGTGGGATCCCAAGCTATTTCATGCCCCAAGTTTACAAGTGGAACCAGAAGATCGAGCGAGTACAGCCAAGGATCCCAGGTCGGGTGCTCACCTGCCTTTACAGGACATAGACCGGCGGATTCGCGACCGCATGATGCTACTCCGAAGCTAAACCAAAGCGACGCGGAAACCCAGAGCAAGGAGAAAATCAGTAAGGCTCTTGCCGGCTTGTACCCAAACCCGACTGTCCATTCTTGCAATCGTCCCCAAAACCTAAGGGTAAGGTTGCCCGTTTGGTGATATCTCTTGTCAGACGCGAAACGCACCTCACGTGCGTCGTCCTCTTGTCCAGCCAAGGAAAAGCACGAAGCGAGCTGACTGTACGGCTGAGCCGCATACGGATTGGTGGCGCCGCGTAGCCACGCAATACGGTCTCTGGTCGACATCGAAGAAGACAAGCGGCGATACTCAAAACCTTCGATTTTCAGCCCACTATCTGGCCAACTGTTGTCGCTATCGGCCAGTAACTTTACGCTCGCCGATGTCAGATCGATCATCCCCTGGGGACGTCGCTTAAAATCCATTCTGAGAGAGCCCGCAGTTAATCCCTCCGCACGCAAAGAAACCGTGCTGCTCGTCTCTACGGACGCTTGGTCAAGTATGACCGCACCACCGATGCGGGCGGATTCGAGAACAATCGACTCCGTGAACGCACTGCCCCTGACGTCTACATCCCCAGATATTTCTGCATCGCTGAGATTAATCGATATGCCGCGCCACTCGCGCCCACTATTTGGGTCGCGGGGCCTACCGAAGGAAGGCTCTTTGAGCGGCAGTCCCTTTAGCGATGAGTCAAGAAGTCGGACGTCTCCATTCACCGTCGCGTCAGTTAATTCAATGGAGCCGATGGCTTTGCAGTCACTCGCCAAAATATTACCTTGTACTGCCAGCCTTGGCGCACGCAGTGATGTCGACTCAGCGTTATCTAGAGTGGCTCCCGATAGTACCAAATCAGTTTCAATGGTGGAATCTGCAAGTCGAATCTCACCGATACTTGAGAAGTTCGAGCTAAGCATTAGTTTCGAGATCGTTGCCTTTGTTGCACTAAGCGAGACTCGTCCACGCCTGTTCTGAATGCTTGCTTCGGTAAGGTCGACCGCGCCGGAAATAGTTGACGAGTCGAGGGCTACCTGTCCCTTCATCGAAAGGGAGTGACCTAATACGTTCCCGCCGATTCTCACGTTCCTCACAGAAAGCGCGGGCATCGAGTTGGATTGCTCAATAAATGAGGCCCCAACAAGATTGAGTGTGCACTCAATCTCTGCGCCATGCAGGTCAATTGCCCCTTCCACTATGGTGTCCCCATTTAAAAGGAGCGAACCATCGATCAGTATATGGTCCGCCTGTAGAGCAACGTCGCCTGGATTTCGCAGTTTGGCATCCTGCAACGATAACTGACATCCTATTTTGGCATGATGCGCCCGAAACGTGCCATTCACCTCAGCATTGCGTCCCTGGAATCCGAGGCGAATCTCGGCGTGGTCTAAGTGTAGCGCTGACTGCTCGTCGGCGGTGAACTTCCCTTCGTTGATTACGCATTTCCCGCCGATAGTAACGCCCTCTAAGTAAGTCGGCCCCTCGGACGCAAATCCATCCGTTAGGTATGCGGAACCACCAATCGTAGCTTGAAAAGCACGCAGGCCGCCCTTACCTAGCGTTGCCTTTCCAAGTAGCAAATCACCTTCAAGGCTTGCCTGTGTCAGAGAAACACACGGGGCTGAGGTACCATGAAGATTTATATCCCGACCAACTCTTGAGCCATTAAGGTTGAGATAGCCGTCGTTCGATCCGACAAACTCCAAGAATCGAGCATCGAACTCAATGCATGCGCAATTCTCGAAATTGAGAGTACCATGGGCACGCGTTCCTTGTAGCCAAACTGCACCCGAGCAATCGAAGCGCTCGGCGGAGAGTCCGGGCAGTTTACACTCGCCAAAACCCGCAAAGCTTCCTGTTGCGTCATTTAAATTGGACACTTCATCAAACCGACAAGATGTAAACAGGAAAGGATTGACCTTGCCACAGCCCAGATCAAGCGTTCCAGTTACGCGTGCCCCAATCAGGATTAGGCGACACGGGTAGCCCTCGTTCGTCACAGCATCCGATAGAAGCAGATGGTGTAAAACCTCGGCGCGAATATCCCGGCTTGAATCCCACTGATTATTATCAAACGGGTCACTCTGAGTGGGGTCGGCGGGTCGGACATCTAATTGTTCGCCACGGCAAAATGCGCCCCAAAGAGCTTTCTCAGTCGGCGACCAGTCTAACGGAGGCGATTCCATCCGATACCCTTCGCATCTGTCCAGCCAGTTACTTTATAGGGTCAGCCTATCCATACGCGCGTGGACAAGGCGGTCAAACGCTGTGAACAAGCGTCCGCATTGCACCCTGCCTAATAGTTACAAGGTCTGCGACACTACAGGTCATCTTGCTAAGATCGTTGCCGAATTTCGCTCTAATGGATCAAGGCGCGCCGCCGGGGGCGGCGCGCGTCCTGGCGGTTTGGCATGGCGCTTGCGCGTGCGGCCTGGCGGCCGTTCGCGCGCCAGCCACCGCCCGGACGCCGAGCAGGCGGGCCATCGCGTGCTAACCGGAGTCGAGCACCAGGAGCAGAGCCACGGCCGGTGCCGGCAGACGTCCCGACGATCGCCGAGCCTGCCGGACTTGGTGCGGCTGATCCTGGCGATCGCTGCCGCGCCGCTTCCGGTCCTCGCTCCGTAGAACTCCGCTGCGGTCCGGGTCGACTTGCCAACAGAGGTGTGGGGTCGCCCGCCGCAGGGCGCGCCAGACGACCACGCCATCCGCGAGGCGGGTCCGGTATGGACGTGCGCGCTGGGCCGTCACTCGGGCCGTCTGTGGGCCGTATGAGACTGGCAGGAGACCAAAAAAGACGCTGACCAACGGAAGTGGTTCCCGCTGGTCAGCGTCCCTCTTCGACCGAAAGCCTCAGCCCTGCTTGGTCTCCCAGAAGATCTTGTCGATCTCGGCGATGTAGTCCAGCAGCTCCTGGCCCTTGGCCGGGTCCATCGAGCCCTTGGTGCCCGCGGCACCGGCGGCCTTGGTGGCCTTGTTGATCAGCTCGTGCAGCTGCGGGTACTTCTCGAAGTGCGGCGGCTTGAAGTAGTCCGTCCACAGCACCCACAGGTGGTGCTTGACCAGCTCGGACCGCTGCTCGGCGATGAAGATCGCGCGAGTGCGGAACTCGACGTCCTCGTTGGCCTGGTACTTCTCCTGAATCGCCTTGACGGACTCAGCCTCGATCCGGGCCTGCGCCGGGTCGTACACGCCGCACGGCAGATCGCAGTGCGCGGTCGCCTCCAGACGTGGGCTGAGGATTCGCGACAGTAGCCGCATCTTTCCTCCCTGACAGTGAATGCTCCGACAGCACGGACCCTACCGCGTTCCACTTGCGACGGCTTTGAAGGATCTTGCTTCCCGGAACGTGGGCGGGGGCAGGATGGGGCGGTGGACTCCTTCGGACGCTGGCCGTGGCGACGGCTGCTGGTGCGCGGACCCTCGATGGTGCCGACGCTGCGCGACCGCGACGTGGTGCTGCTGCGGCTGCGCGCGCGGCCCGCTCCGGGCGCGGTCGTGCTGGTGCGGTGGGCGCAGCGGCCGGGCCAGCTGTCGGTGAAGCGCGCGCTGCGGCGGGACGGCGACGGGTGGCACGTCGAGGGGGACAACCAGTTCGGCTCCACCGACTCCCGGGAGCTCGGGCCCGCCGAGGTGCTGGGAGTGGTGCGCTGCCGCCTGTGGCCGCGACCAGGGCGGATACGTTGAGTAATAGTCGTTAACTTACTTTACGCCGTTTACGTGAAAACCGTGGACGAGCGTTGGTCCGGCGCGGGCAGCGACGCATGATCACCGGCCATGAGCTTCCACTCCCGCAGGCGCTTCCTCGGACTCGCGGCGATGCGGAGCGCCGCCGCGCTCGGCCTGACCTCCGTCTCGCTCCGCCCGGCTGCCGCCGCCGAGCGGGACTTCGTGCCCGCGGTCGTCATCGGGTCCGGCTACGGCGGCGCGGTGACCGCGCTGCGGCTCGGCGAGGCCGGCGTCCCGACGCTGGTGCTGGAGGCGGGCAGGCAGTGGGACCGCGCCGGGGAGGACGGGAGGATCTTCTGCTCCATGCTCGAACCCGACCACCGGTCGAGCTGGTTCAAGAACCGGACCGAGGCGCCGCTGGCCTCGCTGATGTGGCTCGACCTGGTCAACCGCGCCGTCCGGCCCTTCGCCGGGGTGCTCGACCGGGTCCACCACGGCGGGATGTCGGTCTACCTCGGCCGCGGGGTCGGCGGCGGCTCGCTGGTCAACGGCGGGATGGCGGTGGTCCCGAAGCGGGACTACTTCGAGCAGGTCCTGCCGGAGGTCGATGCGGACGAGATGTACGGGCGGTACTTCCCGCTGGCGAACCGGATGCTGGGCGTCAACTCCGTCGACCAGGACTGGTTCGAGACCTGCGAGTCCTACCGCTACGCGAGGGTCTCCCGCGCGCACGCGCACCGCGCGGGGCTGCGGACCACGTTCGTGCCGAACGTCTACGACTTCGACCACATGCGGCGGGAGGAGCTGGGCGAGGCACCGCGATCCGCGCTCGCGTCCGAGGTGATCTACGGCAACAACCACGGGAAGCGCAGCCTGGACCGGAGCTACCTGCCCGCCGCAGTCGGGACGGGCAACGTGACCATCCGCAGCCTGCACCGGGTGCGGGCGCTGCGGCAGGAACCCGACGGCACCCACGTGCTTGCCGTCGAGCAGATCGACGAGCTGGGAAACCCGCTCGGCACCAAGGAGATCGGCTGCCGGTGGCTGTTCCTCGGCGCGGGCAGCCTTGGGACGACCGAACTGCTCGTGCGGGCGCGGGAAACCGGGGCCCTGCCCGCGCTCAGCAGCGAGGTCGGGCGGCACTGGGGCACCAACGGCAACGTGATGCTCGGCCGCCTGCTGGCTCCCTGGGAGCGCACCGGGGAACTGCAATCCGGCATGCCCGCGCTGGGGATCGACCACTGGCACGACCCGGTCCACCCCGTGTTCGCCGAGATCGCCCCGCTGCCCGCCGGGACCGAGCTGTGGACGAGCCTGTACCTGGCGATCACCCGCAACCCCGAGCGCGGCGAGTTCGAGTACCGGGCGGCCGACGACTCGGTGCGGCTGCGGTGGGACGTCTCGCAGGGCGATCCGTCGATCGACGCCGCGAAGGCGCTGTTCGACCGGATCAACCGGGCCAACGGCACCGGATACCGCCACGACCTCTTCGGCGACGATCGCGCCTTCGAGAACCGCTTCACCTACCACCCGCTCGGCGGTTGCGCGCTGGGCAGGGCCACCGACAGCTGGGGCCGCGTGCGCGGACACCGCAACCTCTACGCCACGGACGGTTCGCTGATCCCCGGCTCGACAGGGGTGAACCCGTTCGTCACGATCACCGCGCTCGCCGAGCGCAACGTGGCGAGGGTGCTGGCGGAGGACTTCCCGCGGTAGGTCAGGCGGAGCGCAGCTTCTCGTAGTGGGCGAGGCATTCCTCGTAGTCCGGCAGGAGTCCCGCCTCGCGGGCCTCGGCCAGGCTCGGGGCGTCGCGGTCCTTGTCCGACAGGACCGGCTCGCCGTCCAGGTCGCCCCACGGCAGGCCGAGCGCCGGGTCGAGCGGGTTGATGCCGTGCTCGGCGGACGGGTTGTAGGGCGTGGAGCACAGGTAGTTCATGACCGTGTCGTCGGTGAGCGCGACGAAGGCGTGCCCGAGACCCTCGGCCAGGTAGAGCGCGCGGTACTCGGCGGAGTCGAGCCGGACCGCCTCCCAGCGGCCGAACGTCGGCGAGCCCACCCGGACGTCGACCACCACGTCGAGCAGCGCGCCCTGCGGGCAGTAGACGTACTTCGCCTGCCCCGGCGGGACGTCGGCGAAGTGCACCCCGCGGATCACGTTGCGGGCCGAGACGCTGTGGTTGGTCTGGGCGACCTGGAGATCGTGGCCGGTGGCCTCGGCGAACGCCGGCCCCTGGAACGGGGCGACGAACAGGCCGCGGTGGTCGGGGAAGGACTTCGGGCTGAACTCGAAGGCGCCGGTGATCTCAAGTTGACGTACCTGCACGGTCGAAGAGCCTATGGTCGGTGTCTTCGTGGGCGCAGGCGGGGCGAGACGCCGTTTTTTCCGACATTTCAGGCAGTCGATCGAGAACCACCCGCCAGATTTTCTCTTCTGGCAACATTGCAGGCGTGTTCTTCGCTGGGGGCTGCGACGCGGTGCGATTTTTTCGGTATCTCTAAAGGAGCAGCTCGGATGATCCCGGGCCGCTCGGGGAATCGGTCCGATCGTTCGCGGGTTGATCCCGGCAGTGTCGCCGGGTGCCGCGAGCCGCGCCACCAGCGATGCGCCGACCTCCACCTGGAGGTTGACAAAATGTTGAAAAGGCTGGTGGGATGTGATCCCGATCGCTGAAAGTGGCAGGCCACCCTGTCACACTGGCCGGACCGCAGCGTCCGCCGAACCGCTGTCCGCACCAGGACGGCCGGACTCGGTAGTTCGAGACGCCCGCCCGCTCGGTACCGCCCGAGCGCGCCGGGCCCGTCGCCCGGACGGCACTTCGCCGTCCACTCGCCAGGAACGGAGCAGGGGCTCCCGACCTCAGGCCATGGCAACAGGAGGGACGCCGTGACCACCGTGAACGACCGCAGCGCGAACGCGTCGGAGCTGACCGACGACGAGATCTTCGAGGCGCACGAGGGGGGCAAGCTCGGCGTCGGCGTGACCGCGCCGCTGGCCAGCGCCCGCGACCTCTCCATCGCCTACACCCCCGGCGTGGCCAAGGTGAGCCGCGCCATCGCCGACGACGCCGCGCTCGCCGCCCGCTACACCTGGACCCGGGACCTGGTCGTCGTGGTCAGCGACGGCACCGCCGTCCTCGGTCTCGGCGACATCGGGCCCCGCGCGTCGCTGCCGGTGATGGAGGGCAAGTCCGCGCTGTTCAAGGAGTTCGGCGGGCTGAACTCGATCCCGCTGGTGCTCGACACCACCGATGTCGACGAGATCGTGGAGACCCTGGTCCGGCTGCGCCCGTCGTTCGGCGCGGTGAACCTGGAGGACATCGCCGCCCCGCGCTGCTTCGAGCTGGAGCGGCGGCTGGTCGAGGCGCTGGACTGCCCGGTCATGCACGACGACCAGCACGGCACCGCCGTGGTCACGCTGGCCGCGCTGACCAACGCGGCCAAGGTCGTCGGCCGCGAGCTCGCCTCGCTGCGGGTGGTCGTCGCCGGTGCCGGTGCGGCCGGCGTGGCCTGCGCCAAGATCCTGCACGCGGCCGGTGTCGGCGAGATCGTCGTGACCGACTCCCGGGGCGTGATCCACGAGGGCCGGGACAACCTGACGCCGATCAAGACCGAACTGCTCGGCTACACCAACCCGCGCGGCGTCACCGGCGGCATGGCCGACGCGATCAAGGGCGCCGACGTCCTGGTCGGCGTCTCCGGCGGCAAGATCTCCGAGGAGGAGATCGCCACCATGGCCGACGGTGCGATCGTGTTCGCCCTTTCCAACCCCGACCCCGAGATCCTGCCCGACGTGGCTTCCCGGCACGCCGCCGTGGTCGCCACCGGCCGCAGCGACTTCCCCAACCAGATCAACAACGTGCTGGCCTTCCCGGGCATCTTCAGGGGTGCGCTGGAGGCGGGCTCCCGGATGATCACCGACCGGATGAAGGTCGCCGCGGCCGAGGCGATCGCCGCGGTGGCCGCCGACGACCTGGCCGCGGACTTCATCGTCCCGAGCCCGCTGGACCCGCGGGTCGCGCCCGCGGTCACCGCCGCGGTGGCGCGGGCGGCCAGGGAGGACGGCGTCGCGCCGAACTGACGCGGTCGTAAGCTGGCGGGGCCGAGATCTTCACCCGGTACGGTGAAGCTCTCGGTCCCGTCCGCATGGGCGGGGGCGAAACCGCCCCGGGGTGACGCTCATCCCTTTTCCGCTGTCGGCGTCATCATCTCGAGTGTGGTGAGTCACCCACAGGGGCAGAGCCAATCGGCGGCGCGAATCCGTTGCGGTACCAGGTGAGTTCGGACGGCACCACGGCGGGAGCCACCGGTCCGTGCCGGTAAGGTCGACGAGGTCGCTCGGTGTGGTTCCGGTCACTCGTTCGCGGCGAGCTGGCGCGCGCGAGTCGGTGGTGTGCCCGCTGGAGCGGCCACTACGCAGGAGGGGTGCTGTTGACCGAGCGGAGCGAAAGGATCCGGCGTGCCTCCGGTGTGCTCGACGTCGACGGCACACTCGGATGGGACGCCGAACAGCTCGTGCTGCCCGCGGCTCCGGCACTGCTCAGCGATGCCGAAGGGGTGGTGATCCGGGCGACCGGGCAGGCCGTGCGCCTGGCCGGGGAGAGCTCGCCCGCGCCGCTCATCGGCCGCAAGCTGACCGATCTGGTCGTCGGCGAGGGTGCGCTGGCCCGGCTCAAGGGCCGCGACCGCGAGGTCCCGGTGCGCCCGCGGTCAAGGACCTGCTCGGGCACCTGCTCGGCCGGGACGACTCCGCAGAGGGCGTCGCGGTGCTGTTCTGCGACATCGACAACTTCAAGCGGGTAAACGACTCCCTGGGCCACGACGCCGGGGACGAGCTGCTGGTCGCGCTGGCCAGGAGGCTGGAGGGCGGGCTGCCGGACGGCTGCACCGCGGCCCGGCTCTCCGGCGACGAGTTCGTGATCATCTGCCGGGACATCGGCGCGGTCGGCGGTGTCGACTCGCTGGCCACCCGGGTCGCGGGGCTGCTGCGCACCGCAGTCCCGGTGCACGGCCAGCTGATCCGGGTCTCGGCGTCGATCGGCGCGGCAGTGCCCAACGGCAGCGGTGCGGGCGGCGAGGACCTGCTGCGCTTCGCCGACGCGGCGATGTTCGAGGCGAAGCGGCGCGGCGCGGGCAAGGTGTCGTTGGCCAGCCCGGCGCTGATGGCCTCCGCCGACCGGCAGCTGCACCTGGAGGGCCAGCTGCGGGACGCGCTGAACAACGACGGGCTGACGCTGTACTACCAGCCGGTGGTCGCCTCGGACGGCTCGATCGTCACGGCCGAGGCGCTGGTGCGCTGGCCGCACCCGGACCGCGGCCTGCTCAGCCCGGACGCGTTCCTGCCGGTGGCCGAGCAGGGCGACCTGCTGCGCGAGCTCGACCGCTGGGTCCTGCGCACCGCGCTGAAGGAGGCGGCGAGCTGGCCGGAGTCCAACGGCCGCCAGGTCGGCATCGCGGTGAACCTCGCCGGGCTGGTGCCGGGCGGGCCGGACTTCGTCGACACCGTGGCCGACGTGGTCGCCGAGGTCGGCATCGACTGGCGCCGGGTGATCCTGGAGCTGGTGGAGACCGCGCTGGTGGACCTGCCGTCGCGGACCCGGCACGCGATGGGCGAGCTGGTGCAGCGCGGGGTGCGGTTCGCCGTCGACGACTTCGGCACCGGGTACTCGTCGCTGGCGCGGCTCAAGGACCTGCCCGCGCAGATCATCAAGGTGGACCGCAGATTCGTCTCGGGGGTCGGCGGTGACGCGTCGGACTTCGCGGTGGCGCGGGCGGTCGTCGACATGGCTCGGGCGATGGGCAGGCAGTGCGTCGCCGAGGGCGTCGAGACCGCGACCCAGTTCCACGTCCTGTCCGGCGTGGGCGTCAACGCCTACCAGGGCTGGCTGTTCTCCCGCCCGATCCCGGCGCGCGAGTTCCGCACGATCCTGTCGATGGGGCCGCTGCACGTCCCGCGCAGCGGCTGACCGGCCGACCCTTCCGGGCCGGCCGGGGCCTCGCGCGTCAGTCAAGCATCGCGGCGAACATGCCCGCTTCGTAGGAACCCGCCGGGTTGCGCACGATCACGTTGAGCCGGTTGGCCGCGTTGACCAGGGCGACCAGCGAGACCAGCGCGACGAGTTGGTCGTCGTCGTAGTGCTTGCGCACCTGCGACCAGGTCTCGTCGGACACGCCGCCGTGGGCGTCGGCGAGCCGGGTGCCCTCTTCGGCGAGCGCGAGCGCGGCCCGCTCGTCCTCGGTGAACACGGTGGCTTCGCGCCAGGCGGCGACCAGGTTGATCCGGATCTGGGTTTCACCGGCGGCCGCGGCGTCCTTGGTGTGCATGTCGACGCAGAAACCGCAGCCGTTGATCTGGCTGACGCGCAGCGACACCAGCTCCTGGACGGCCTTCGGCAGCGGTGACCGGTGGATCACCTGGGCCGAGTTGGCGAACCGCTTGCTGAACCTGGTGGCGATCTCGTTGCCGAACATGTCGATGCGGGGTTCCATGACCTCGTCCTCTCTCGCGGTGTTGCGCTGGACGAACACCAGATGCCGGTGCGCCGATCCCCGTGACACCGCGCCCGAGTGGCGCACGTCATGTCACGAACCGGTGCGGCCCGGCGTCTTGTGGGGACGTCGTCGAGAGGAGCAACCAGTGAGCGAAGCGGCCACCGAGGCGTTCGTCGCCCATCGGAACCTGCTGTTCACCGTCGCCTACGAGATGCTCGGCTCGGCGGCGGACGCGGAGGACGTCCTGCAGGAGACCTGGCTGCGGTGGGCGGGTGTCGACCTCGGCGAGGTGCGGGACCAGCGCGCGTACCTGGTCCGGATCACCACCCGTCAGGCGCTGTCGCGGCTGCGCGCGCTGGGCCGCCGCAAGGAGTCCTACGTCGGCTCCTGGCTGCCCGAACCGCTGCTGACCACGCCCGACGTGGCGGAGGATGTCGAACTCGCCGACAGCGTGTCGATGGCGATGCTTCTGGTGCTGGAGACGCTCGCACCGACCGAGCGCGCGGTGTTCGTGCTGCGCGAGGTGTTCGACATCGCTTACGACGAAATCGCCGAAGCTGTCGGCAAAAGCCCGGCCACCGTGCGCCAGATCGCGCACCGCGCGCGGCAACACGTCGCCGCGCGCCGGCCGCGCGGAGTCGTTTCCGCCGACGAGAGCCGGGCCGCCTTCGACGCGTTCCGGCGCGCGACCGAAACCGGGGATTTGCAGGGACTGCTCGACATCCTCGCGCCGGACGTGGTTCTGATGGGCGATGGCGGCGGGATCAAGCAGGCGGTCCTGCGGCCGGTAACGGGAGCCGGCAAGGTGGCCCGCCTGCTGGTCGCCGGGATGGGCAGGATCGCCGACGCGGTGTCGATGCGGCCGGCGCACGTCAACGGCTACCCGGCGCTGGTCGTGCACCTCGACGGCGAGCTCGACTCCGTCGTGGCGCTGCGCATCGACGACGGCCTCGTCACCGGGCTCTACGCCGTGCGCAATCCCGAGAAGCTTTCGCACATGGAGCGGGAAACCGCGCTGCGCCGCTGATCCTCACCCCACCGTCCGCAGCAGCGTCGCGAGCCGGTGCCGGGGCAGGTCGATCAGCCTCAGCTCCAGATCGCCCGCCTGCGGTGCGGCGGCGCTGACGCGGTCCCGCGCCTCGCGCTTGGACAGGTCCTCGGCGACGCTGATCAGCGCCTCCCGCCAGGTGTTGCCGACCTTCCCGTGCGCTCGCCGCAGCAGGAACCGGCGCGGCGTGGCGTGCTCGGTCTCCTGCGCGACCACGACCGCGTGCTTCGGATCGGGAGTGCTGCGGTGGAAGCGCAGCGCGTACTTGGCCCCGATGAGCTCGTCCAGATCGGTCTGGGCGGCCTCGCTGGTGATGTCCGGGTGGTTGTTGTCGACCAGGAAGGCGACCCGTTCGGCGTTGCACGCCAACAACATCCGCAGCAGCCACGGTCCGGGGTCGGCGCGCAGGTCGAACACCGGCGTCCCCCGCTTGGGCTGCACCGGACGCGCCCAGCCGGGCTCCTGCAACGCCGCGACGTCCGCGCCGACCCGCTCACCGATGGCCGCGAGCAGGTCCGCCGACGCGGCGGCCTCGAAGGCCTCCACCGACTGCGGGCCGTGGGTGTAGATCCCGGGCGCCTGGCGCAGCGCGAGCTTGCGGGTGTGCGCGGTCGGCTGGCAGACGTACAGGTCGCTGGCGCTGCCGATGGCCTGCGCGCCGTGGTAGCGCTGGAAGTCCGGCAGGATCGCTTCGAAGACCATCCCGAGCCGCAGCAGCTCCTGCTGCACCTTGTGCCCGAGCGCCGGGCTGCGCGAGCTGTAGCCGTAGGCGATGAGCAGCCGGCTGTTCGGTCCGGCGAGGCATTCCGCGGCGCGGGTGGCGAACAGCCCGACGCCCTCCGGGGTGTACGGCGGATCGGTGAACACCAGGTCGGCTTCCAGCAAGGGCAGCCCGAAGCGGAGATCGGCGTGCATCGTCCGGACGTCGAGGCCGCGCTCGGTCGCCACGCGGTCGATGTGGGCGAGGATCCGCTCGTCGAGGTCGACCACGGTCACCGACGCCGACGGCACGGTCAGCGCCACGGCCAGCGAGGTCAGGTCGTGGTCGCCGAGGCACAGCAGCCGGGCGCCGCTCAGGTCGTAGTGGTCGCGCAGCCACTCCGCGCGGTGCAGCACGGATTCCGCGGTCGCCGAGACGTGGTCGAGCGCGGGCAGCGGTTTCGGGCCGGTGGCGATGAACTCGCGCAGCTCGTCCAGCAGCCCCGGATCGGTCGGCCGCGGGCGGCCGAGGTCGTCGAGGGCGAACCGCTCGCGGTAGCGGTCGGCGGCCTCGGCGGTCAGGCGGTAGCCGCCGGGCAGCTGCTCCACGTCGTCGCCCGCGGCGGCCAGGACCTCCTCGACGGTGCGGCGGGGGACCGCCGACAGGCGGATGAGGTCGTCGAGCGGGTGCGTTCCCCCGGCGAGCAGCGCGAGCAGTTCGCGCAGCGGGCGGGCGAGCGCACCGGCTTCGGTGAGCAGCGCGCGGAGCGCGTCGTCGGATTGCGGAGCAGCGTTCATCAGTCGTTCAGCTTACGGTGCGCGGTTGCCGGTCGCCGTTCCGCCGAGGGCTCCCGATGGGCGGGAAACCGCAGGCCGAAAGCGCTGTGAAGATCACACCTGGGTCTCAGTCGATCGCGTCGTTGGGCCGATCGAGCTAGGGTCGGCCGGGTTGCGGCGCGGGGAGCGCGCCGATGGGGGAGATTCCGGCACCGAACTGCTAAGGGGGCTCGGTTGATCGAGTTCCAGTCCGTTCGCAAGCAGTACGACAACGGCACGGTCGCCGTGCACGAGCTCAGCCTGGTCGTGGAGACCGGCACCATCACCGTCTTCGTCGGCCCCTCCGGCTGCGGCAAGACCACGCTGATGCGGATGGTCAACCGCATGATCGACCCGTCGTCGGGCACGGTCCGGGTCAACGGCTCCGACGTCCGCGACTCCGACCCTGCGCAGCTGCGGCGGGGCATCGGCTACGTCATCCAGCAGGCCGGTCTGTTCCCGCACCGCACCGTGCTCGACAACGTCGCGACCGTGCCGCTGCTGTTCGGCCGCAGCCGCCGCGAGGCCCGCGCCCGCGCGTCCGAACTGCTGGAACTCGTGGGACTGCAACAGGAACTCGGCAAGCGCTACCCGGCGCAGCTCTCCGGCGGGCAGCAGCAGCGGGTCGGGGTCGCCAGGGCGCTGGCCGCGGATCCGCCGGTGCTGCTGATGGACGAGCCGTTCAGCGCCGTCGACCCGGTCGTGCGCGAGGGTCTCCAGGACGAGCTGCTGCGGTTGCAGGCCGAGCTGGACAAGACGGTCCTGTTCGTCACCCACGACATCGACGAGGCGATCAAGCTCGGCGAGAAGGTCGCGGTGCTGCGCGAGGGCGGCCACCTCGCCCAGTACGCCGCTCCGGACGACCTGCTGGCCGAACCCGCGGACGACTTCGTGACCTCCTTCGTCGGCCGCGACCGCGGCTACCGGCGGCTGTCCTTCGTGGAGTCGGACGGGATCCGCCCCGGCTCGGTGACCACGGTCGCCGTCGGCGACACCCCGCCCGCCCGTGCGAGCTGGGTGCTCGCGCTCGACGGCGAGCGCCGCCCGCGCGGCTGGCTGCCTCCGGGCGCCGCCGTCGACGGGCAGCTCACCGAGGACCAGCTGGTCGCGGGCGGTTCCCTCTACACCGAGCGCACCCCGCTGCGCGGCGCGCTCGACGCGGCGCTGTCGGCGCCTTCCGGGCTCGGCGTCGTGGTCGACGGCGACGGCGGTTACGTCGGCGTGGTCACCGCCCAGCAGGTCCTCGACCTGATCGAGAGCCGCCGGACATGATCGACGAGCTCCTCCGCTACTTCGGCAGCCCCAGCAACCGGGAGCTGCTGGTCAGCCAGCTCCTCGAACACGTCTACCTCGCGCTCGTCCCGCTGGTGCTCGGGGTGGTCGTGGCGCTGCCGCTGGGCAGGCTGGCGCAGCGGATCGGCTGGCTGCGCGGTCTGCTCCAGGGGGCCTCGAACGTCTTCTACACGATCCCGTCGCTGGCGCTGTTCGTGATCATCCCCGGGCTGCTCGGCACGCCCCTGCTGTCGCCGGTCAACGTCGTCATCGCGCTGACCGTCTACACCGCGGCGCTGCTGCTGCGCCCGGTGGTCGACGCGCTGGAGTCGGTGCCCGGCCACATCACGGCGGCGGCGACCGCGATGGGCTACCGGCCGCGCCGCCGGTTCCTGGCGGTGGAGCTGCCGCTGGCGGTACCGGTGCTGGCGGCGGCCGTGCGGGTCGCGTCGGTCAGCAACATCAGCCTGGTCAGCGTCGGCGCGCTGGTCGGCATCGGCGGTCTGGGCAGGCTGTTCACCGACGGCTTCCAGCGCGACTACCTGGTGGAGATCGTCGTCGGCATCGTGCTGACCCTGCTCCTGGCGCTGGTCGTCGACCTGCTGCTGGTCGCGCTGTGGCGGGTGCTGACGCCGTGGGCGCGGGCGGGAGGACGGGCGTGATCGCGGAACTGGTGGCCTGGCTGACCGACCCGGCGAACTGGAGCGGCCCCGGCGGGATCCCGGCCCAGGCGCTGGCGCACCTGTACTACTGCGTGGTGTCGGTCGCGATCGCCTCGCTGGTCGCCGTCCCGCTCGGCGTCTACATCGGACACACCGGGCGCGGCTCGGTGCTGGTCGTCGGCCTGGGCAACGCCATGCGCGCCCTGCCCACGCTGGGCCTGGTGACCCTGCTGGTGCTGTTCTTCGGCCTCGGCGAGGGACCAGCGCTCGCGGGCCTGGTGATCCTGGCGATCCCCGCGATCGTCTCCGGCGCCTACGCCGGGATCATCAACGCCCCCGCCGACGCCGTCGACGCGGCGAAGGGCATGGGCATGACGTCCCGGCAGCGGCTGTGGCAGGTGGAACTGCCCAACGCGCTGCCGCTGCTGCTCGGCGGCGTGCGCAGCGCGATGCTGCAGGTCGTCGCCACCGCCGCCGTCGCGGCCTACGTCGGCCTCGGCGGACTGGGCCGCATCCTGCTGGACGGCCTGAAGATCAGCGATTACGCGCAGATGGCCGGTGCCGCGATCATGATCGCGCTGCTGGCCGTGGTGCTCGATCTCGTGCTGGCCGGAGCGTCCCGCGGACTGATCCCCCGAGGTCTGGCGCTGGCCACCCGGAAGAGGAGGAATGGTGGGCCACCATTCCTCCACCGGCTCACCAGCTCCGACCGGGTGCGGGTGGCCCGCAAGACACCGAGGAGGAATTCATGAAGCGGTTGCTGGCCTTCGCCGCGGTGGCGGCACTGGCCCTGACCGGCTGCGGTTCGCAGGACCCCCTGGAGGCGAGCAGGGCGCAGGG
This sequence comes from Saccharopolyspora taberi, assembly GCF_039534165.1. Lineage (NCBI taxonomy): Bacteria > Bacillati > Actinomycetota > Actinomycetes > Pseudonocardiales > Pseudonocardiaceae > Saccharopolyspora > Saccharopolyspora taberi. The sequence continues at coordinate 139,324 of NZ_BAAAUX010000012.1, read as the reverse complement.
CGACCAGGTTGTCCTGGGCTCGGCAGACTTCGCCGAGAGCGAGCTGCTGATGGAGATCTACGCCGAGGCGCTGCGCTCCAGCGGCACCGAGGTGCAGACCAAGCCGCGCATCGGCGCCCGCGAGTTCTACGTCAACGCGGTCAAGAGCGGCGAGCTGACGGTCGTGCCGGACTACACCGGCAACCTGCTGGCCTACCTGGACCAGCAGGCGCCCGCCACCGAGTCGCAGGCGGTCTACGGGGAGCTCAAGGGCAAGCTGCCCGCCGAGCTGGACCTGCTGGAGCAGTCGCCCGCCGAGGACTCCGACGTGCTGACCGTGACGGCCGGGACCGCCGGCACCGGCGTGCGCTCGATGGCCGACCTCGGACCGCGCTGCGGCGAGTTCGTGCTGGGCGCCCCGGCGGAGTGGAAGTCGCGCTGGGAGGCCAAGATCGGCGAGCTCTACGGCTGCAAGTTCAAGGAGATCCGCAGCGTGGAGGCGGGAAGCATCACCGTCGACGCGCTGACCGGCGGCCAGGTGCAGGTGGCCAACCTGTTCACCACCTCGTCGCAGATCCAGCAGAACAACCTGGTCAAGCTCGAAGACCCGAAGAACATGTTCCCGGCGCAGAACGTCGTCCCGCTGGTGCGCAAGGGCGCGCTCAAGCCGGAGCAGGTCGACGTGCTGAACAAGGTGTCGGCGGCGCTGACCACCGACAAGCTCACCGAGCTGAACAAGCAGCTGGAGGTCGACAAGGCCAATCCGGCTGACGTCGCCAAGACCTTCGTCGCGGGGATTTGAGTCCACGACCTCACGCGGGACCGCCCGGCCACGCGATGACGTCGTCGGCGGTCCCGCCCGAGGCGATCCGGACCAGCTCCCCGGCGGACGGTCCCCACCGGTCCGCCTCCGCGACGCAGATCTCCTTGCTGCCCAACGCATCGTGCAGCGAGGTCAGCACGCACAGGCCGTAGAGCACCCGGTCGACGCGCGCGCTCCGGTCGATCACCGCGTCGCGCCAGGCGGCCGGCACGATGCCGTCGACAGGCACCAGCAGGTCCGGTTCGTAGCGGCGCGGGGTGCCCCAGGTCGACGTGTAGTCGCCGGCCAGTTCGCCGAGCGCGGCCATCAGCGGCCAGCGCCGCGTGCTCAGGCAGCGGAACTCCAGCGTTCCCAGCAGAAGGGCCAGCACCTGCTGGTAGTACGGCGAGTAGACGCTGCGCAGCACGGCGCGCTTCGACGGCTCGACCTCCCTGGCCTCCTCGACCACCGAGCGCATCGAGTCCTCGTCCACGATCGGGTAGAGCACCGACCGCACCGGTGAGTCGGGCCGGTCCAGCGCGGCCTCCAGCAGCCGCAGCAGCGCGTCCCTGCCGAGCCCGTCGAGCTCGGGCGGATCCCGCCGCAACCGCTGCTCGATCCGCGCCCGGAGGTGGTGGACGAGCCCCACCAGCACATCGGCCACGACGTCGACGAGCTCGCGGCGCCGGACCACGCAGAGCGCGGCCAGCAACGTCACCCGGACCTCCCTGGGCAACCTGCCCAGCTCACCGGCGTGCGACCGCGCCGCCCGTTCGGACCAGGACCGCACGAACTTCTCCGGAATCCCGCTGAACAGCGCCTCGGGCATCCCGAGCGCGGAGATCGCGGTGAGCTGGTCGACCGCGCGGACCAGCTCCCGCACCCCGCTGGGACCGGGCTCGACCACCTCGTAGGAAAGTCCCAGCGCCTGGACCGAGGAGAGCCCGTCGATCTCCCGGATCAGCAGGTCGAACTCGGGAGGCCGGGCCGCGATCCGGAGCCCGGCCAGCAGTTCGCCGTTGCCGAGCACGGCCTCCAGCTCGCCGCAGGCGTCGCCCAGGCGGGCGGCGACGTGGTCGAACCGGCCGGCGCCCCGGAGGAGCGAAGGCACGGGAAGTCGCGGCTCCGGCGGGTCCAAAAGTAGATCTTCCCCCAGTGCTACCTGCGTCTGGCGCACTGGAGAACGCTAGCCGCTGCCCGCGGTTCCCGAACGGGGGACGCGAATTCCTAGCCGTGACCGCCGATCCGGGTGGTCAGCTCCTCCGCGGTGCGGCGGACCTGGTGGGCGAGGTCCGGCCATGTCCGCCCGCAGGGTTCGGGGGTGTCGCAGACGTGGCGGAAGGTGACGCTGATCGAGGCGGTGGGCCTGCCGTTGTAGTCGAAGACGGGCGCGGCGACGGAGGCGAAGCCCGCGGTGACGTAGCCGTCCTCGACGGCCCAGCCGAGCCGCCGTTCGGCGGCCAGCAGGCGGCGGAGCTCGGGCAGGTTGCGCGGGCCGCGCTCGGTGCGCAGCAGGAACCGCGAGGTGGACGGGAACAGCGCGCGGACCTGGGCGGCGGGCAGGTGGGCGAGCATCGAGCGCCCGGAAGCGGTCAGCTGCCCGGGCAACCGCACCCCGACCTCGGTGACCAGGGTCTGCGGCTGGGACGGGCGCTCCTTGATCAGGTACAGCGACTCGTCGCCGTGCAGGACGCCGAGGTGCGCGGTGCGGCCCACCTGGTCGACCAGCTTGCGCAGCAGCGGTCCGGCGAGCCGCTCCAGCGGGTCGTGGCGCAGGTAGGCCGAGCCCAGCTCGAAGGCCGCGACGCCCAGCCCGTAGCGGCGTTCCTCCGGCAGGTGGGTCACGAATCCGGCCGCGACCAGCTCCGAGAGCAGGTGGTAGGTGGTCGAGCGGGGCAGCGCCAGCTCGCGGGCGATCACCCCGGCCGACACCGGGCCCGCCCGGCCCGCGAGCACGCTCAGGATGGCCAGCCCGCGGCGCAGCGCGGGCACGTCGCTGCTCTCGCCCACTCGCTCCTCCTCGGTCTGGAATCCCAGACGAAGTCACTCTAACCGGGCTTCTGCCACGGCGTCTGCCAGGTTGGTATGGACGCATGCAGCACATTCCGATCGGCCCGGAGCCACTGACCCGCGGCCAGGTGGTCGACATCGCGCGGGGGCGCGCCGGGGTGCACCTCACCGCCGCCGCCGAGCACGGCATCGCGACCACCCGCAAGCACATCGAGGCGCTCGCCGCCGACCCGAACCCCACCTACGGCGTGTCGACCGGGTTCGGCGCGCTCGCCGTGCGGCACATCCCGCAGGACCGCCGCACCGCGCTCCAGAAGTCGTTCGTGCGGTCGCACGCGGCGGGCGCGGGAGCGGAGGTCGAGCCCGAGGTCGTGCGGGCGCTGATGCTGCTGCGCCTGCACACGGTCGCCACCGGGCGGACCGGCGTGCGGCTGGAGACCGCGCGGTCGCTGGCGGCGATGCTCAACGCCGGGATCGTGCCGATCGTGCACGAGTACGGCTCGCTGGGCTGTTCCGGCGACCTCGCGCCGCTGGCGTCGGCCGCGCTCGCGCTGACCGGCGAGGGCGAGGTCACCGACGCCGAGGGCAGGCGGCGCCCGGCAGCCGAGGCGCTGGCCGAGGCCGGGATCGAGCCGATCGTGCTGGCCGAGAAGGAGGGCCTGGCGCTGACCAACGGCACCGACGGCATGCTCGGCATGCTCGTGCTGGCCCAGCACGACCTCAACGCGCTGCTCGACATCGCCGACGTCACCGCCGCGATGAGCATCGAAGCCCTGCTCGGCACCGACCGCGTGTTCGCCGCCGACCTGCACGCCCTGCGCCCGCACCCCGGCCAGGCGGTCTCCGCTGCGCGGATCGCCGCGCTGCTGGCGGACTCGCCGATCGTGGCCAGCCACCGCGGTCCGGACTGCCCCCGCGTCCAGGACGCGTACTCGCTGCGCTGCGCGCCGCAGGTGCACGGCGCCGCCCGCGACACCGTCGCGCACACCGAGGCCGTGGCGGAGCGGGAACTCGCCGCGGCGATCGACAACCCGGTGGTGCTCGACGACGGCCGCGTCGAGTCCAACGGCAACTTCCACGGCGCGCCGCTGGCCTACGCCCTGGACTTCCTCGCGATCCCGCTCGCCGACGTCGCCAGCATGGCCGAGCGCCGCACCGACCGGATGCTCGACGTGGCCCGCTCGCACGGGCTGCCCGCGTTCCTCGCCGACGATCCCGGCGTCGACTCCGGGCACATGATCGCCCACTACACCCAGGCCGGGATGGTCAGCGAGCTCAAGCGGCTGGCCGCGCCCGCGTCGGTGGACTCCATCCCCACCAGCGCGATGCAGGAGGACCACGTCTCCATGGGCTGGCACGCGGCGCGCAAGCTGCGCCGCGGGATCGACGGTCTGACCACGGTGCTCGCCGTCGAGCTGCTGACCGCCGCGCGGGCGCTGGACCTGCGGGCCCCGCTGACGCCGTCCCCGGCCACCGGCGCGGTCCGCGACCTGCTGCGCCGCCGCGTCCCCGGCCCCGGGCCGGACCGCCACATCGCACCCGAGATCGCCGCCGCCGAGGACCTGATCCGCTCCGGAGAGATCGCCGACGAACTTGCCGGGAGGCTGTCATGAGTTCCGCCCGACCTGTGCGTTCCCCGCGCGGGCCCGCGCTCACCGCGCGCAGCTGGAGCACCGAAGCTCCGCTGCGGATGTTGCAGAACAACCTCGATCCCGAGGTCGCCGAGCGGCCGGACGACCTGGTCGTCTACGGCGGGACCGGGAAGGCCGCGCGGAACTGGGCCAGCTTCGACTCCATCGTGCGAGAGCTGACCACGCTCGGCGAGGACGAGACGCTGCTGGTGCAGTCCGGCAAACCCGTCGGGGTGCTGCGCACCCACGAATGGGCGCCCCGGGTGCTGATCGCGAACTCCAACCTGGTCGGCGACTGGGCGAACTGGCCGGAGTTCCGCCGCCTCGACGCGCTCGGCCTGATGATGTACGGCCAGATGACCGCCGGTTCCTGGATCTACATCGGCACCCAGGGCATCCTGCAGGGCACCTACGAGACCTTCGCCGCGGTCGCGGCCAAGCGCTTCGGCGGCAGCCTCGCCGGAACCCTCACCATCACCGCCGGTCTCGGCGGGATGGGCGGTGCCCAGCCGCTGGCGGTGACCATGAACGAGGGCGTCGCGCTGGTCGTCGAGTGCGATCCGGAGCGGGCGCTCCGCCGGGTGCGGCACGGCTACCTCGACGAGGTCGCCGAGAACCTGGACGAGGCGATCGACAAGGCCACGGCGGCGAAGGCCGAGCGGCGCGCGTACTCGGTCGCCGTGATCGGCAACGCCGCGGAGGTGCTGCCGGAGCTGCTGCGCCGCGGCGTGCGGGCCGACATCGTCACCGACCAGACCTCCGCGCACGACCCGCTGTCGTACCTGCCGCTGGGCGTCGACCTGGAGGACTGGGACGACTACGCGGCCAAGAAGCCCGACGAGTTCACCGACCGCGCGCGGGACTCGATGGCCAAGCACGTGGAGGCGATGGTCGGTTTCCTCGACGCCGGTGCCGAGGTCTTCGACTACGGCAACTCGTTGCGCGGCGAGGCGAAGCTCGCGGGCTACGACCGCGCCTTCGACTACCCGGGCTTCGTGCCCGCCTACATCCGCCCGCTGTTCTGCGAGGGCAAGGGACCGTTCCGGTGGGCCGCGCTGTCCGGCGACCCGGCCGACATCGCCGCCACCGACGACGCGATCCTCGACCTGTTCGGCGACAACGATCACCTGTCCCGGTGGATTCGGATGGCCCGCGAGAAGGTCTCGTTCCAGGGGCTTCCGGCGCGGATCTGCTGGCTCGGCTACGGCGAACGGCACCAGGCGGGCCTGCGGTTCAACGAGATGGTGGCTTCCGGCGAGCTGAAGGCGCCGCTGGTGCTGGGCCGCGACCACCTGGACTGCGGTTCGGTCGCCTCGCCGTACCGGGAGACCGAGGGGATGGCCGACGGCTCGGACGCCATCGCGGACTGGCCGCTGCTGAACGCCCTGGTCAACACGGCTTCCGGTGCGACGTGGGTGTCGCTGCACCACGGCGGCGGGGTCGGCATGGGCCGGTCGCTGCACGCCGGTCAGGTCACCGTCGCCGACGGCACCGCGCTCGCGGCGCAGAAGCTGGAGCGGGTGCTCACCAACGACCCGGGCATGGGCGTGATCCGCCACGTCGACGCCGGTTACGACCGGGCCCGCGAGGTCGCGGTGGAGCGCGGAGTGCGGGTTCCGGGCCTGGGCTGACCGCGTGCGGATCCAGGATCACTCGAACGGGGTGAATCAGAACCGGGGGTTCGCTCCTCTTTTATTCGAGGGTTTTTCGAGCGAGAGGAGCGGGCCATGACCGGGATGGTGACACCGAGCGGACTGCTGGCGGCGATCGAGGACGTCGGCGCCGACCGCAGGCGCGGCGGGTTCTCCCGCCACGCCTTCGATCCGGCCGAGCTGGAGCTGCGCGAGTGGTTCGTGGAGCAGGCCGAGTCGCGCGGGCTGCGGGTCACCGCGGACCGCAACGCGAACCTGTGGGCGTGGTGGGGCGAACCCGGTGACGACGCGATCGTCACCGGCAGCCACCTGGACTCGGTTCCGGGCGGCGGTGCCTTCGACGGGCCGTTGGGCGTGGTCAGCGCCTTGACGGCGGTGGATCTGTTACGCGCCAAGGGTTTCGTTCCTCGGCGGCCACTGGCGGTCGTCGTGTTCGCCGAGGAGGAAGGCGGCCGGTTCGGGGTGCCATGCCTGGGTTCCCGGCTGCTCGCGGGCACGATCGACCCGGACCGGGCGCGCTCCCTGCGCGACCCCGGCGGCGTCAGCTTCGCCGAGGCGATGGCCGCCGCCGGGATGCGCCCGGAGCACGTCGGCCGCGACGAGGAAGCGTTGCGCCGCATCGGGAAGTTCGTCGAACTGCACGTCGAGCAGGGCCGCGGGCTGGTCGACCTGGACCGGCCGGTGGCGGTGGCGTCGTCGATCCTCGCGCACGGCCGCTGGCGGTTCCGCTTCTCCGGCCAGGGAAACCACGCCGGGGCGACGCTGATCTCCGACCGGCGCGATCCGATGCTGCCCGCCGCGCAGTTCGTGCTCGCGGCGCGCCGCGCGGCGGCAGCGGCCGAGGACGCCCGCGCCACCGTCGGCAGACTGGTGCCGAACCCAGGCGGCACCAACGTCATCGCGTCCACAGTGGACTTATGGCTGGACGCCCGTTCGCCCACCGACGCCGTGACGCGGTCGGTGGTCGAGGAACTGTCCGGGCTGGCGGAGCGGTTCGCCGGAGAAGAGGGCTGCGCGGTCGAGGTGACCGAGGAGTCCTACGGCGACACAGTGCACTTCCAGCCGCGGTTGCGGGACGAGCTGAGCGAGCTGCTGGACCACGCGCCCGCTCTGCCGACCGGCGCGGGGCACGACGCGGGAATCCTGGCCGCGGAGGTGCCCACCGCGATGCTGTTCGTGCGCAACCCCACCGGCGTGAGCCACGCGCCGGAGGAGTTCGCCGAGGCCGACGACTGCACGTCGGGCGCGCAGGCCCTGGCCCGCGTCCTCGAACATCTGAGTGCCTGATGTTGAACTCACCTTGCGCACTGGGTCGCTTGGCGGAACCTCAGGCGCCCTCTGACTCCGGGACCGAAGCGGTCCTGCCGCTTCGGAAGGATTCTGCGTATGTCCAATACGAGCGAAAAAGCTGTCCTCGCCAGAGAACGCCTGAGAACCCGCGGGTGGTCGTTTTGCGTAGGTGGGCCAAGCGGCTGCGCCGCTTCAAGACCGAAGACAGGTTCTGACGAGCTGAGGTGACAGGGATGGCAACGGCGTACTGGTGCGAGTGGGCCTGGCTCCCGAGCGGCCCGGTCCCCGGGGTCCTGGTCGAGGTCGACGGCGGAACCATCACGTCGACCTCCGCAGCGGACGATCCGGGAACGGCCGAACGGCTGCCGGGGCTGACGCTGCCGGGCATCGCCAACGCGCACTCGCACGCCTTCCACCGGGCGCTGCGCGGGCGCACCAGCGGCGGCAAGGGCACGTTCTGGACCTGGCGCGACCAGATGTACCGGGTCGCGGCCCGGCTCGACCCGGACAGCTACCACCGGCTGGCGACCGCGGTCTACGCCGAGATGGCGCTCGCCGGCATCACCTGCGTCGGCGAGTTCCACTACCTGCACCACGCACCCGGCGGAGCCCGGTACGGCGACCCGAACGCGATGAGCGCTGCGCTGGTGCAGGCCGCCGCGGACGCGGGGATCCGGCTGACCCTGCTCGACACCTGCTACCTCGCGGGCGGGTTCGGCAAGGCCGTGGAGGGAGTGCAGCTGCGCTTCAGCGACGGCGAGCCGCAGGCGTGGTCGAAGCGGGTCGCCGATTTCACCGTCGATCCGCACCGGGCGCGGATCGGTGCGGCGGTGCATTCGGTCCGCGCGGTTCCCGCCGAGGCGATCTCGGAAGTCGTTGGCTGGACGCGGGAATCCTCGGCGCCGCTGCACGTGCACCTGTCGGAACAGCGCGCCGAGAACGAGGCGTGCCTGGCCGCGCACGGCTGCACCCCGACCCAGTTGCTCGACCTGCACGGGGCGCTGGGCGAGTCGACGACCGCGGTGCACGCGACCCACCTCGCGGCAGGTGATGTCGCGCTGCTCGGCGGCAGCCGGACGGGCGTGTGCCTCTGCCCGACGACGGAGGCGGACCTCGCCGACGGCATCGGTCCCGCGCCGGAGCTCTCGGTGGCCGGGAGCCCGATCTCGGTCGGCAGCGACGGACATTCGGTGATCGACCCGTTCGCCGAGGTGCAGGCGGTCGAGTCCTACGCGCGGCTGAGCCAGGAGACCCGCGGCAACTTCGCACCGGCGAGCCTGGTGGCGATGGCGACCGAAGCCGGGCACCGGTCGCTGGGTTGGCCGGATGCGGGCTGGATCGGCGCCGGGGCCCGGGCGGATCTGGTCACGCTCGGCCTGGACGGCGTGCGGCTGGCCGGGCTCCCACCGGAGGCGGCGGTGGCGTCGGCCCGGGCCGACGACGTCCGGGAGGTGATCGTCGACGGTCGCCGCGTGGTCCGGGACGGCGTCCACCAGGCGGTTCCGGACGTCGCCGGGCGACTGGGCGAGGAGATCACCGCGCTGTTCCGGGACGAGCCGTGATCGCCGCCGGCTGAAGGCGGCAGCTGCAACGACCGATGGGGACGAGGCAACGATGACAAGCACTGTTATTACCGGAATCGGCGAGCTCACCACCAACGACGACGAGCTGGGCAAACTCGCCGGCGCCGCGCTGGTCGTCGAGGACGAGCGCATCGCCTGGGCCGGACCGGCGGCGGAAGCACCCGCGGCGGACGAGCGCGTCGACGTCGAGGGCCGCGCGGTCCTGCCCGGCTGGGTGGACAGCCACACCCACCTGGTCTTCGCAGGCGACCGGACGGCCGAGTTCGCCGCCCGGATGGACGGCAAGCCCTACGAGGCGGGCGGCATCGCCGTGACGGTGGAAGCCACCCGGGCGGCCACCGACGCCGAGCTCGCGGCCAACCTGCGGCGGCACGTCGCCGAGGCCGCCGCGCAGGGGACGACGTGCGTGGAGACCAAGACCGGCTACGGGCTCACGGTCGCCGACGAACTCCGCTCCGCGCGGATCGCCGCCGCCGAGGCCGACGAGGTCACGTTCCTCGGCGCCCACCTCGTCTCACCGGGCGCGGACGCCGACAGCTACGTGGATCTCGTCTGCGGCGAGATGCTCGATGCGGTCGTGCCGCACGTCGGGTGGTGCGACGTCTTCTGCGAGCGGGGTGCGTTCGACACCGAGCAGTCCCGCCGCGTCCTGAAAGCCGCCGCCGAACGCGGCCTCGGACTGCGGGTGCACGGGAATCAGCTCGGCACCGGGCCGGGTGTGGGCCTGGCAGTCGAACTCGGCGCCGCCAGCGTCGACCACTGCACCTACCTCGATCAGTCCGATGTGGACGCGCTGGCCGGATCGGACACGGTCGCGACCCTGCTTCCCGCGTGCGATCTGTCCACCCGGCAACCACTTCCGGACGCACGGGCACTGCTCGACGCCGGTGCGACGGTCGCGCTCGCATCGAACTGCAACCCGGGGTCGTCGTACACCTCGTCGATGGCGTACTGCGTGACCACTGCGGTGCTCCAGATGCGGATGACCGTGGACGAAGCGATCCGCGCGGCGACCTGGGGCGGTGCCCGGGCGCTGCGGCGCGAGGCGGGCGACGGCGCGGTCGGCGTGCTCCGGGTGGGCGCTCGGGCCGACATCCACGTCCTCGACGCGCCGAGCACCGCGTGGCTCGCCTACCGCCCGGGCGTCCCGCTGACCCACACCGTCTGGCGGAAGGGGGTGCGCATCGCGGGTTCGGCGTGATCAGTGCTCAAAACACGGGTGGCTCCCCGCCCGAAGAGGGCGAGGAGCCACCTGAGAACTGAGCTGTGCGGGTCTCAGACCGCGCGCACGACCTCGGCCTGCGGGCCCTTGGGGCCCTGGGAGACCTCGAAGGTCACCCGCTGGTTCTCCTCGAGGCTGCGGAAGCCCGCGCCGTCGATCGCCGAGTAGTGCACGAACACGTCGGGGCCGCCCTCGTCCGGGGCGATGAAGCCGAAGCCCTTCTCCGAGTTGAACCACTTCACGGTTCCCTGTGCCATCACTGTCTCCTTCTGGGAGCTGGGGAATGACGGGCGCCCACACCGCGTGGACGTCCGGGCCGGGGATCTCAGACGGCGGCCAACTCCAGCTACACCAAAGACAGCAGCTCGCCCGCATCAACATCTGCGAGCGTGCGCGAAACACGAACCCAGAAATACAACGACCACCACGAACACTACACACCTCCGGAGGTCAGCGGCTGTCGAATACGTCACGCGAGGTCGTCCCTGGGCGTGCAGCCATCCGTCATCACCCCATCGGGTGAGAAACCGAGGTTTCACGCGGGCGCTTATCAGCATCTGACAACGCGTCTTCAGCTCGGCGTCCCGGCTGGGCAGCCTGTGGGCAGGCCCAGCCGCTCGGACGAAGGAGCCCGAGGTGAAGGCAGTACGAGTGCACGCGTACGGAGAGCAGCCCGAGATCGAGTCAGTGCCGGATCCGGTCCTGAAAGGTCCGCTGGACGTCCTGGTCGAAGTCGGCGCGGCCGGGGTGTGCCGGACCGACCTGCACATCATCGAAGGCCAGTGGGCGGACAAGAGCGGCGTAGTGCTGCCCTACGTCATCGGGCACGAGAACGCGGGCACGGTGCGCGAGGTCGGTCCGGCGGTGAGCAACGTGCGGCCCGGCGACAAGGTCATCCTGCACCCGCTGGTGACCTGCGGGCTGTGCCGCGCGTGCCGGTCCGGTGATGACGTGCACTGCGAGAACTCGCGGTTCCCTGGGATCAACACCGACGGCGGGATGGCGGAGCTGCTGCTGACCAACGCCCGGTCGGTGGTGCGGCTGGAAGCCGGGTTGCAGCCCGCCGACGTCGCCGCCCTGGCCGATGCCGGGCTGACGGCCTACCACGCCGTCCGCAAGGCCGTCCCGCTGCTGTACCCGGGCACGCACGTCGTGCTGATCGGTGCGGGCGGGCTCGGGCACATCGGGTTGCAGGCGCTGCTCGCGCTCACGCCTGCCGAGATCACCGTCGTGGACCGCTCGGCGCAGGCGCTGGACCTGGCTTCAGAGCTCGGCGCGCACCACACCGCGGAGGCGTCCGGCGAGCAGGTCGAGGCGGTGCGCGACCTGACCGGCGGCAGGGGCGCGCACGTGGTGCTCGACTTCGTCGGCGAGGGCGGCACCGAGGCCGAAGGCGTCGCCATGACCAGGGACGCGGGTTCCTACTTCGTGATCGGCTACGGCGGCCGGGTTGACGTGCCGACGATCGACATCATCTCCCGCGAGATCAACGTGATCGGCAACCTCGTCGGCTCCTACAACGACCTCGACGAGCTGATGACGCTCACCGCGCAGGGCAAGGTCGCGCTGCGCACCCGCACCTACGCGCTCGACGAGGCGCTGATCGCACTGGACGACCTCGACGCCGGTCGCATCCCCGGTGGCCGGGCCATCCTCGTGCCCTGACCGTCCAGCAAGGAAGGCGGAACTCCCATGTACAGCAAGGACGGCGAGAACTACTTCATCGTCGACGGGCACATTCACTTCTGGGACGGCACCCCGGCGAACCAGGCCAACCGCTACGGCGAGGGGTTCCTCAACTGCTTCTACGACTACCACCGCAACCTCAGCCCCGAGTCCGAGGTGTGGTCGCTGGAGCACTTCCAGAAGCAGAGCGAGCAGGACCTGCTGCACGACCTGTTCGAGGTCGGCTACGTCGACAAGGCCATCTTCCAGCCGACCTACCTCACCGACTTCTTCGTCAACGGCTTCAACACCACCGAGCAGGACGGGGCGATCGCCGAGCGGTACCCGGACCGGTTCATCGTCAACGGCAGCTGGGACCCGCGCGACGGCGAGGCCGGGCTGGTCGCGCTGGAGCGGCTGGCCGAACGCTGGCAGCTCAGGGGGGTCAAGCTCTACACCGCCGAGTGGAAGGGCCAGTCGAAGGGCTGGAAGCTCACCGACCCGTGGTCCTACCGGTACCTGGAGAAGTGCCAGGAACTCGGCATCCGCAACATCCACGTCCACAAGGGACCGACGATCTACCCGCTGAACCGGGACGCCTTCGACGTCGCCGACGTCGATGACGTCGCCACCGCGTTCCCGGACCTGCGCTTCATCGTCGAGCACGTCGGGCTGCCCCGGCTGGAGGACTTCTGCTGGATCGCCACCCAGGAGCCCAACGTCTACGGCGGGCTCGCGGTGGCGATGCCGTTCATCCACTCCCGGCCGCGCTACTTCGCCCGGATCATCGGGGAACTCCTGTACTGGCTGGACGACACCCGCATCACCTTCGCCAGCGACTACGCGATCTGGACTCCCAGGTGGCTGGTCGAGAAGTTCGTCGACTTCCAGATCCCGGAGGACATGCAGGACGAGCTCGGGCAGCTGACCCCGGACATCAAGCGCAGGATCCTCGGCCTCAACGCCGCCCGGCTCTACGACATCGAGGTGCCCGCGGGCATGGGCCTGCCCGGCCCGGACGTCCCGGCGTCGCGGACGCCGGTCGCGTCGGAGACGAACCGGGAGGCGATGACGTCGTGAGCCTGGAGTCCGCTCTGCGGCGTGCCCTGGACTCGGTCGTCGACCCGGAGCTGGACGAGCCGATCACCGACCTCGGGTTCGTCGCGGCGTGCGAGGTCGTCGGTGACGAGGTGCGCGTGGACCTGCGGTTGCCGACCTACTTCTGCGCGCCCAACTTCGCCTACCTCATGGTCGCCGACGCCCGCGACGCGCTGGCCGCGGTGGCTCCGGGCCGGGTGCGCGTGCGGCTGCTGGACCACTTCGCCGCCGAGGAGATCAACGCGGGCGTGGCCGCGGGCGAGGGCTTCGACGCGGCGTTCCCGGGGATGGCCGCCGGTGAGCTCGACGAGCTGCGGCGGACGTTCCTGCGCAAGGCGCACGCCGCTTACCAGCAGCAGATCGCCGCCCGGCTGCTCAGGGCCGGGCGGACTCACGTCGACCTGGTCCGCATGCGGCTCGGCGACGTAGCCGAGGACACCTCGCGGCTGCGCCGCCGCCGCGAGCAGCTGGGACTGCCGTCGGACGACGGCGCGCCGCTGCTGGTCGACGACCACGGCCTGCCCGTGGACGCCGAGTCGCTGCCGCTGCGCCTGCGCCTCGCGCGGACGACGCAGGTCAGCATCGAGGGCAACGCGGGCTGGTGCCGCGGACTGCTCGAAACCCGCTACGGGGGCCTACATTGACAGGCGTGCAAGCCCCGCCGGACGGCGTCCGCCGCAACGGCGCAGGCCCGTTGCAGTCGGTGGGACGGGCGCTGCGGGTGCTGGAGGCGATCGCGAACTCGCCGGGCGGGCTGACCGCCAAGCAGATCGCGGCCGAGCTGGACCTCGCGCTGCCCACCACGTACCACCTGCTGCACGCGCTGATCGACGCCGGCCACGTCGTGCACCTCAGCGACCAGCACGTCTACGGCCTCGGGTACATGGCCCGCTACCTCGGCCAGGCGCTGACCAAGCAGCTCGCCGTCCCGCCCGGAGTCGCCACCGCGATCCGCGCGGTCCACCAGCTCGCCGACGCAGCCGCGTACTACGCGGTCTACCGCGACACCGAGGTGGTGATCGCCCACGTCGAGGACTCCGAGCGCCGCCCGCGCGCCCAGCCGCTCGACGTCGGCTTCCACCAGGCCGCGCACGCAACGGCCTTCGGCAAGATCATGCTCTCGGCGATGGACCCGGACCGGCTGGCCCGCTACCTCGACACGGCGGGCCTCGACGCGCTGACCCCGGCCACCATCCGCGACCGCGGCGCGCTCGACGACCAGCTCGCCCACGTCCGCCAGTCGAACCTCGCCCTGGAGATCGGCGAGTTCCAGCCGGGCATGTCCTGCATGGCCGTCCCGGTGCACGACCCGGCGGGCAGCATCGTCGCGTCGGTCGCGATCTCGTTGCCCACCAACGAATTCCTCACCCGCAGGTGGGAGGTCGAGCACGCCGTCCGCCAGGGCGCCACCCGCGTCACCCGTGCCCTGGCCGTGTTCCAGCGCCGCTGACGATCACGAGACGGCCTGCTCCAGCAAGGCGTCGAGCACGGTGCGCACCAGCGGGTGCTCCTCGCGTCCGCACTGGACGGCGGCGAACACCCGCCGGGTCGGTGGCCTGCCCGCCAGCGGGCGCACCACCCCGGCGTGGTGGCCGATCGCGGTCCGGGGCACCAGGGCGACGCCGGTGCCCGCCGAGACCAGCGCGACGACGGCGTGGAAGTCGTCGGAGGTGTGCGTGATGCGCGGGATGAAACCCGCGTTCTCGCAGCACACCTGCACCACCGCGCGGCACGGGTTGCCGGGCAGCGGGGAGATCCACTCCTCGTCGCGCAGGTCCTCGATCGCGATCTCCGCCCTCCCGCTCAGCGGATGCCGGGGCGGCAGCACGACGTCGAACGGCTCGGCGTAGAGCGGATAGCGGGTCAGCCTGCGGCTGTCGGCCGACAGCGTCGAGCTGTACTCCATGGAGATCGCCACGTCGATCTCCCCGGCCAGCAGCATCATCAGGCTGTTGTGCGCCTCGGCGTCGCGCACCAGCACCGTCACGCCCGGCGCCCGGTCCCGCAGCGCCACGATCGACGGGGCCACCACCTGCGTGATGGCCGAGGCGAACGAGGCGACCTCGACCTTGCCGACCGCGCCGGACGCGCAGGCCGCCAGGCTCGCCTCCGCCCGCTCCAGCTCGGCCAGCACCGCCTTGGCGTGCTCGACGAGCAGCTCGCCGGACGCGGTCAGCCGCACCCGGCGCCCCTGCCTGCTCAGCAGGGGCTGGCCGACCTCGTTCTCCAGCGCGGTCAGCTGCTGGGACACCGCGGACGGCGTCAGGTACATGGCCTCGGCGGCGGCCCGCACCGTGCCGTGGTCGGCCAGCGCGCGCAGCACCTGGAGCCGCCGGGGGTCAATCACCCGGCGATGGTACCCATGCGCTGACGTGCGCGGACGAACGCCGAGACGGCCCGCTCCACGTCCTCGGCGCTGTGCGCGGCCGACATCTGGGTGCGGATGCGGGCCCTGCCCTTGGGCACCACCGGGTAGGAGAACCCGATCACGTAGATGCCGTCCTCCAGCAGCAGGTCGGCCATCCGGGCCGCCTCCGCCGCGTCACCGATCATCACCGGGATGATCGGGTGCTCGCCGGGCAGCAGGTCGAAGCCCTCCGCGGCCATCCGCGACCGGAACAGCGCGCTGTTGTCCCGCAGCCGCTGCCGCAGCTCCGGCTGCGACCCGACCAGGTCCAGCGCCGCCAGCGACGCCGCCACGATCGACGGGGCCAGCGAGTTCGAGAACAGGTACGGCCGGGACCGCTGGCGCAGCAGCTCGACGATCTCCGCGCGCGCCGAGACGTACCCGCCGCTGGCTCCGCCGAGCGCCTTGCCGAGCGTGCCGGTGACCACGTCCACCCGGTCGGTCACGCCGAACGCCTCCGGCGTCCCGGCACCGGTCGGACCGGTGAAACCGACCGCGTGCGAGTCGTCGACCATCACCATCGCGCGGTGGCGGTCGGCCAGGTCGCAGATCTCGTCCAGCGGGGCGAGGTAGCCGTCCATCGAGAACACGCCGTCGGTGACGATCAGCCGGTGCCGCGCGTCCGCGGTCTCCCGCAGCTGCTTGTCCAGGTCGGCCAGGTCGCGGTTGCGGTAGCGGGCGCGGCGCGCCTTGCACAGCCGGACGCCGTCGATGATGCTCGCGTGGTTCAGCTCGTCGGAGATGACCGCGTCCTCCGGGCCGAGCAGGGTCTCGAACAGCCCGCCGTTGGCGTCGAAGCACGAGCTGTACAGGATCGTGTCGTCGGTGCCCAGGAACTCCGACAGCCGCTGCTCCAGCTCCTTGTGCGGGGCCTGCGTGCCGCAGATGAACCGCACCGAAGCCATCCCGAACCCCCAGCGCTCCAGCGCCTTCGACGCGGCCTCGACCAGCGCCGGGTGGTCGGCCAGCCCCAGGTAGTTGTTGGCGCAGAAGTTCAGCACCTCGGCGTCGCCGACCCCGACCCGCGCGCGCTGCGCCGAGTCCAGCACCCGCTCGTGCTTGTACAGCCCGGCGGAGCGGATCTCGTCCAGCTCGGCCCGCACGTCCTGGCCAATGGTGTACATCTAGCGCACCGTCCAATCCAGAATGACCTTGCCGCAGCGCCCGGCACGCGCGGTCTCGAACGCCTCTTCGTGGCGGGTGTAGGGGAACCGGTGGGTGATCACCGGCGAGAGGTCGAGCCCGGCCTGCAGCAGCACCGACATCGAGTACCAGGTCTCGAACATCTCCCTGCCGTAGATGCCCTTGACCGTGATCATCTTGAGCACCACCGAGCCCCAGTCCACGCCGAAGTCCTCGGCGGGCAGCCCGAGCAGGGCGATCCGGCCGCCGTGCGCCATGTTCTCGATCGTCTCCCGCATGGCCGACGGCTGACCGGAGACCTCCATCGCGACGTCGAAGCCCTCGGTCATGCCGAGTTCGCGCTGCGCGTCGGCGATCCCGGTCTCGGCGACGTTGACCGCGAGGTCCACGCCGACCCGGCGGGCCAGCTCCAGCCGGTGCTCGCTGATGTCGGTGATCACCACGTTGCGGGCCCCGGCGTGCTTGGCGACCGCCGCGGCCATCAGCCCGATCGGGCCCGCACCGGTGATCAGCACGTCCTCGCCGACGACCGGGAAGCTCAGCGCGGTGTGCACGGCGTTGCCGAACGGGTCGAAGATCGCCGCGACGTCCGGGTCGACCGGATCGCGGTGCACCCACACGTTCTGCTCCGGCAGCACCGCGTACTCGGCGAACGCGCCGTTGTGGTGCACGCCGAGACCCCTGGTGTGTGCGCACAGGTGCCGCCTGCCCGCGCGGCAGTTCCGGCACTGGCCGCAGACCAGGTGGCCCTCGCCGCTGACGAAGTCGCCGACCTCGGCCTGGGTCACGGCGGAGCCGACGGCGACCACCTCGCCCGCGAACTCGTGGCCGACGACCAGCGGCGTCGGCACCGTCCGGGCCGCCCACTCGTCCCAGGACGCGATGTGCAGGTCGGTTCCGCAGATCCCGGTCCGCAGCACCCGGACCACGACGTCGTTCGGACCGGGCGCGGGGTCGGGCAGCTCGGTCAGTTCCAGGCCGGGCGCGGGCGAGGTCTTCACCAGTGCGCGCAAGGTGCCTCCCAGTTCAAGCAGGCCGACGGCTCCGGCGGCCGAATGGGAGTCTCGCGGGTCGGGACCGGCAGGTCCATCGCGACTTTCTGCACTGGCTGGTTAGCGCAGCTGCACAGGAACAGCTGGTGACGGGAGTCCACCTGAACGGGCTTCCCGGGATCAGGTGACCGTCGAGTTTCGACGCAAATCGACAGGCGTCAATTCGCGTCGAAATCGACCACGCCCCGCAGCCGGGGCGGGTTCCGGCGGTGAATCAGTCCTCGTCGGAGTCGTCACGGGCGAGGAACGTCGCCAGCCGTTCGGTGGCGTCCTCGAAGTCCGGGTTGAGGTCGACGAAGGCGCGCATCCGGTCGGCGACCCAAGCCAGGGTCACCTCATCATCACCGCGACGCTCTTCGAGCTCTTCGATGCCACGGTCGGTGAAGTACACCGGTCCTCCTCTGTTCTCCAGGCCTGCTCTCAGCGGCAGACCAGCAGAGTAAGACCCGTTTCCGAACGCGATCAGGCAGGGGTGGCGCCGGTCAGCCGAGCTGGGCCGACGCCGCGTCCTGGTCGTGCGTGCCGTCGGGGCACTCGTCGGCGGTGACCGCCTCGGCCCACAGCTGCAACCGGTCGTTCTCCCGCGCGATGTCGACGTAGAGCGAGTCGCCGCGGCAGACGACGTCGAGGTTCTGGTGCACGTCGTGCTCGATGTGGCCGTCGTCGCCGACCTGGCCGACGCCGCCGCGCGGGCCGATCAGCCGCACGTGGCGGCGGTCGGCGTGCTCGCGCACCATCCCGGCGATCCAGTCGGTGACCTCCTCCGGCGTGCGCAGCACCGCGAGCGGGGTCTGGCGCAGCCGGTCCCGCCGCCTGCTGCCGGGGCCCGCGCAGCCGTCGCGCGGCTCGGCGAAGACGTGCCAGTGCACGCCCTTCGCCTGCCACTCGTCGGGGTCCTGCACGCCCCCTCCTCCATGGTCCGCCGCGGGAGGGCCGTTCCGGGAACCACCGTGCCGGTTCCTGATCACGACGACAGGCCCCATCCGATAACGGACAGGTTGTCGTCCGGATCCGGACGCGAAGGGGCCGCCGGTCCCCGGAGGAACCGGCGGCCCCGAGCCGCGCGTGGATCAGGCGAAGGCGCCCGCCACGACCTCGGCCTGCTCGACCTCGTGCACCTTGGCCAGACCGGTCGCCGGGGCGGCCATCGCGCGCCGCGACACCCGCTTGAGCCCGGTCATCCGCTCCGGGAACAGCTCCGGCAGCGCCAGGCCCAGGAACGGCCACGCACCCTGGTTCGCCGGTTCCTCCTGGACCCAGCGGATGTCGGTGGCGTTCGGGTAGCGCTCCAGCAGCCTGCCCAGCTTGCGGTGCGGCAGCGGGTACAGCTGCTCCAGTCGGGCGATGGCGGTGTCGTCGTGGCCCTGCTTGGCCTTCTCCGCCGCCAGCTCGTAGTAGAGCTTGCCGGTGCACAGCACCAGGCGGCGCACCGACGCCGGGTCCGGCTGGGCCGGGTCGTCGATCACCGAGGTGAACTTGCCCTGGGTGAAGTCCTCGACCGGGCTGCTCGCGGCCTTCAGGCGCAGCATCGACTTCGGCGTGAACACCACCAGGGGGCGGTGGATGCCGTCCAGCGCGTGCCGCCGCAGCAGGTGGAAGTAGTTCGCCGGGGTCGACGGCATCGACACCGTCATCGAGCCCTCGGCGCACAGCTGCAACCAGCGCTCGATGCGGCCGGAGGTGTGGTCCGGCCCCTGGCCCTCGTGGCCGTGCGGCAGCAGCAGGACCACGTCGGAGCGCTGGCCCCACTTGGCCTCACCGGAGGAGATGAACTCGTCGATGATCGACTGCGCGCCGTTGAAGAAGTCGCCGAACTGCGCCTCCCACAGCACCAGGGCGTCGGGGTTGGCCACCGAGTAGCCGTACTCGAAGCCCATCGCCGCGAACTCCGACAGCGCCGAGTCGTAGACCAGGAACTTCGCCTGGTCGTCGCTCAGGTTCTGCAGCGGGGTGTACTCGGCGCCGGTCTTGCGGTCGATGAGCACCGAGTGCCGCTGGGTGAACGTGCCGCGACGGCTGTCCTGACCGGTCAGCCGCACCATGCGGCCGTCGGCGGCCAGCGAGCCGAACGCCAGCAGCTCGCCGAACGCCCAGTCGATGCCGCCCTCGCGGGCCATCTTCGCGCGCCGCTCCAGCACCGGCTTGACCCGCGAGTGCGGGCTGAAGCCCTCCGGCAGGTTGACGTGCGAGTCGGCGATCCGCAGCAGCAGCTCGTCGGAGATCGCGGTGTTGAGACCCTGCGGGACCGTCTGCTCGGACTCCACCGACGGGCTCGGCTCCGGCGGGTGCTTCTCCAGCTCGCGGACCTCGTTGAACACGTGCTCCAGCTGGCTGGCGTAGTCCTTGAGCGCCTTCTCCGCTTCCTCGACCGTGATGTCACCGCGGCCGATCAGGGCCTCGGTGTAGGTCTTGCGGACGCTGCGCATCTTGTCGATCGCGTCGTACATCGCAGGCTGCGTCATCGACGGGTCGTCGCCCTCGTTGTGACCGCGGCGGCGGTAGCAGATCATGTCGATCACGACGTCCTTGCCGAACGCCTGGCGGTACTCCACGGCCAGCCGGGCGACCCAGACGCAGGCCTCGGGGTCGTCGCCGTTGACGTGGAAGACCGGCGCGCCGATCATCTTCGCCACGTCGGTGGAGTACTTGCTCGACCGGGAGTGCTCCGGGGCGGTGGTGTAGCCGACCTGGTTGTTGACGATCACGTGCACCGTGCCGCCGGTGCGGTAACCGCGCAGCAGCGACAGGTTCAGCGTCTCGGCGACCACGCCCTGACCGGCGAACGCGGCGTCGCCGTGCAGCAGCACCGGCAGCACCGTGAAGCCCTCCTGGCCCTTGTCCAGGATGTCCTGCTTGGCGCGGACGATGCCCTCCAGCACCGGGTCCACGGCCTCCAGGTGCGAGGGGTTCGAGGTCAGCGACACCTTGGTCTCGCCGTCGCCGAACATCCGGAAGTACTTGCCCTCGGCGCCGAGGTGGTACTTCACGTCACCGGAACCGTGCGCCTGGCCCGGATCCAGGTTGCCCTCGAACTCGCGGAAGATCTGCGAGATCGGCTTGCCGACGATGTTGGCCAGCACGTTGAGCCTGCCGCGGTGCGGCATGCCGATGACGACCTCGTCCAGCTCGGAGGCGGCGGCGGTGTCGAGCACCGCGTCCAGCAGCGGCACCACGGTCTCGGCGCCCTCCAGCGAGAAGCGCTTCTGGCCGACGTACTTGGTCTGCAGGAAGGTCTCGAACGCCTCGGCCGCGTTGAGCTTGGACAGGATGTACTTCTGCTCGGTCGGGTCCGGCTTGGTGTGCGGCTTCTCGACCCGGTTCTGCAGCCACTCCCGCTCGTCGGGTTCGAGGATGTGCATGTACTCGACGCCGACGGTCCGGCAGTACGAGTCGCGCAGCACGCCCAGCACGTCGCGCAGCCGCATGTGCTCCTGGCCGGCGAAGCCGCCGACGGCGAACTCCCGGTCCAGGTCCCACAGGGTCAGGCTGTGCGAGAGGACGTCGAGGTCCTCGTGCCGCCGCTGGCGGTAGTTCAGCGGGTCGATGTCGGCCATCAGGTGGCCGCGGGTGCGGTAGGCGTCGATCAGCTCAAGCACCCGGGCGGTCTTGTCGACCGCGCCCTCGGGGATGTCCTGCGTCCAGCGCACCGGCTCGTAGGGGATCCGCAGCGACGTGAAGATGTCGTCGTAGAAGCGGTCCTCGCCCAGCAGCAGCTTGTGCACGGTGCGCAGGAAGTCGCCGGACTCCGCGCCCTGGATGACCCGGTGGTCGTAGGTGGAGGTCAGCGTGACGATCTTGCTGATCCCCATGTCGACCAGCGTCTTCTCGCTGGCGCCCTGGAACTCGGCGGGGTAGTCCATCGCGCCGACGCCGATGATCGCGCTCTGGCCCTTGGTCAGCCGCGGCACCGAGTGGTTGGTGCCCGACGGGCCCGGGTTGGTCAGCGAGATCGTGGTGCCGGAGAAGTCGTCCGCGGTCAGCGCGCTGTTGCGGGCCTTGCGGATGATGTCCTCGTAGGCCTGCCAGAACTGCTGGAAGGTCATCTCCTCGCAGCCCTTGATGGAGGCGACGACGAGGCTGCGCGAGCCGTCCTTGGCCGGCATGTCGATGGCCAGGCCGAGGTTGACGTGCTCGGGGGTGACGACGGCGGGCTTGCCCTTGGCGTCCTCGCCGTAGTGCCGGTTCATGTCCGGGTGGCTCTTGAGCGCCCGGATCAGCGCGTAGCCGATGAGGTGCGTGAAGGAGACCTTCCCGCCCTTGTTCCGCTTGAGGTGGTTGTTGATGACGATCCGGTTGTCGAACAGCAGCTTGGCCGGCACCGCGCGCACGCTGGTCGCGGTCGGCACGGTCAGCGACTGCTCCATGTTCTTCGCGATCGCCGCGGCCGCGCCGCGCAGCGGCTTGCTCTGCTCGCCCGCGGGGGCCTCCTTGACCGGAGCAGCCTTGGCGGCCTCCTGCGGGGAGGGCTTGGGCTCTGCCGGCTTGGGCCGCGCCGGGGTGATCGGGCCCTGTCCGTTGGTCTCGGCCGCTCGGGTCGCGGTGGCCGTGGTCGGAGCCGCTGCCGCACCGGCCGCGGCTGCGGAGGTTTCACTGGCTGCCTGGCCCGGCTTGTAGTCGGCGAAGAATTCGTGCCACGCCGAGTCTACGGAGGTGGGATCGCTGAGGAACTGCTCGTACATTTCCTCGATCAACCACTCGTTGGGGCCGAACTGTGACGCAGGGCTGCTGCTGGACACGGCTGGCGTTCGCCTCGATCCATCTGCTCGTGATGTACACACACTCGGGTACCAGGCTAGCGGTCCGTTTCGGGCGGTTGGTAAACAGGACGTTTGTTCGTCTGGCGAACATGGTCACAGAATCGATAAGGAAACCCCTGGACACGTCCCGGGCGATTCCTGTGCACGATCACTGCCCTCGTCAACGTTCCGTCGCCGCCGACGGCGCTGCCGTCGCCTGGTGCTACTCCATACGGGTTGTCGTCCGTACTAAGTATGACGTTTCGCGTTCGGCTGGTGTTCCCAAAAAGCGGACAAATCCACCCGCGTTTCGTCACGCTACGAAGCTGCCGCGGCGCGCTCCGTGTCCGTGTCGGCCCACAGCCGCGCGTAGTGCCCGTCGAGCGCGATGAGCTCGGCGTGCGTGCCCTGCTCGACGATCCGCCCGTCGTCGACCACCACGATCCGGTCCGCGCGGGCGGCGGTGGCCAGCCGGTGGGCGACGACGAACGTGGTGCGCTTGGCGGCGAGCTGGTCGCTGGCGGCCACCACCATCGACTCGGTCGCCGGGTCCAGCGCGGCGGTCGCCTCGTCGAGCAGCAGCAGGTCCGGGTCGACCAGCTCGGCGCGGGCCAGCGCGACCAGCTGCCGCTGCCCGGCCGACAGCCCGCGGCCCCGCTCGCCGACGTGCTGGCGGAAGCCGCCGGGCAGCATCGCGATGCCCGCGAGCGCGCCGACCGAGCGCGCGGCCAGCTCGATCTCCTCCGGCGTGGCGTCCGGCCTGCCGTAGGCGATGTTGGCCGCGACGTCCCCGGCGAACAGGTGCCCCTCCTGCGGCACCACCGCCAGCCGGTGGTGGAAGGCCGCCAGGTCGTAGCGGCGGACGTCGACCCCGTCGACCAGGACCTCGCCCTCGGTGGCGTCGTAGAACCGGGCCAGCAGCTTGACCAGCGTCGACTTCCCGGCCCCGGTCGCCCCGACCAGCGCGACCGTGTCGCCCGGCGCCACCCGCAGCGACACGTCGCGCAGCGCGGGCCGCTCGGTGCCCGGGTACCGGAAGCTCAC
Organism: Saccharopolyspora taberi; assembly: GCF_039534165.1. Taxonomy (NCBI): domain Bacteria; kingdom Bacillati; phylum Actinomycetota; class Actinomycetes; order Pseudonocardiales; family Pseudonocardiaceae; genus Saccharopolyspora; species Saccharopolyspora taberi. Next base: position 116,010 of record NZ_BAAAUX010000012.1, on the reverse strand, counting down.
CGACCGCAGCTCCACCTCGCCGGTCAGCCGCTCCGGCACCGGCGCGGGCTCGGCCGCCGCGGGCACCGAGGTCGGCGTGCGCAGCAGGTCGCCGATGCGCCGCAGGCCGACCTTCGCCTGCTGGTAGCCGTCGAAGACGCTGGACAGCTGCTGCACCGGCGCGAAGAACAGGCCCAGGTACAGCAGGAACGCGACCAGCACGCCCGCGGTCAGACCGCCTTCGGCGACCCGCGCGGCCCCGACGCCGAGCACCAGCGCCTGGGCGATCTCCGACAGCAGCGCCACGAACGGGAAGTACGTGGCGATGTAGCGCTGCGCGCGCAGGCGCGAGCGCCGGTAGGCGTCGCTGCGCTGGGCGAACACCTTCGCCGAGTGCCGCTCGCGGCGGTGCGCCTGCGCCACCCGCAGGCCGGAGACGTTCTCCTGCATGTCGGCGTTGACCGTGCTGACCCGTTCGCGCGCCTCGGCGTACGCGGTGGACGAGAGCTTGCGGAAGATCATCGTCGCCACCACCAGGACCGGCAGCACCGACAGCGCGACCAGCGCCAGCGACGGATCGGTGGCGATCAGGGTGCCGGAGATGCCGGTGAGGACCAGCACGCTGACCACCGCGGTCGCCAGTCCGGTCTGCAGGAACGACGACAGCGCGTCGACGTCGGTGGTCATCCGGGTCATGATCCGGCCGCCGAGCTCGCGCTCGTAGAAGTCCAGCCCGAGGCGTTGCAGGTGCGCGAAGCTGCGCAGGCGCAGCAGGTAGAGCAGGGTCTCGCCGGTTCGGGCGGTCACCACGGTCTGCAGCCGGACCACGCCCCAGCCGAGCAAGACGACGCAGGCGGCCAGCGCGGTCGCGGTCCACAGCGTCGGCAGGCTGCCGGTGCCCACGCCGGCGTCGACGCCGAACCGGATCAGGCTCGGCAGCGAGATCAGCGCCAGCGCGTCGGCGGCGACCAGCAGCACCGTGAGCAGCAGTCCCCAGCGGATCGGGCGGAACAGCCGGGCCAGCCGGAACTCCGGGTCCGGCGCGGTCGCGTCGACGCCCGGCAGCCGCGGCTCGGCGGTGGCCGCGGGCAGCCGCTCGATCCCGGCGGCCAGCTCGGGCGCGGGCCGGGTGGCGCCGGGCTCTTCCTGCGGCTGCGGCCACAGCTCCGGCGTGACGCCCTCGGACTCTGTTAGCTCTTCCCGGCAGGCCAGCTCCTCCCGGCAGGCGTCGATCGACTCGCCCGGCCCGGCCAGCAGCGACCGGAACAGCTCGCAGCGCTCCTGGAGCTCCTCCTGGGTTCCGACGTCGACGACCCGGCCCTCGTCGAGCACGGCGACCCGGTCGGCCAGCGAAAGCGTCGAGCGCCGGTGCGCGACCAGCAGCGTCGTGCGCTGCGCGGTCACCGACCGCAGGGTCTCGTGGATGGCGGCCTCGGTTGTCGGGTCGACCGCGGAGGTCGCGTCGTCGAGCACCAGGATCCGCGGATCCGACAGCAGGGCGCGGGCCAGGGCGACGCGCTGGCGCTGACCGCCGGACAGCGTCAGGCCGCGCTCGCCGACCAGCGTGTCGTAGCCGTCGGGGAGCGCGCTGATGAACTCGTGCGCCTCGGCGGCCTTCGCGGCGGCGATCACGGCCTCCTCGGAGGCGTCCGGCACGCCGTAGGCGATGTTGCCCCGGATGGTGTCGGAGAACAGGAAAGCCTCCTCGAACACCACCCCGATCGCCGATCGCAGCGAGTCCAGCCGCAGGTCGCGGACGTCCTGCGGGGTGCCGCCGACCGGGCCGACCCGGACCGCGCCGCGGTGCACGTCGTAGAAGCGGGGGAGCAGCATCGACACCGTCGACTTGCCCGACCCGGCCGGGCCGACCAGCGCGACTGTCTCGCCGGGCCGCACCCGCAGCGATGCCGACCGAAGCACCGGCTGGTCCCGGGTGTAGCCGAACCCGACCTCGTCGAGCTCCACCTCCAGCGGCCCGTCCGGCAGCACGACCGCGTCCGGCCGGTCCTGGACCTCCGGCTGGGAGTCGATCAGGTCGTTGATCCGCTCCACGCCCGCGCGCGCCAGCTGCGCCTGGATGACCGTGCCCGCGATCATCCGGGCGGGGCCGGCCAGCATCGTCACGTAACCGGCGAAGGCGACGAACGTGCCCAGGCTCACCTGGCCCTGCAACGCCATCCAGCCGCCGAGGCCGAGCACGCCGACCTGGCCCGCGACCGGTAGCGCGGTGAGCGTGGCCTGCGGGAACGAGGTCATCCGCGCCGCCCGCAGCCGCTCGGCGAACAGCCTGCGCGCCCCGGACTCCAGCCGGGCGACCTCGCGCCGCTCCTGGCCGAAGCCCTTGACCACCCGCACGCCGGTGACGGTCTCCTCGACGTGCTGGGCGATGTCGGCGGCGCGCTGCTGGGCCGACCAGGTCGCGGGGTAGAGCGTCTTCTTGCTGTGCGCCGACACCACGGCGATCAGCGGCGCGACGACCAGCGCGACCACGGTGAGCAGCGGGGAGAGCCACAGCATCGCCAGGATCGCGAACAGCGCGAGCACCACGGTGCCCGCGGCCAGCGGCAGCATCGACAGCAGCGCGTGGACCATCTGCAGGTCGCTGATCGACCGCGAGACGACCTGGCCGGTGCGCAGCGCGTCCTGCTTGCCGCCGTCGAGGCGCTGCACCGACCCGAACACCGCGCGCCGCAGGTCGTGCTGCACGTCGAGCGCGAGGCGGCCCGCGCTGTAGCGGCGCACGAACGCGGCGGCGAACCGGAACAGGCCGAGGCCGAGCAGCGCGGCGACGATCCACCCCAGCTGCGCCGTGCTGCCGCCGACGGCGTCGTCCACCGCGACCTTGGTCAGCAGCGGGACCGCCGCCTCCAGCCCGACCGCGGTCACCGAGGCCCCGATCGCCAGCAGCACCGACGCTGGGTGCCGCCAGCAGGCGGCGGAGAGACGACGGATCCAGCCGACGGTTGCAGGACGTTTGCTGCCGGAGTCGCGCACGTTGCCAGACTAGGTCGCGACACCGACGTTGCAGGACCGCTCAACCGGTCGCTGTGAGCCCTCGCACAGGGGCCGAAGGGGCTTTGCCGGTTCGGAGTCCGGTAGGGCTCGTGGTTCTGGGGTCCTCGCCGGCCCCAGACCCCTGGCAGACCTCCGGGATGAGTCTCCGTTGTCCGCTGCGGTTCGGTTGGGGTGGTTCTCATCCCGTCGGCCTCCACAAGGGCTATCAGACCGCGTCAAGGGGGCGGTTTGTGTTGGCCCGCTGCGGTTTCCGGGCTTGTGCCCCCTTGACACGGTCTGATCGGGCTGGCGCCAGGCCGACGGGATGAGAACCAAACCCCGCCCTTGTACGTGGAGACTTCCTCGGCTGCGGGGTGTGTCGGGTCAGGTCCTCAGGTGATGTCGCGCTTGCCGCTGACGTACCAGCCCGCCGCGCAGAAGACGGCGGCGTAGCCGAGGAACGTGAGCGCGCTCGCCCACCACGGGTGCGCATAGGTGCCGCCGAAGACGTAGTGCAGCACCTCGAACGCCTCGCGCGGGATGTCCGGCTCGTTCGTGCCCGCGACGGCGCTGATGAACACCGGGACCGCCAGGTTGCCGACGATCCCGTTGCCCGCCGAGCCGGGCAGGTAGGCGGTGATCCAGGGCGCGTCCGAGCCGGTCATGAACGTCGTGACGATGAACTCGAACACGAACTTGTAGACCAGCAGCGAGACGATCACCGCGATCGGGCTCGACACCAGCGCGCCGAACCCGACGCCCAGCAGCGTCCACAGCACCATCGCCAGCAGTCCGGCCGCGCCTACCGCGAACCAGTCGCCCGGGTCGCCGAAGCCGTCGAAGCCCGCTCCGACGAGTCCGCCGAGGCTGGAGAACAGCAGGTTCACCAGCCCGTAGAGCACGCCCATGCCGGTGTAGGCCACGAACTTCGCCGCCAGCACCGAGCCGCGGGGGTTCGCGGTCAGGTAGGTCGTGGTGATGCTCCGGGTGCGGTGCTCGCCCGCGACGGCCAGGCCGCCGAACACCGCCGCGAACGCGGTGCTGTAGTTCGTCGACAGCGACACCGTCAGCAGCCCGAGCGGCAGCGGCTGGCCGAGCTCCTTCTCCAGCTGGCTGATCGTGCCGAACCCGCTGCCCAGCCAGCCCGCGCCGAAGCTCATCACGGCGACCGGGACGAGCAGCGCCCACCACAGGTTGACGGTGAAGATCTTGCGGAACTCCGCCTTGATCAGCGCGCCCATCAGGCGTTACCTCCGAAACCGCCGTGCGGGCCGTACCCGGGCGCGGGCGGCGGGCCCCACCGGGACGGCGCGTTCTGGGCCCCCGCGAACTGGCCGTTGGTGAGCTGGAAGAACAGCTGCTCCAGGTCGACGCGCTCGTCCTGCATCCCGTACAGCGCGACGCCCGCCTCCAGCGCGAGGTCTGCGACCACCCGGGAGTCGGCGCCGGGGATCGCCAGCCTGCCGTCCGGGGTCGCCTCGGCCGCCAGGCCCTCCCGCTCCAGGGCCGCGACCAGCGCGGCGGGATCGGCGGCCTGCACCAGCACCCGCGAGCGCTGCGCGGCCCGCAGCTCGTCGAGGTGTCCGTTGTAGACGCACTCGCCGCGGCTGACGATCACCACGTGGTCGACGGTGTGCTCCATCTCGCGGAGCAGGTGGCTGGAGACCAGCACGGTCCGCCCGGTGGCGGCGAAGGACTTCAGGAAGCTGCGCAGCCAGGCGATGCCCTCCGGGTCGAGCCCGTTGGACGGTTCGTCGAGGACCAGGATCTGCGGATCGCCCAGCAGCGCGGTCGCCAGCGCCAGCCGCTGGCGCATGCCCAGCGAGAACCCGCCTGCCCGGCGCTTGGCCGCGGTGCCCAGCCCGACGAGTTCGAGGACCTGGTCGGCCTGCCGGTCGGGCAGCCGCATCGCCGCCGCGTAGCAGCGCAGGTGGTCCCTGGCGGTGCGCCCGGGGTGGAAGCTCTGCGCCTCCAGCACCGCACCGACCACGGTGCCGGGGTTGGGCAGCCCGCGGAACGGCACCCCGTTGACCGTCGCCGAGCCGGTGCTGGGCTCGATCAGCCCGAGGATCATCCGCAGGGTGGTCGTCTTGCCGGACCCGTTGGGGCCGAGGAAGCCGGTCACCGTGCCGGGCTGCACGGTGAAGCTGAGGTCCCGGACCGCGTGGACCGGCCCGAAGCTCTTGCCGAGACCCTGCACGGTGATCCGGCCGCTGCCGTCGTGCACACACCCTCCATCGTCACGGTTCGCGATTGGCCGTCACCCATCCTGCCGCACGCGGTCCGGTGATCCGGGGGGAGTCGTGGAATCGGTGCCCGGGAATCGGCGCTGTGGAATCAGCGCAGCGGGAGCCGCAGCCGCGGCCACCGGATCGGCCGATCCGAGACGGCGGCGCGGTAGATCTTGGTGTGGTCGGTCTCCAGGTGGCCGCCGATCGGTGGCGGGGCCGGATCCGGATCGGTGACCGGGAACTCGTCGGTGTTCCAGTCACCGGGGCCGTTGTCGCCGGTCGTCGCGACGACCGGGGGCCGCACCTCGATCGCGGACTCGGCGGGCGGCTCGGGGTGCGGGGCGCGCAGCAGCGCCCGCGGGCGGTCGCCGAGCAGGCGCCGGTGGGCGGCGAGCCACGCGGCGCAGGGCCACTGCCTGCCGCGCAGCAGGCCGGGGCAGGTGGGGCAGCGGCCGTTCTGGTCCGGGCGGTGCGCGTCGAGCAGCGCTCGCAGGCCCTCGGCCAGCAGGTGCAGCCCGGTCCGGGCCACCGGCAGCAGCTCCTCCGGGCAGCCCTCGGCGGCGGTCCGGTCGAGCAGGTCGAGGTGGTCCAGGACCGCGTGCCGGATCGCCGTACCGTCGGTCGGGGAAGCGTCGTTCGCCATCGTCGTAGTCCTCCTCGGTGACGCTGTCACTGGAACGGCGCACCCACGGTTTTGGGACTGGCGCGCCACAACTACTCCGATGGGGGACATCGGCAGGCGGAAATGCCGCCTGCACGGGTGAAGTGCTCGGTTCACGCGATCGAGTGGTTATCGATTTCGCATGAAATCGACGTGATGACGTTGCTTCTCTCGTCGGCAAACAGCCGATCGTGTCTTACACTGAAGTCGGCGGCCTGCTCCCGGTGACCCCCAGGCTGGTTGAGCGGGCCGCCCCTTAATGATCTCGTTTCCCGCGGCTTCGCCTGGCTGCGCCGGTTGAGGATTCGAACCCGAAGGGCCCGAAGAGCCGGGTGCGCTCTTCGGGCCCTTCGGGTCGTGGCGTCAGGACAGGACGTCGGCCAGCGGGGTCGCGGTGCGGCCGTGGGCCTCGGCGACCGGCTGGTTGACCAGCTTGCCGTCGTGGGTGTTGACGCCCAGCGCCAGCGCCTCGTCCGCCCGGCACGCCTGCTGCCAGCCGTTGTCGGCGATGCGCACCGCGTAGGGCAGCGTGACGTTGGTCAGCGCGTGCGTCGAGGTGTTGGGCACCGCGCCCGGCATGTTGGCCACGCAGTAGAAGACCGAGTCGTGGACCTTGTAGGTCGGGTCGTCGTGCGTGGTCGGGCGGGAGTCGGCGAAGCAGCCGCCCTGGTCGATGGCGATGTCGACCAGCACGCTGCCCGGCTTCATCTCCGACACGAGGTGGTTGGACACCAGCTTCGGGGCCTTCGCGCCCGGGATCAGCACCGCGCCGATCACCAGGTCGGCGGCCCGGACGGCCTGCTCGACCGAGTAGCGGTTGGAGGCCACGGTCCGGATCCGGCCGTGGAAGTCGCGGTCGATCTCGCGCAGCTTGTCGACGTTGGTGTCGAGCAGCTCGACGTCGGCGCCCATGCCCAGCGCGACGCGGGCGGCGTTCAGGCCGGCGACACCGCCGCCGATCACCACGACCCGCGCCGGGTGCACGCCGGGAACGCCACCCGGCAGCACGCCGCGGCCACCGCTGGGCCGCATCAGCGAGTACGCGCCCACCTGCGGGGCGAGCCGGCCCGCGACCTCGCTCATCGGGGCCAGCAGCGGCAGGCTCCCGTTGCCGGTCTGCACCGTCTCGTAGGCGATGCCGGTGACGCCCGAGTCGACCATCGCGTCGGTCAGCTCCGCCGAGGCCGCGAGGTGCAGGTAGGTGAACAGCACCTGGTCGCGCCGCAGCCGCGGGTACTCCTCGGCGATCGGTTCCTTGACCTTGAGCACCAGCTGGCCCTCGCCCCAGACCTCGTCGGCGGTGCGCAGCACCTTGGCGCCCGCGGCCAGGTAGTCCTCGTCCGGGATGGACGAACCGGCGCCTGCCTGCGCCTCGACGAAGACCTCGTGGCCGCGGCTGGTCAGCTCGTGCACGCCCGCGGGAGTGATGGCGACCCGGTACTCGTTGTTCTTGATCTCGCGCGGAACTGCGATCTTCACGGCGCAAATCCTTTCTCGGTGGTTGCGCCTTACGATCCGCTGCCCGCGTCCGCGCCGCATCATTCCACGCACTGAGATTGCCGGTGCCCGTTTGTGCTCCCAGCACAAACGGAGCCGGCCCGGGGTGATCACACCGGAGGTGAAGGGCCTTCGTAGACTCAAGATCTGTTCGAATCTGTGCCGGACACCTCCCGAAGGCGGTATGACCAGGCAGAACGTGGTGCGCCGACGGGCAAGTCCGAGCGGCCAGGAAGGCAGCAGGTGACCGAGAATCGCGAGTTCCCGGCCCCCGACGACGCCGGCAACGCCGCGGAGTTCGTGGAGTCGATGCGCCGGTTGCGGTCGTGGTCCGGGTTGACCTACCGCCAGGTGGAGGCCCGCGCGACGGCGAACGGCGACGTGCTGCCCTACAGCACCCTGGCCACCGCGCTGCGCCGCGACTCGCTGCCGCGGCGGGAGCTGACCAGCGCCTTCGTGCGCGCGTGCGGTGCGAATCCGGAGGAGACCGCCCGCTGGCTCGCGTGCCACGACCGGCTGTCGGCCGGTGCCGGTGCCCCGGTCCCGAGCCGGGAGCCCGAAGCGCCGTTCCCCGAGCCCGGCCGCAGGCGCGGGCCGCGCCCGGTCACGGCGGTCTCGGGGTTCGTGGCGTGCGCGGGTTTCGTGGTGTTCCTGCTGTTCGGCCCGGACATGGTCCGCCCGCCGAACGTGCACTGGTACGTGCTGCGGACGCAGGCGGGCAACTGCCTCGACATCACGGGCAAGGACGGCGACGGGAACCCGATGGTCGTCGAGGCGCCGTGCCGCGACGATCCCAAGCCTGCCCAGCGGTTCGCCTGGGAGAAGACCGACGACGTCTACCGGATCAAGGTCTACAACCCGGAGACCGGCGGCAGCACCTGGTGCCTCGACGTCGGCAACCGCGACCACCTGCGGCTCCAGGGGTGCCTGGAGACCAGCCAGACCCAGCGGTTCCGGCTGGAGCCCGCCGACGGCCACTGGCGGATCCTGCCGCTGGTCGAGCGCGAGTGCTTCGGGCTGGCCGCGGGCCCGCCGCAGCAGCCGCGCGAGGTCCGGCGGCAGGAGTGCACCGCTTCACCTGACCAAGTCTTCACGATGGAGCCAGCGTGAACAGCACCAGAGCACCCTGGCCGGAGCAGTGGAGCGCCCGGCCTCCGCGCGCGGCGCGGCTGGTCACGGCGGCGTTCCTGGTCCTGTGCGCGGCGGCACTGGCGATCGCGATCCGCAACCAGCTGACCAACTGGTCGTCCGGCTTCCGCTACATGCTGGTCTTCGCCCTGATCTTCGCGGAGCTGGCGGTGCTGGTCTTCGACGCCAAACTCCGGCCGCGCAAGGCCGGAGCCCGTCCGCTGCGGACGAAGGCGGCCGACGACGCGACGATGGCGTTGGAGATGCCGTACTCCAGGGTGCAGTTCACCCTGTTCGTCCTGCTGAGCCTGACCACCGCGGCACCGTTCGTGCTGGGCGTCGTTGGAGCGCTGGAGATCGGCCACCCCCAGGTCGGCAGGGCGGTGCTCCTCGGGATCGCGGCGCTGGTCCCGCTGTCCCTGCCGGTGGTGATGCTCAAGGGCTCGTTCGCGCCGGGGAAGGTCCGGCTCTCCCCGGCGGGGATCCACCACCGCGGCTGGACCCACGAGTCGTTCCTGCCGTGGGGCGACGTCGCCGAGATCCGCCCGCTGCACCGCGACGGCCCGGAGATCTGGATCTCGGGCCGACCGGGAGCGTCCTGGCGCAGGCGCCAGATCGCCCGGATCTGGCACGAGGACAAGCTGCCCGAAGTCCCGGCCCTGCGCATCCCCGGCCGCGACCTCGCGGGCGACCCGGCGGTGCTGCTGGCCCTGCTGCGCCACTACCAGGACAACCCCGCGTCCCGCCCAGAACTCGCGACCGACCGGGCGAAGCAGGCGCTCGGGGCCTGAGGAACGCATCGCCGCCACTGAGCCAACCGTGCCCAGCAACAACGAAGTCCCCACCCACAAGGGCGGGGTTTGGTTCTCATCCCGTCGGCCTGGCGCCAGCCCGATCAGACCGTGTCAAGGGGGCACAAGCCCGGAAACCGCAGCGGGCCAACACAAACCGCCCCCTTGACGCGGTCTGATAGCCCTTGTGGAGGCCGACGGGATGAGAACCACCCCAACCGAACCGCAGCGCACAACCCCCACTCATCCCGGAGGTCTGCCGGGGGTCTGCCGGGGGTCCGGGGTCGGCGAGAGCCCCGGAAACCACCCACGCAACAGAACCCAAACCGCCACAACCCCAACCCCCCCTCACCCGTGCTGAGCCCACCGCTCGGCGAGCAACTGCACGAGCAGCGCGGCCCGCACGTCGGCATCGTCGAGATCGACATCGACCAGCTGCGTGATCCGCTTCATCCGGTACCGGAAAGTGTTCGGATGCACCCGCAGGTCGCGGCTGGCGGTCCGCGGATCGCCGGGGTGGCGCAGCCACGCGTGCAGCGTGCTGAGGTACTCGGTGCCCTGATCGCGGTCGTGCTCGCGCAACAGCGGCAGCGGTCCGAGCGAGGCGACCCCGGCGTCGGTCGACGCCCCCGCCATCCGGCTCAGCACCAGCAGGTGCCACAGGTCCTCGTACACCGCGACCCGCTTGCGCACCTGCCCGGCGCGCAGTAGCGCAAGCAGTTCGTCGGCCTCCGCGCGCGAGCGCGCGAGATCGGCGACGCCGACTGCCGTGCCCACGGCGACCAGCGGTTTCGGCTCGTCCTCGCTCGCGGTCAGCGCCGCGCGCAGCACCGGCCAGCCGCCCTGGCCGGGCCGGTCCGGCACCAGCGCGTAGAGCACGTTGCCGATCTCGGTCACCAGCGGGCGCCGCCCGACCCCGCGCGTGATCCACTCCCAGATCGCCAGCCGGTGCCCTTCCGCCTGCTCGGCAGAGGCGCTCACGCCGAGCGCGACCACCCGGTGCGGGTCCTGCGAGACCGCCAGCTCGGTCGCCGCGGTCCGCCACCGCTCGCCGCCTTCCAGCAGCTGCCGCACCTGCTCGGCCGACCGCTGCCGCTCGGCGTCGGCGACCGCGCGCCAGCGCAGCAGTTGCAGCGCGACCAGCGGCGCGGTGTCGGCGAAGGCCGTCGACCGCTCCTCGGACACCTCGCCAGGCACCACCGCCCACATCGACCCCAGCAGCTCGCCGCCCATCCGGATCGGGACCACCAGCCTGGGCAGCGTGCCGTCGCCCTGGGCGGGCACGAAGATCGCCGACCGGCCCTTGCTGAGCTGCCGGAACGTGCCCCGGGCGCGGAACTTGGCCAGCACGTCGTCCGGCTGCTTGCGGCCCATGATCGTGGAGATCCGGGCGGGGTCGGTCAGGTCCTGCCGGGCGGAGTAGGCCAGCACCTGGGAGTGCGCGTCCTCGATGGTGACCGGCGCGTCCACGACGTCGGCGACCGCGTCGGCCAGCCGGAACAGGTCGCCCAGCGGTGGGCCGCGGGTGTCGGTCTCCTGCGTCGCCGTCCCGGCCAGCGCCGCCCGGATCAGCCACACCAGCTGCGCCCACGCCGTGCCCGCCCGCACCTCGACCAGCGCGATCCCGGCCTCCTGGGCCGCGGCCACCACCGCCGGGTCGCCGGACAGCGGCGGCTTGAGCAGCAGGGCCGCCGCGCCTTCCGCCCCGCAGTCCCTGGCGAGCGCGGCTGCCTGCCCGGACCCGCGGACCGCGACGCCCAGCACCAGGTCGCCCTGGGCGGCCCGCGGCGGCTGCTCCGGCTCGGCGATGACGACGTCGCCGACGCAGTCGGTGGACTCCGGGAGGATCACGGTGCGCAGCAGCGTCGGCCCGACCCGCTCGATCAGCGCCCGGATGTCCAGCATCGTCGCCTCCTCCCCGCGGTTCCCAGCGTATGGGACCGGGCGCCCGGGAAATCGCCGGGCGAACATCCGGTGGCGGACCAGGGGCGGGCCATTGACACCTCGGCCGGCCCGTTTATCGTTTGGCGCGGAGCATGACAACCGCATACCGGCCGCAGAACCCGGGCGGGAGAGACCCTGAGCACCGCAGGTGCACCAGGGCGCCGAAGGAGCAAGACTCCCCGCAAACTCTCAGGCACCCATGACCGCTCGGGCGAGGCAACTCTGGAAAGCGCGCGCCACGGCGCCGCACCCACGGTGCAAACCGCGACGAAGCGGTGAAGCTCTCAGGTTCCGCAACAGAGGGGGAGGCCCAACCATCCCGGGCATTCCCATGCCCCCGAAAGCGACGGAGCCTCCCATGTCCCTGCCCACCAACCTGCGCTACACCGAAGAGCACGAGTGGATCGAGGACCGCGACGGCGTGGTCCGCATCGGCATCACCCCGTACGCGGCCGAGTCGCTCGGCGACATCGTCTTCGTGGAGCTGCCCGAGGTCGGCGCGCGGATCGAGGCGGGCGGCGCCTGCGGTGAGCTGGAGTCGACGAAGTCGGTCAGCGACCTCTACGCGCCGGTCACCGGCGAGGTCGTGGCGATCAACGAGTCCGTGGTGAGCGATCCCGCTCAGGTCAACGCCGATCCGTTCGGCGACGGCTGGCTGATCGAGGTCAGGGCGACCGAGACCGGCGAGGTGCTCAGCGCCGAGCAGTACGCCGAACTGACCGGGGCGTAGCCGGGCACAAGCGGAGGGCGGATCAATGGCGATCAGCGTCTTCGACCTCTTCTCGGTGGGCATCGGCCCCTCGAGTTCGCACACCGTCGGCCCCATGCGCGCGGCGGCGACCTTCGTCGCCCGGCTGCGCGGGGCGGGGCTGCTGCCCCGGGTGTCGCGGGTCAAAGCTGAGCTGTTCGGGTCGCTGGGAGCGACCGGGCACGGTCACGGCAGTCCGAAAGCGGTGCTGCTGGGGCTGGAAGGGCACGCGCCGGAGTCGGTGGACCCGGCGGCGGTGGAGCCGCGGGTGACCGAGATCCGGGAGACCGGCCGGTTGCGGCTGGACGGCGTCAGCGAGATCGCGTTCTCGCTCGATCGCGACCTGGTGATGCACCGGCGCAAGTCGCTTCCGCTGCACCCCAACGGGATGCGGTTCACCGCGTGGGACGCGGCGGGCGACGAGGTGGAGTCGGCGGTGTTCTACTCCGTCGGCGGCGGATTCGTGGTCGACGAGGAAGCGACCGGGACCGACCGGATCAAACCGGACACCACCGAGGTGGCGTGGCCGTTCCGCACGGGTGAGCAGCTGCTGGCGCACACGGCGGAGTCGGGGCTGCCGATCTCCGGGGTGATGCTGGCGAACGAGCTGTCGTGGCGCACCGAGGACGCGGTGCGCAAGGAGCTGCTGCACATCTGGCACGTCATGGCCGAGTGCGTGGCGAACGGGTGCGCCAACACCGGTGAGCTGCCCGGTGGCCTGAAGGTGCGGCGGCGCGCGGCGGCGTTGGCGGAGTCGCTGACCGAGCAGGACGACCCGATGGAGTGGGTCACGCTGTTCGCGCTGGCGGTCAACGAGGAGAACGCGGCGGGCGGCCGGGTGGTGACGGCCCCGACCAACGGCGCGGCCGGGATCGTGCCCGCGGTGCTGCACTACTACACGCGGTTCGTGCCGGGCGCCGACCAGGACGGCGTGGTGCGGTTCCTGCTCGCCGCGGCGGCGATCGGGGTGCTGTTCAAGGAGAACGCGTCGATCTCGGGCGCCGAGGTCGGCTGCCAGGGCGAGGTCGGGTCGGCGTGCTCGATGGCGGCTGCGGGGCTGGCCGAGGTGCTGGGCGGGACCCCGGCGCAGGTGGAGAACGCCGCGGAGATCGCGATGGAGCACAACCTGGGCCTGACCTGCGACCCGATCGGCGGGCTGGTGCAGATCCCGTGCATCGAACGCAACGCGGTGGCGTCGGTCAAGGCGATCACGGCGGCGCGGATGGCGTTGCGCGGCAACGGATCGCACTTCGTGTCGCTGGACAAGGTGATCAAGACGATGCGCGAGACCGGCCGCGACATGAAGGTCAAGTACAAGGAGACCGCGCGCGGCGGGCTGGCCGTCAACGTCATCGAGTGCTGAGCGCGCTTCCGGGCGCCTGATCCGTCCAGTGTGGATGGACCGGGCGCCCGGTTGTGCGTTCGGGCATACTTCCGCCAGATTGGTTGTGTGCAATTTAGTTGCACGCTACTGTTGGGCTCGTTCGACCCGAGGAGAGGAACGGATCATGACTGCGCTGTACACCGCGGAAGCCACCGCGACCGGAGCGGGCCGGGATGGCAAGGCCCGCTCCTCGGACGGGATCCTCGACCTGGATCTCGCCGTGCCGAAGGAGATGGGCGGCGCGGGCGGCGACGCCACCAACCCGGAACAGCTGTTCGCCGCCGGCTACGCCGCCTGCTTCCACGGCGCGCTCCAGGTCGTCGCCCGCCGCGCGAAGGCCGACATCACCGGCTCCGAGGTGACCGCCCGCGTGGGCATCGGCCGCAACGACGAGGGCGGCTTCGGCCTGGAGGTCGAGCTCTCGGTCAGCCTGCCGGGCCTCGACGAGGCCCAGGCCAGGAAGCTGACCGAGGAGGCCGACCAGGTCTGCCCGTACTCCAACGCGATCCGCGGCAACGTGGAGACCCAGCTGTCGCTGGCCTGACCGCTCAGACGGTAAGCACGTACACGATCCCGGTGCAGCCGCCGAGGATCGCGAGCAGCGCGACCGCGGCGGGCAGCACTGCGGCGGGCAGCGGGTGCTCGGCGCGGAGGCAGCGCTCGGTCCGCTGGTGCCTGCGCCAGGTGAACCAGGCGATCACGACCGCCAGCGGCAGCGTCAGCACGGCGCAGGCGATCCCGGCGAGCACGCTGTGGTGCAGGATCAGCCTGATGAGCACGATGAGGCCGACGACGAAGGCGAGCGTGGTGCGCAGCCACGCGAGCGTCGTGCGCTCGACCTGGAGTCCGGGGTCCCACGGGCCTGGCACGGTCAGATCCCGGTGATCAGCAGCAGGGCGCAGGCGACCACGCCGATCGCCGCCAGGCCGTAGCCGAGCAGCGGGCCGAGCCGCGGTGCGGGCAGCGAGGCGTTCGTCCGCATCGCGCGTTCGGTGGTCATCCACCGGCCGAACGCGGTCGCGCTGCACAGGACTCCGGCCAGCAGCAGGAGGATCGCCAGCACCGTCCGCAGTGGACTCGACTGGTCGGGGGTGACGGCGTTGAGCGCCTCCACCCCGACTCCGGCGGCCATCAGCGCCAGCGATGTCCGGATCCAGGCGAGGAACGTGCGCTCGTTGGCGAGCGTGAACCTCGGATCGGGGTCGCTGCCCACCGCGAACAACCGCCGTGGCCAGCGCCGATCCGGCGAACCAGTGTCCTGTGGTGCCATGCGCCAACGGTAACCCGCCCAAATGCCGCAAGCCCCTGGTCACGGTGTGATCAGGGGCTCGCGGGGCGGGCTCAGAACGCGAAGACCTCGCCGGTGTGCGACTTGGCGACGCAGATGTTCGGGAACTTCTGCTCGAAGTCGACCTGCTTGCCGCGCCAGGTGCCGGTGGCGCGGACCGTGACTTCCTTGAGGTCCAGCGTGCACATCATCGGCCGGGGTTCCTGCTTGGCCATCGCGTGCAGGTCGCCGTTGTTCTCGATGAGGTCCGCGCACGCCTTCTGGGCGTTCGGGTGCGTGCCGCCGTGCGGCTCGCAGGTCAGCAGCGCGGTGCGGAATCCGCTGGTGCCGGGCTGGCCGGTGACCGAGAGCTGCAACGTGCTGGCGACCGGGACGGCGGAGGCAGCCGCCGGGGTGAGCACGGCGCCCGCGGTCAGCGCGGTGGCCACGAGCGCGCGGCCGATCAGCGGGAGTGCGGTCATCTCGATTTCCTCCTGCGGTTATGGAGAGGACTTCACCTTCTTTATCGGCAGAACCGGCCGTCACACCGCATCCGCTACCTTGATCCACCTGATTGAGTTTCCCTCGATCGAGTTTTCTCACTCTGTGTTGATCATCTCGGCGGCGAAGATCGCCATCGAGCCTCGTTCGCGGGATGACTGTGGGAAATTCGACGCGGAACCCTGCGCTCGGATCCTGCACCCCGGGCGCGGCGAAACCCTGACGAGGGAAAGCCCAGGAGAGGGAAACACCGGAGGAGGACCGGGATGGCAGCCGAACCGAGCGCGGCGAAACCGGGCGTGGCGCCCCCGCGCGAAAGCGTCCGCAAGGCGGCGTTCGCCAGCGCCGTCGGCAACACGATCGAGCTCTACGACTTCCTCATCTACGGCACCGCCGCGGCCGTGGTGTTCAACCGGCTGTTCTTCCCGGCGGGCGACCCGTGGGTCGGCGCGCTGCTGGCCTTCGCCACCTTCGGCGCCGGTTTCCTCGCCCGCCCGCTCGGCGCGGCGGTGATCGGCCACTTCGGCGACCGGGTGGGCCGCAGGCTGATGCTGGTGATCACGCTCAGCGTCACCGGCGCCTGCACCGCGGCGATCGGCCTGCTGCCCACCTACGACCAGATCGGCCTGTGGGCGCCCGCGGCGCTGGTGCTGCTGCGGGTGGTGCAGGGGTTCTTCCTCGGCGGCGAGCAGGGCGGCGCGGTGCTGATGGCCGTCGAGCACGCCCCGCCGAACCGGCAGGGCTGGTACGGCGGCTGGACCTTCATCGGCTCGCCGACCGGGCTGTTCCTGGCGACCGGCGTGTTCGCGGCGGCGACCGCGGTCTCCGGCGACCAGTTCCTGGTCTGGGGCTGGCGGATCCCGTTCCTGCTGAGCCTCGTCCTGGTCGGCGTCGGGCTCTACGTGCGGCTGCGGCTGGCCGAATCCCCCGAATTCGCCCGGATCCGCGAGCACGGCGAGCGCTCCAGGCTGCCGGTCGCGGAGGCGTTCGCCAGCTCCTGGCGGCAGATCCTGCTCTCGGCCGGGGTCAACCTCGGCTTCAACATGTTCATCTTCGTGCTCGCCACGTTCCTGCTCACCTACGGCACCCGGCAGCTGGGCATGACCCGCGACCTGATGCTGGCGGGCAGCCTCGCCGGATCGGCCGCGCAGATCGCGGGGATCCTGCTGTTCGCGCACCTGTCCGACCGGCTCGGGCGGACCAGGGTGATGCTCGGCGGTGCGATCTTCCTCGCGGTGTACGCGTTCCCGATGTTCTGGCTGCTCGACACCAGGTCGCCCGCGCTGATCGTGCTGGCGATGGTGCTCGGGTACGCGGGCTCGGCGGCGGTTTTCGGCCCCATGGCGGCGTTCTGCGCGGACCTGTTCAGCACGAAGGTCCGCTACACCGGTGTGTCGCTGGGGTACCAGAGCGGTTCGGTCCTCGGCGGCGGGCTGTCGCCGTTCATCGCCACCGCGCTGCTCGGCGTGGGCGGCGGGTCATGGCCGATCGCGCTGTACCTCGTCGGCGGCGCGCTGGTGACCGTCGGATGCCTTGCGGTGACGGGAGATCCGCGCCGGTTCGTGCGCGACGCGGAGCCTGCCAGCGCAGGGTGACTGCGGGCTGGATGACTCCGCGCCGGATGACTCCGCGCTGGACGACTGCGGGTCGGGTGACTGCGGGCTGGATGACTCAGCGCTGGGTGACTCCGCGCTGGACGACTGCAGGTCGGATGACTGCGGGCCGGATGACTCCGCGCTGGACGGCTCAGCGCTGGATGACTGCGGGCCGGACGGCTCAGCACCGGATGACTCGGCACCGAACGGCTCAGCGTCGGATGACTGCGGGCCGGCTGACTCAGCGCTGGCCGACTCAGCGCCGGCCGGCTCAGCGCCGGACGACGAGGTACCCGTCGGCGTCGAGCGCGCCCGCGTCGCCGGTGCGCAGCCAGCCCTCGGCGTCGGTGACCGGCCTGATCAGCCCGTCCGGTTGCAGGTGACCCGCGCACACGACAGGTCCCCGGACCAGGATCTCGCCGTCGCCGGAGATCCGTACCTCCACTCCGGGCAGGGCCCGGCCCGCGGTCCCGGGGCGGTCGGCGCCTGCGTGGCCCGCGGTGGCGAAGCCGGTGGTCTCGGCCGTGCCCCAGCACTGCCGGAGGGCGATGTCCACGGCCGCGAAGCGGTCCACCACCGCGGGCGCGAGCGGAGCGGGCCCGGCGGCAGCCCAGGCGAGCCGGTCGAGCCCGAGGCGGGCGCGGAGCCGCCGGGGATCGGCCGAAGGCCCGATCCGGGCGGCGAGGTCCGCCCAGACCTCCGGCGCGCCGAGGAACGCGGGCGGGCGGACGCGCGGAAGCGCGGACGCGGCCTGCGGGGCGTCGGGGTGGAGGTGGACGTGGTCGGCGTTGTGGACGGCGGCGTGGAAGCCGGTCGTGCGCGCCAGCAGGTCGGACGGCGAATGGCCGCAGATCATGGCCGCGTGGCGGGGAATTCCGGCGATGTGGCGCAACGCCGACGCGGCGTGGACGAGGTTCCGGTGCGTGAGCACCACGCAGTGCTCGGTCCCGGTGTAGAGCAGGGCGGCGGGCCGGTCCGGGGTGATCGCCCCCCGGTGCCGGTCGACGGCGTCGGGCTCGGCGAGCAGCCGCCGCTCGCCGCGCCGCCGCAGCTCCTCCCAGCTGAGGAAGCGGGGATCCCCGGCGGGAACCGCCGCCGGGTCGACGACCACGACGTGCGCGGGCGCGGTCGGATCCCGCATCGCCGACGACCACCGCCACACCTGGTCGGCTCCTTCGGCGACGACCACCCGCGCCCTGCTGTGCCGGGCCAGCAGCAGCGCTTCGGCGCTGCTGTGGCGGAGGCCGACGCTGCCGGGCACCGCGCCGAGCCGGGTCGCGGCGGCGTCGGCCAACCAGTGCTCGGCCCGGTTGGACATCATCACCAGCGCGGTCTGACCGGGCTGCAACCCGAGGTCGGCGAACCCGGCGGCGAGCCGGGTGACCTCGTCGTGCGCCTGCGCCCACGTCCACGTTCTCGTTGCGGCACCGGAGGAATCGGTCAGCGCGGGGTGGTCGGGGCAGTCCCGGGCGTTGCGCGCGAACAGTTCGGGGGCGGTCGTGTCGGTCGCGGTCCAGGGCCGCAGAACGGTCATCCGGGCGTCTCCCCTCAAACGCGCGTGACGATCGTCACTCCAGGATGAAACCCCATCCGGACCGGTTTTGACCAGAGCGTCAGACGTGATCGCGGATCACGTCGTTGACGGCCCGCTGGAAACCGTTGACCAGGACCTGGATCGTCAGCGGCCGAAGCTGGTCGGTGGCCGCGCGGACCCGCTCGCGCTCGTCCTCGGGACGGCCGCGTTCCACGTAGGGGCGCAGCACGTTGGCGGCGAACAGCTCGCGCAGCTCGACCGCGATCTGGGAGGTGTGCTGCTCGACGATCTGCTTGGCCTGCACCAGCATCTCCAGCGGCAGGCCGAGGTCGAGGATCTGCAGCCCGACGCCGAGCATCGCGGTGCTGGGCAGCCGGAGCCGCTCGTCGTCGGGGATCCGCTCCAGGATGCCGAGCTCGACCAGCTGGCCGACCAGGTCGTCGTCGAGGTGGCGGCCCGCGCGCTGGTTGAGCTCGTGGCGGTCCAGGTCCTCGCTCTGGTCGCTGGTCCACGGCGCCAGCAGCGCCCGGTGCAGGGCGAGGTCCTCCGGCGCGGCGTCGTCCGGGACGCGCTCCAGGTGGCGTTCGATCGCCGACAGCGTGAAGCCCAGCGTCTGCAGCTCCCGGATCAGGTCCAGCCTGGCCAGGTGGTCGCCGCCGTAGAGGCCGAGCCGTCCGCGCAGCCGCGGTGGGGGCAGCAGGCCGCGCGAGGAGTAGAACCGAACAGTGCGCACGGTGACGCCGGCGCGTGCGGCCAGTTCATCGATGGTCAGCTCTTCGTCCGCTGTTCGGAGCATGACCGCACGATACTCCTTGACCGCTGTAACACCAGCGATGTAACACTAACAGCGTCGCATTGCTTGTGGCCGGTGACACATGGAGAGGTGCGAGCGTGACAGCAACCAACGGGCCGCTGGCCGGGGTCAGGGTCGTGGAGCTCGCGGGGATCGGGCCTGCCCCGTTCTGCGCGATGCTGCTGGCGGATCTGGGCGCCGACGTCGTCCGGGTCGACCGGCCCGGCGCCGTCTCGGGCAAGGATGACGTGCTCAACCGCGGCAAGCGCTCGGTCTCGGTGAACCTCAAGCACGAGCGCGGAGCCGACGCGGTGCTCGCGCTGGCCGCGCAGGCCGACGTGCTGCTGGAAGGGCTGCGGCCGGGGGTGACCGAACGCCTCGGCGTCGGCCCGGAGCAGTGCTGGGAGGTCAACCCGAAGCTGGTCTACGGCCGGATGACCGGCTGGGGCCAGGACGGTCCGCTGGCGCCGACCGCGGGGCACGACATCGGCTACATCGCGCTCAGCGGGATGCTGCACGCCATCGGCCGCGAGGGCGGCCCGCCGCAGGTCCCGGCGAACCTGCTCGGCGACTTCGGCGGCGGCGCGCTCTACATGGCGGTCGGGATCCTGGCCGCGGTGCTGGAGGCCCGCACCAGCGGCCGGGGGCAGGTAGTCGACGCCGCGATCGTGGACGGCGCGGCGCACCTCGGGGCGATGCTGTTCGGCATGCGCGCCGCGGGCGGGTGGAGCGAGCGGCGCGGCACGAACCTGCTCGACACCGGCGCCCCGTTCTACGACGTCTACGAGACCTCCGACGGCGAGCACGTGGCCGTCGGCGCGCTGGAACCGCAGTTCTACGCCGAACTCGTCGAGCGGCTCGGCCTGGAGGGCCTGCCGGACCGCAACGACCCGGCGAACTGGCCGGAGCTGCGCAAGCGCTTCGCCGAGGTCTTCGCCCGGGGCACGCGGGCGGAGTGGACGGAGCGGTTCGCCGGTTCGGACGCCTGCGTCGCGCCGGTGCTGTCGATGGGCGAGGCCGCCGAGCACCCGCACGTCGCCGCGCGCGGGACGCTGGTCGATCGCGACGGCGTGCTGCAGCCCGCGCCCGCGCCGCGGTTCTCCCGGACCCCGAACCCGCCGCCGGGGCCAGTGGCCGAGCCGGGCGGCGACGCCGCGGCGGTGCTGGCCGACTGGCGGGTGGCGCAGGCAGCCGAACTCCTCGAATCAGGTGCGATCGCCCGAAAGGAAGCGTGAGGAATGCGCAGGGAGCTGTTCAACGACGACCACGAGGCGTTCCGCGAGACCGCGCGGGCGTTCGTCGCCAAGGAGCTGACCCCGCACGTGGCCGAGTGGGAGGAAGCCGGGGTCGTCAGCCGCGACGCCTGGCTGGCCGCCGGTGCGCAGGGGCTGCTGGGCTTCCCGATCGAGGAGGAGTACGGCGGCGGCGGGACCGACGACTTCCGCTTCAACGCGGTGTTCGACGAGGAGCTGGTCCGGGCGGGCATCTCCGGCTTCGGCTCCCCGCTGCACGTCGACATCATCGCGCCGTACCTGACCAAGCTGGCCACCGCGGAGCAGAAGAAGCGCTGGCTGCCGGGCTTCTGCACCGGAGAGCTGATCACCGCGATCGCGATGACCGAGCCCGGCGCGGGCAGCGACCTGCAGGGCATCCGCACCACCGCGGTGCGGGACGGCGACGAGTGGGTCATCAACGGGCAGAAGACGTTCATCTCCAACGGGATCCTGGCCGATCTGGTCATCGTGGTCTGCCGCACCGACCCGGACGCCGGGCACGAGGGCATCAGCCTGCTGGTCGTCGAGCGCGGGGCGGAGGGCTTCGAACGCGGCCGGAACCTGGACAAGATCGGCCAGAAGGCCCAGGACACGGCGGAGCTGTTCTTCAACGACGTGCGGGTGCCCGCCGACAACCTCCTCGGCGAGGAGGGCAAGGGCTTCGTCTACCTGATGCAGAACCTGCCGCAGGAGCGGCTGTCCATCGCGGTGGCCTCGGCGGCGACGGCGGAGAAGATCCTCGACATCACCAAGGAGTACTGCCACAGCCGGACCGCGTTCGGGCGCCCGATCGGCAAGTTCCAGAACACCCGCTTCGAGCTCGCGGAGATGGCCACCGAGGTCCAGATCGGCCGGGTGTTCACCGACCGCTGCATCACCGAGCACGTCCGCGGTGAGCTGAGCGTGCAGCACGCCGCGATGGCCAAGTGGTGGCTGAGCGAGATGAGCAAGCGCGTCGTGGACCGCTGCCTCCAGCTCCACGGCGGTTACGGGTACATGGTGGAGTACCCGGTCGCCAAGGCGTTCCTGGACACCCGCGTCCAGACGATCTACGGCGGGACGACGGAGATTATGAAGGAGATCGTGGGCCGCTCCATGGGCTTCTGAGAGACTGTCTTTGGGCTTTGAAGCGGCGCCAGCCGCTTGGCCCATGCACGCAGATCGACCACCCGCGGGTTCTCAGGCGTTCGCTGGCGAGGACAGCTTTTTCCGTCGTATTGGACATACGTCGGAAAAAGTAACCGCAGCCAGCGGGCGCCTGAGGTTCCGCCACCGGCACCGGCACGCAAAGCGAGTTAAATGACAAGCTCTGTGGACTGGATCGTCGCTCCGGATCACGACGGCCGGGCGCTGCCCGACGTCCTGCCGTCCCTGCTCGCCGCGATGGGCGTGCCGGGGTTCGCCGGCACCGCCGGCTTCCCGGCGTGCCGCAACGCGGCGGTCCTGCTGGTCGACGGCCTGGGCTGGAACCTCCTGCACGAGCACGCCGACGACGCCCCGTTCCTGGTGTCGCTGGCGGCCGGTCCGGTGCCGGTCGGCTTCCCGACCACGACGGCCACCAGCATCACCTCCCTGGGCACCGGCCGCTGCTCAGGTGAGCACGGCGTCGTCGGCTACACCTTCGCCGAGCCGTCCGGCGCCCTGCTGCACCCGCTGTCCTGGGGCACCCGCGGCGAGACGGACCGGCGCAGCCTGCTCGAAGCCTGGCCGCCGGAGCAGGCGCAGCCGCGGCCGACCGTGCTGGAGCGCGCGGCGGAGGCGGGCGTGGACGTCCGCATCGCGGTGCCCGCCGAGTTCCGAGGTACCGGCCTGACCCGCGCCGCCCTGCGCGGCGCCGACTTCCGCGGCGTGCGCGCGCTCGGCGACCTGGCGGCGGAACTGCTGTCCGCGCTCGCCGGCCCCGGCCCGGGGCTGTGCTACGGCTACCACGGCCACCTGGACCTGCTCGGCCACGTCCACGGCCCCGGTTCGCTGCCGTGGCGCATGCAGCTACGCCAGATCAACGCCCTGGTGGAGAACCTGGCGCAGCAGTTGCCGAAGTCGTCCGTGCTGGCGGTGGTCGCGGACCACGGGATGGTCGGGGTGGATCCCGCCACCGCGCTCGACATCGACGCCGAACCCGCGCTCCAGGACGGAGTCCGCCTGATCGGCGGCGAAGCCCGCGCCCGGCACGTCTACGCCGAACCCGGCGCCGAGGCAGCGGTGCTGGCGGCGTGGCGGGAGGCCGTCGGCGACCGCGGAGCGGTCGTCACCGCCGAGCAGGCGATCGCCGCGGGCTGGTTCGGCCCGGTCGTCAGCCCGGCCGTCCGCCCGCGCATCGGCGACGTCATCGCCGTGATGCGCACCTCGGCGATCATCCGCTCCGCGGCGGAGCCGGGGGAGTCGGCGCTGCGCGGCCAGCACGGCTCCCTGACCGCCGACGAGCAGTACGTCCCGCTGCTGGTCGCCAGGGGCTGAGCGCGTCAGTCCTTTGTGGCCGGAGCGGCTCGGGCCGGAGCGGTCCCGGCAATTGCGGCCGGAGTGCCCCGGAGAACTGTGACCGGGGCCACTTGTCGTGGGATCCTGCTGGTGGCGGTCGTTCCGCTGCGACCACCCCTTGTCGACCCCTTGTATCCATGTTCCCGCCGTCCTAGGGTCGCTCGTAGCGGAACGGTGCTTTCGCGAAGCGGAATCTTTCGGCGAGGAGGCCGGAAATGCAGTCGACCGCAGTCCCGGAGTCGGCGCTGGGCCGGTTCCGCGCCGTGCTGCCGCCGCAGTCGGTGATCACCGACCCGCAGCGGTTGCGGACCTACGAGTGCGACGGCCTCGCGAGCTACCGGGTCGTGCCCGCCGTGGTCGTCCTGCCCGAGAACGCCGCGCAGGTCCGGGAGGTCGTGCGGATCTGCGCCGAGCACGAGCTGCCGTTCGTCGCCCGGGGTTCGGGCACCGGGCTCTCCGGCGGCGCGCTGCCGCACTCGGACGGCGTGTTGATCGTGACCTCCAAGATGCGCCGCATCCTGGAGATCGACATCGACAACGAACGGGCCGTGGTGGAACCCGGCGTGATCAACCTCGACGTCAGCAAGGCGGTCGCGCCGCGCGGCTACTACTTCGCCCCCGACCCGTCCAGCCAGCAGGTGTGCTCGGTCGGCGGCAACGTCGCGGAGAACTCCGGCGGCGCGCACTGCCTGAAGTACGGCTTCACCACCCACCACATCCTCGGGCTGGAGGTCGTGACCCCGGACGGCGAGGTCGTCCACCTCGGCGGGGCGCGCGAGGCCCCCGGCTACGACCTGCTCGGCGCGTTCGTCGGCAGCGAGGGCACGCTCGGCGTGGTCACCAGCATCACCGTGCGGCTGCTGCGGAAACCGGAGGCCGTGCAGACGCTGCTGGCCGGGTTCCCGTCCACCGACGAGGCCGGGGCCGCGGTCTCGGCGATCATCGCCGCCGGGGTGACGCCCGCGGCCATCGAGATGATGGACGCGCTGGCGATCGAGGCCGCCGAGCAGGCCGTCCAGTGCGGTTACCCGGAGGGCGCGGGCGCGGTCCTGGTGGTCGAGCTCGACGGTCCCACGGCGGAGGTGGAGCACACCTTCGCCGAGGTCGAGCGGCACTGCGGCGAGCA
Organism: Saccharopolyspora taberi; assembly: GCF_039534165.1. Taxonomy (NCBI): domain Bacteria; kingdom Bacillati; phylum Actinomycetota; class Actinomycetes; order Pseudonocardiales; family Pseudonocardiaceae; genus Saccharopolyspora; species Saccharopolyspora taberi. The sequence continues at coordinate 92,085 of NZ_BAAAUX010000012.1, read as the reverse complement.
CGGCGCCTTCGAGATCCGGGTCGCCGCCGACGACCACGAGCGGGCGATGATCTGGAAGGGCCGCAAGTCCGCGTTCGCCGCGGTCGGGCGGATCAGCCCCGACTACATCGTGCAGGACGGCGTCATCCCGCGGACCGCGCTGCCGGAGGTGCTGGGCCGGATCTCCCGGCTGTCGGCGGAGTCCGGGGTCCGGGTGGCCAACGTCTTCCACGCGGGCGACGGCAACCTGCACCCGCTGGTGCTGTTCGACGACGCCGAGCCCGGTGCCGCCGAGCGCGCGGAAGCCGTTTCCGGCGCGATCCTCGACCTGTGCATCGAGCACGGCGGCTCGATCACCGGCGAACACGGCGTCGGCGCGGACAAGGTCAAGTACATGGGGCGGATGTTCAACGCCGACGACCTGGACACGATGCAGCGGCTGCGCTGCGCGTTCGACCCGGTCGGGATCTGCAATCCGGGCAAGGTCTTCCCGACCCCGAGGCTCTGCGGCGAGGTGCCCGGACGTCGCCGCGGCGTGCATCCGCTGGCGGAGGCGGGATTGGCGGATCAGTTCTGATGGTCGAGCGAGCGCTTGAGGCCGTCGCGGTCGAGTTCCGCGAGGCGGGGGAGCAGGACGCCGTCGCCGGTGTCCGTCCACAGTGGGTGGCCACTGTGGATGGAACGGAGACGGCTGCGGCGGTGCTGAAGATCGCCGCCGAGCACGGGCTTTCCGTGGTGCCGAAGGGATCGGGCAGCAAGCTCGACTGGGGCGCACCGCCCCGCGAGGTCGACCTGCTGCTGGACGTCTCGGCGGCCACCGGGGTGGTCGAGCACGCGGCGGGTGACCTGGTCGTGCACGCCAGGGCGGGCACGCCGCTGGCGGAGGTGCGGCGGGTCGTCGGCGAGGCGGGCCAGCAGCTCGCGATCGACCAGCCGCTGCCGACGGCGACCGTCGGCGGCGTGATCGCGACCGGCACGTCCGGGCCCTGCCGCCACCTGTTCGGCGGGGTGCGCGACCTGCTGATCGGCATCACCGTGGTCCGGCCGGACGGCGCGGTGGCGATCTCCGGCGGCAAGGTGGTCAAGAACGTCGCGGGCTACGACCTCGGCAAGCTCTACACCGGTTCCTTCGGCACCCTCGGCGTGATCACCGAGGCGGTGTTCCGGCTGCACCCGCGGGCCGCCGAGCACCGCTGGATCGCGGTCACCACGCACGATCCCGACGCCGCTGCCCAGGCCGCCGACGAGATCAGGCACTCCCAGGCGATGCCGACCGCGATCGAGCTGGACCGGCCGGGGCCGGACTCCCCGATCGCGGTCGTCGCGCAGATCGAGGGCCGTCCGGCCGCTACCCACGAGCGGGCGCTGGAGCTGGCCGCGAAGGTCGGCGGAACCGTCGCGGAGCAGGCCCCGGACTGGTGGGGCCGGTACCCGGCCGGCGGCACCGGCCTGCGCATCGGGATCGAGCCCGCCGCGCTGGCCGCGCTGCTGCGCAACACGAGCGTCCCGCTTCGCGGCGCGGCGGGAATCGGCGTGTTCCACGCGGAAGTGCCCGACGGCACCGACCCCGCGGCTGTCGCCGAGGTGGTCGGCGACCTGCGGGCGCGCTGCGACTACGCGGTGCTGCTGGGCGCGCCGCGGGCGGTGCGGGAGGTGGTCGACCCGTGGGGGCCGATAGACCCGGGGGTCCTGACCCTGATGCGCCGCACCAAGGACCAGTTCGACCCCGGTCACCGGCTCTCGCCCGGCCGGTTCGCGGGCGGGATCTGAATGCCGGCGGCTCCGAGGATCCCGGCAGCTTCGAGGATCCCGGCAGCTTCGAGGAACGAGGACGGTGAATGATGGCCGACAAAGCCTTCGACGCCCTGCACCCGCCGCAGCGCGAGCTGATCGACGACTGCGTCCACTGCGGGTTCTGCCTTCCGTCGTGCCCCACCTACGACCTGTGGGGCGAGGAGATGGACTCGCCGCGAGGCCGGATCTACCTGATGAAGGAAGGTCTCGAGGGCGAGCCGATGTCCGACAGCATGGTCGGGCACTTCGACGCCTGCCTCGGTTGCATGGCGTGCGTGACCGCCTGCCCGTCCGGCGTCCAGTACGGCACGCTGATCACCGAGACCCGCGCCCAGGTGGAGCGCAGGCATGAGCGCAGCAGGTGGGAGAAGGCGCTGCGCGCCGCGATCTTCGCGCTGTTCCCGTACCCGCGCAGGCTCCGCGCGATGCGCGGGCCGCTCGCGCTCTACCAGCGGCTGAGGCTGGGCGCGCTCGCCCGGCGCAGCGGGCTGCTGGCGAAGCTGCCGGAGTCGTTGCAGGCCATGGAATCCCTCGCGCCACCGATCCGGCGTGCTCCCCGGCTCGGGCACCGCGTCCCCGCGCGCGGTAAGCGCCGCGCGACCGTCGGGATGGTCACCGGCTGCGTGCAGGGCGCGTTCTTCCCCGAGGTCAACGCCGCGACCGCGCGGGTGCTCGCGGCCGAGGGCTGCGACGTGGTCATCCCGCCCGCGCAGGGCTGCTGCGGTGCGCTCAGCGAGCACTCCGGGCGGGAGGAGGAGGCGGTGCGGTTCGCCCGCGAACTGCTCGATGTCTTCGAGAAGTCCGATGTGGACTACGTCGTCGTCAACTCGGCGGGTTGCGGTTCCACGTTGAAGGAATACCCCCGGCTGCTCCGGGACGACCCGGTCCAGGCCGAGCGCGCGGAGCGGTTTTCCGCGCGGGTGCGCGACATCAGCGAACTGCTCGCCGAGCTCGGCCCGGTCGCGCGGCGGCACCCGCTGCCGGTGCGCGCGGCCTACCACGACGCCTGCCACCTGGCCCACGGGCAGGGAATCCGGTCGCAGCCGAGGGAACTGCTGCTCGGCATCCCCGGGGTGGAGCTGCGCGAGATCAACCGCGGCGAGCTGTGCTGCGGTTCGGCGGGCGTCTACAACCTGCTGCAACCGGAGGCGGCCAGGGAGCTCGGCGACCGCAAGGCCGACAACGTGCTCGACACCGGGGCGGACCTGCTGGTCAGCGCGAACCCGGGCTGCGCCATGCAGATCCGGACCGCGCTGGAGCGCCGGGGCGAGAAGCTGGCGATGGCCCACACCGTCGAGGTGCTCGACGCCTCGATCCGCGGCCTCGGGGTGGAGCGGCTGACCGCGCGGTGAGCCGCGCTCGCCGGTGGCGCCGTCGCGGTGCGCTCCGCTCGGCGGTGGGGCAACCCCTGACCTGCCGCGACGCACGACCGGGGCACTGCCCATTGACTGTGACAGTAGTGGTGTCACACTCTGGGTGGAGTACCTGCCGCAACGAGGAGGCACGCCCCCATGTCCGAGGCGTTCGTCTACGACGCGATCCGCACCCCGCGCGGTCGCGGCAAGAAAACCGGGTCGCTGCACGGAACCAAACCGATCAGCCTGGTCGTAGGGCTGATCGACGAGTTGCGGAAGCGGCATCCCGATCTCGACCCCGCGCTGATCGACGACGTCGTGCTCGGCGTCGTCTCGCCGATCGGGGACCAGGGCGGTGACATCGCCAAGACCGCCGCGCTGGCCGCCGGGCTCCCCGAGACCGTCAGCGGCGTGCAGCTCAACCGGTTCTGCGCCTCCGGGCTGGAGGCCGTCAACATCGCGGCCCAGAAGGTCCGCTCCGGCTGGGAGGACGCCGTCCTCGCCGGTGGCGTGGAGTCGATGTCCCGGGTGCCGATCGGTTCTGACGGCGGGGCCTGGGCGATGGACCCGGAGACCAACCTCGACACCTCGTTCGTGCCGCAGGGCATCGGCGCCGACCTGATCGCGACCCTGGAAGGATTCGACCGCACCACCGTCGACGCGTTCGCGGCGGAGTCCCAGGACCGCGCCTCCAAGGCGTGGGCCGACGGCCGGTTCAACCGCTCGATCGTGCCGGTGACCGACCGCAACGGGCAGACGATCCTGGACCGCGACGAGCACATCCGCGCGGGCACCACCGTCGAGTCGCTGTCCGGCCTCCAGCCGTCGTTCGCGCTGATGGGCGAGCACGGCGGGTTCGACGCCGTCGCGCAGCAGAAGTACCACTGGGTCGAGAAGATCGACCACGTCCACCACGCGGGCAACTCCTCCGGGATCGTCGACGGCGCCGCGCTCGCGCTGATCGGCAGCGCCGCCCTCGGCGAGCGCACCGGCCTGCGGCCCCGCGCGCGGATCGTCTCCGCCGCGCTCAGCGGCGCGGACCCGACGATCATGCTCACCGGCCCCGGCCCGGCCGTCCGCAAGGCGCTGGCCAAGGCGGAGCTGACCATCGACCAGATCGACCTGGTCGAGATCAACGAGGCGTTCGCCGCCGTCCCGCTGAAGTTCATGAAGGACTTCGGCGTGCCGCACGACAAGGTCAACGTCAACGGCGGCGCGATCGCCATGGGCCACCCGCTGGGCGCCACCGGGGCGATGATCCTCGGCACCCTCATCGACGAACTGGAACGCCGCGGCGAACGCTACGGGCTCGCCACGCTCTGCATCGGCGGAGGCATGGGAATCGCAACCATCGTGGAACGGCTCTGAGGTTTGTGATTCGGCTCGCCCTGCTTTGCGGTGCCGGTGGCGGAACCTCAGACGTCCGCCGGCTGCGGGATCTTTTTCCGACGTATGCCAATACGACGGAAAAAGCTGTCCTCGCCGGCGAACGCCTGAGAACCCGCGGCGGTGCCGGTTGCTCGGGTGGGCCAAGCGGCTGCGCCGCTTCGAAGATCCGCGACAGGCACTGAGGTTCCGCCGACCACCGCTACCCAAGACGAGTACGGAGACACCCTTGATGAGCAGCATCCGCTGGAGCGACGACGACGGCATCGTCGTGCTGACCCTGGACGACCCCGAGCAGCAGGCCAACACCATGAACGAGCGCTACATCCGCTCGATGGCCGAGACCGTGGACCGGCTGGAAGCCGAGCGGGAGAGCATCACCGGCGTCGTCATCACCTCCGCCAAGAGCACCTTCTTCGCAGGCGGCGACCTGCGCGACCTGATCCGCGCCCGCCCGGGCGACATCGAGCGGGTCTCCGAGACCAGCACCACCGTCAAGCGCCAGCTGCGCAGGCTGGAGACGCTGGGCGTGCCGGTCGTCGCCGCGCTCAACGGCACCGCCCTCGGCGGCGGCCTGGAGATCGCGCTGGCCTGCCACCACCGGATCGCGGTGGACGACGACGGTTCCCGGTTCGGCTTCCCCGAGGTCACCCTCGGCCTGCTGCCCGGCGCCGGCGGTGTCGTGCGCACCGTGCGGCTGCTCGGCATCGCCGACGCCCTGGTCCACGTGCTCACCCAGGGGCAGCGGCTGCGCCCCGGCCGCGCCAAGGAGCTCGGCCTGATCGACGAGCTCGTCGACTCGCCCGACCAGCTGCTGGCCGCGGCCAAGGAGTGGATCCGGGCCAACCCGGAGGCCGTCCAGCCCTGGGACACCAAGGGCCACAAGATCCCCGGCGGCACTCCGTCGAACCCGAAGTTCGCGGCGAACCTGCCCGCCTTCCCGGCCAACCTGCGCAAGCAGCTCAAGGGCGCGCCGTACCCGGCACCGCGCAACATCCTCAGCGCGGCCGTCGAGGGCTCGCAGGTCGACGTCGACACCGCCTTCGAGATCGAGGGCCGCTACTTCCTGGAGCTGGTCTGCGGCCAGACCTCCAAGAACATGAGCAAGGCCTTCTTCTTCGACCTCCAGCACGTCAACTCCGGCGGCTCCCGCCCGGACGGCTTCGAGCCGTGGAAGGCGACCAAGGTCGCGGTGCTCGGCGGCGGCATGATGGGCGCGGGCATCGCCTACGTCTGCGCCAAGGCCGGGATGCAGGTCGTGATCAAGGACGTCTCGCCGGCCGCGGCCGAGAAGGGCAAGGCGTACTCGGCGACCGTGCAGGACAAGGCCATCGCCAAGGGCCGCTCGACCGAGGCGGAGCGGGACGAGCTGCTGGCCCGGATCACCCCGACCGACCAGGCCGCCGACCTCGCGGGCGCGGACCTGGTGATCGAGGCGGTGTTCGAGGACACCAAGCTCAAGCACCAGGTCTACGCCGAGATCGAGGACGTCATCGACCCGGACGCCCTGTTCTGCTCCAACACCTCGACGCTTCCGATCACCTCGCTGGCCGAGGGGGTCAAGCGGCAGGAGGACTTCATCGGCCTGCACTTCTTCTCCCCGGTGGACAAGATGCCGCTGGTGGAGATCATCCGCGGCGAGCGGACCAGCGACCGCGCGCTGGCCAGGGCCTTCGACGTGGTGCGGCAGATCAACAAGACCCCGATCGTGGTCAACGACAGCCGCGGCTTCTTCACCAGCCGGGTCATCGGCACCTTCCTCAACGAGGGGGTGGCCATGCTCGCCGAGGGCGTGCACCCGGCGTCGATCGAGCAGGCGTCGTCGCAGGCCGGGTTCCCGGCCCCGGTGCTCCAGCTGTTCGACGAGCTGACCCTGACGCTGCCGCGCAAGATCCGGGACGAGACCAGGCGCGCGATCGAGGCCCAGGGCGGGACCTACCCGTCGCATCCGGCAGACGGCGTGCTGGACCGGATGGTCGAGGAGTTCGACCGCAAGGGCCGCTCCAGCGGCGCCGGGTTCTACGACTACGTCGACGGCAAGCGCGCCGGCCTGTGGCCCGGGCTGCTGGAGCACTTCGGCACCGGCGCGGATCCGTCCGCTGTGGACCTGGTCGACCTGCGGGAGCGGATGCTGTTCATCGAGGCGCTGGAAACCGTGCGGTGCCTGGACGAGGGCGTCCTGACCTCGGTGCCGGACGCCAACATCGGCTCCATCTTCGGCATCGGGTTCCCGGCCTGGACCGGCGGGGTCGTGCAGTACATGAACGGCTACGCGGGCGGGCTGGCCGGATTCGTCAAGCGGGCCAAGGAGCTCGCGGCCCGCTACGGCGAGCGCTTCGAGCCGCCGGCGTCGCTGGTCGAGCGGGCGGACAAGGGCGAGCCGTTCGACCTGGGTGAGCCGGACGCGCAGGTGGTCGCCGCGGCCTCGGCGTGAGGCGCGCGAAAAAGGGCGCCGGGACCCCGGCGCCCTTTTCCCTGCCTGCGATCAGCTTCCGCTGACCATGCCCACGACGTCGACCGGTGCCTGCGGCACGCCGGTCGCGACGTTGTGCGTGGCACCGCCGACGGTGTCGTGCACGGCGCTGTCCAGCGACGGCAGCGCCGGGGTCCGGCGGACGGGACCGGACGTGCGCGGCTGCGGCAGCAGCCGGTCGACCACCGGCGCCTCGCGCACGACCGGGACGACCTTGCCGACCATGCGGGCCGGGTTGACCGGGCGATCCTGCGCGTAACCGCGGACGAAGTCGAGCGTGAAGGCCGTGTCGACCGCCGAGACGCCCTCGTGGTTCGGTCCGCGCGGGCCGACCTCGGCGTTGAGCACCCCGCCGGGACCGGGCAGCCTGTTGAACCCGGCGACGTTGTCCGGCCGGACCCCGACGCCCACGGTGGGCCGGGCCTTGGCGGTCTCCTGCACCAGCATGCTCTCGCCGTAGACGACGCCCAGCGTCTCGACGGCGGTCTGCGGCGACAGCCCGTGGCGCGCTGATCGGGCCAGCCCGTCCTTCGTGCGCACGACGTGCCCGCCGACCTCCTTGACCAGGGTCGGGACGGCCACGTGCGCACCGCCGTCGAGGCACGGTTCCGGGGCGCGGTGCTTGGAACAGCCGTCGACCGGCAGGTTCACCTCGACGTTGTCCGGAATGCCTGCGCGCTCGGGACCGGCGGGGGCAGCCTCGGCGGAGGGGACGAACCCGCCGCCGACCGCGGTCACCCCCGCGGCCACGACGGCTGCCTGCAAGGTGCGAGCGGTCCATTGGGACAAGGTGGTTTCTCCTCCGGGTTCGGTGGGCGGCCGTCGGCGTCCGGAATGCCGGCCGCCGACACGTCCGCCATCGGACACCCCGGGAACCCGCTTGATCGCGAACCGGAGAACAACCCCCGAACGGGTGGCAATCTCGGCTTGCGGTTCCGGGACTAACCGGCCGGCGGCTGCAAGCTGGGCAGCAGCAGGGCGAACAGGTGCCGGGTCGCGTCCTCGGCGGTGATGTCGGGACGGCCCTCCCGCCACAGCGCGAGCCGCTCGGCGGCGCCGATGATCGACTCGGCGAACGCCTCCAGCTGCACCGGATCGAGGTCGGGCCTGCTGACCTGGAGCAGCCCCATGGTCACCTCGGTCTGCTGCGCGCGGATCGACTCGAGCTCGGTGTGCACCGACGAGTTCGGGATCGCGGCCTCGTTGCGCAGCAGCGCCCACGCCTGCGCGTGCTCCTCGCCGAACCGGAAGAACGCCTGGAGGCAGTCGTGCAGCAGCTGCTCGGGGCCCTCGGCCCTGGCCGCCGCGCGGGTGGTGGCGTCCAGCAGTTCGCGCTTGGCCCGTTCCAGGCAGGCCAGCAGCAGCCCCTCCTTGGAGCCGAAGTACTCGTAGAGCATCGGTTTGGACAGGCCGACGCGCTGTGCGATCTCGTCCATCGACGTGTCCTGGTAACCGCCGGCGGCGAAGACCTGCTCGGCCACCTCCAGGATCTGCCGTTCGCGTTCGGCGCGGGGGAGGCGCTTGCGTCCGGACGGTTGGGCGGGTGCCTGCTGGATCTCCACGAACACACCCTACCGGAAGTAACCTACTCGTAGTAGCCTACTGGCCGGTAGGCAGTGGGTGGCACGATCCGAGGAGGCCCGAATGGCGAAGCAGCCGCGGTCCCGGCGCACTTCGAAGAAGCAGACGCACACCACGTCCGTCGTCATCGTCGGCACCGGATTCTCCGGGCTCGGCATGGCGATCAAGCTCAAGGAAGCCGGGATCCACGACTTCATCGTCCTGGAGAAGGCCGAGGACCTCGGCGGGACCTGGCGGGACAACACCTATCCGGGCTGCGCGTGCGACGTGCCGTCCCTGATGTACTCCTTCTCCTTCGAGCAGAACCCGGACTGGTCCCGGATGTTCGCCCGGCAGCAGGAGATCTCCGACTACCTCCAGCGCTGCGCCGACAAGTACGGCGTCCGCGAGCACATCCACTACGGCGTCGAGTTCACCGGCGCGGAGTACGACGACGCCACCCAGACCTGGCGCGTCTCCACCGCGGGCGGGACCGACTACGTCGGCCGGGCGCTGGTCTCCGGCGTCGGCGCCCTGCACATCCCCAGCTACCCCGAGCTCGACGGGATCGAGGGCTTCGAGGGCGAGGTCTTCCACTCCGCGCAGTGGAACCACGACTTCGACCTGGAGGGCAAGCGGGTCGCCGTGGTCGGCACCGGCGCCAGCGCCATCCAGTTCGTGCCGCGGATCGCCAAGAAGGTCTCCCGGCTGCACCTGTTCCAGCGCACCCCGCCGTGGATCCAGCCCAAGCCGGACCGGCCGATCCCGGAGGGCGTGCGCAAGCTGTTCCGCCGGGTGCCGCTGGTCCAGCGGTTCGCGCGCAACACCCTGTACTGGGTGCTGGAGTTGCGGTCGCTGGTGGTGCTCAGCCCCCGGTTCGGCTGGATCGCCGAGCGGCTGTCCCGCCGCTACATCCGAAGGGTGGTCAAGGACCCGGCGGTGCGCGAGGCCGTCACGCCGGACTACTCGATGGGCTGCAAGCGGATCCTGCTCTCCAGCGACTACTACCCGGCGCTCAACCGGTCCAACGTGGACCTGCGGACCAGCGGGATCAAGGAGGTCCGGAAGAACTCCGTGGTCACCGGGGACGGCGAGGAGCACGAGGTCGACGCCATCATCTACGGCACCGGGTTCCACGTCACCGACGCCTTCGACCACCTCGACGTCGTCGGCCGCGAGGGGCGCAAGCTGCAGGACGCCTGGAAGGACGGGATGGAGGCGCACCTGGGCATCACGGTCTCCGGCTTCCCGAACCTGTTCTTCCTGCTGGGGCCCAACACCGGGCTCGGCCACAACTCCGTGGTCTTCATGATCGAGTCCCAGCTCAACTACGCGCTCAGCGCGCTGAAGCAGATCTGCCGCGGCGAGATCAGGCAGCTCGACGTCCGCAAGTCCGTGCAGGACGAGTTCAACGCCGAGATCCAGTCCAAGCTGACCGACGCGGTGTGGAACGCAGGCGGGTGCCGGAGCTGGTACCTCGACGCCAACGGCGTGAACCGCACCATCTGGCCCGGGCTCACGTGGAAGTACTGGGCGCGCACCAGGAAGGTGAATCCGGCGGACTACGAGATCCAGGCGGCGGGGCGCCGTTGAGCCTTCGCACGGGCGTTCGATATAGTGCGGTCGTCACTGTCGAACCCGACCCGGCTTGCCAACCTCTCTGGCGTGCGCCGAACCTCTCCGGCGTGCGCTGGACATCTCCGGTGTGCATCGGAGAACCCGGGCAGCGCCGGGCATCCCTTGAGCGAGGGGCGCCGATGTCTCAGGCCCGTCCGCTGTCGTCCGACGAGATCCGCGGCCTCCGGGAAGAGCTCGCGGCGGGCAGCGCGCCGATGGTGTGGTTCACCGCCGCGGCCGTCGGCGTCACGGAGGGGCGGTCCGGCCGGGTCGTCGCCCTCGACGAGCCCGCCGAGGGCGACTTCATCCAGGTCCGCCCGACGGGGTCGAAGGACGTGCTGTCCTTCTCCGCTGGAGAGGTGACGCTGGTGAAGCCGCCGCGCAAGCGGTCGGACCGGTCCGAGGGGCAGCGGGCGAAGCCCGCTGGTTCCGGCGCGTCGGCGGGGTCCGCGTCGGCGGCGGGGTCTGGCTCGGCGGGGTCGAAATCCGGCCTTGCGGAGCGGAATTCCGGCTCTGCGGCCGAGAGCTCCGCGTCTCCGGCGCCGAAGTCCGGCCCGGCGGCGCAGAGCTCAGGCCCGGCGGGGCAGAGCTCAGGCCCGGCGGGGCAGAAGTCCAGCTCTGCGGCGTCGAAGTCCGGCCCAGCGGGGCAGAGTTCCAGCCCATCGGGGCAGAGTTCCAGCCCATCGGGGCCGAAGTCCGGCCCATCGGCGTCGAAGTCCGCCCCATCGGAGCGGAAATCCGTTCCGGCGCAGGCGAAATCCGCACCCGCGGTGACGACGTCCCAGGACTCGGCGGCCAAGCCCGCGGCGGCGCGCCGCAAGCCGAAGCAGCCCGCGGGCGCGACGGTCACGCTGACCGCGGACCAGGCAGGCCAGTGGAGCGTCGAGGTCAGCACCGGCAAGAAGCGGGTGCTGCGGCCGACCCCGGTGCCCGCCTCGGCCGTCGCCCAGGCGGCGAAGTCCCTGCACGCCGACGTCGCCGACGCCGTCGAGCCGCTGCTCGAAGCGGCCCGCGAACAGCAGCGGGTCCGCGTCGAGCAGCTCCAGCAGGAACTCGCCGACGCCCAGCGCATGCTGGACGAGCTGACCGAGTAGCACCGCGCCGACGCCCGGCTCCCGCGCGGCGCCCCGCGAAGACGTGCGGCTTCTGCGGCGCTCCGTGACGGTGTCCGGTTCCTGGGGCGCCCGGCGACGATGTGCGGCTCCTGCGACGCCCGCGAAGGCGCCCGGCTCCCGCGACTCGACGCCTACCCGCGACCCGACGCCCGGCGCCCGGCGCCCGGCGCCCTACAACTCGACGCCTACCCGCGACCCGACGCCCGACGCCCCAGCGCCCTACAACTCGACGTCCTCCAGGGTCCTGACCGTGCCGCGGTCGGTGGGCGGGATGCGGTCGTAGGCGGCGGGGTCGAGGTCGTGGACCTGGCCGCTCGCGACCGACGTCAGGATCCCGTCGAGCCCGATCCCCACCGCGCGGGTCAGCATCTCGCGGTGCTGCTCGCCGAGGGTCTGGGTCTGGCCGCGCACCTCGAACAGCACCGCGCCGCTGCCGTTGAGCTGGAAGGAGCCGAGCCCGGTGCCCGGCAGGTTGATGTCCTGCGGGTAGAGCGTGATGTTGCCGAAGTCCGGGTTCTGGCCGGCCGCGGCCTGCAACGCGTTGTAGGCGGCCACGTTCAGCTGCTTCGAGTACTCCGGCCGGAAACCCTCCGCGAACCGGGCGTAGGGCGATCCGGGTGCGTTCGGGTCGTCGACGAACTTGCCGGACAACGACATCGTCACGAACCGGTCGGTCCCCGGGACCTTGTAGCAGGCGCCCTGGTGGTGCAGGTCGATGTAGCTGTCCACCCCGCCGAACTCGCGCTGGAGCGAGCGGTACACGTCGCGGACGGTGCTCGTCTCGGGGCTGATGAACCAGCCCGGCCGGTCGCTGGCGCCGGGGAAGTCCGCGGGCTGCGGCTGGTAGCCGAGGTCGGGGTTGTAGTCGCGGTTGACGTCGAAGCCGGGCTGCTGCGAGTAGTCGTCACCCTGCATCGAGCCGGTGTAGTAGTTCCACGGCGGTGCAGCGGTGGCCAGCTGCGGGTGCCGGGCCTGGACCTCCTCCCAGGTCATGTCGTTGCCTCGGCGGTCGAGCGCGCCCGCGTCCGGGTTGATCTTCGGCATGGCGACCACGGTCAGCTCGGAGCGGATCTGCTCCGCCCGCGGCGAGTCCGAGGTGCCGAGGAAGTCCAGCAGGTCCAGGACCGCGTCCGGGCCGGTCTTCTCGTTGCCGTGGATCTCCGCGGTGATCAGCACGACCTTCGGACCGGTGCCGACCCGCGCGGTCAGCATCCCGCGCCCCCGGTTGGACTCGCCCGCCTGCTCCACGGCGACCCGGTTCCGGCTCACCCGCTCGATCCTGGCCAGCTCGACCTGCAGCTCGTCGTAGCTGGTGAACTCGGTGATCGGGTTCTCCCGCGGTTCCTCGCTGCACGGCGCGGGCGGCGGGGCGGTGGCGGCGGCCGGCGCGGTGAACGCGGTCCCGGTCACGACGGCGGCCAACGCCAGTGCTCGAAAACGTCGCATGACGCACTCCTCGACATCGGTTGGTGATCACAGCCAAACCGACCGTGCGCCACCGGACAATCGGCCAACCGCTGGGAAGGGTTGGACCTTTGCTCATCCGTGCGCCTAAGAAGGACCCATGCGAGCAGAATCCCGCAGTCCCCTGCACCGGCGTTCGTTCCGCCTGATGCTCTCCGCCGTCCTCGGTGGGTTCGCCGGGTACGTCCTGCTGCTGCCGGTGGTGCCGTTGTGGGCGGTGGTCGGTGGCGCCGGGGAGATCGCCGCCGGGGCGACCAACGCCGTGTTCATGCTGGTCACGGTGCTCACGCAGGTCGCGATGCCGTGGCTGTTGCGCCGGGTGGAGCACCGGGCCGCGCTGGGCCTGGGCACGCTGGTGATCGGGCTGCCGACGCCGCTTTTCGCCGTATCGAGCGACATGTGGGCGCTGCTGGTCGTCTCCGGCCTGCGCGGGATCGGCTTCGGGATGCTGACCGTGGCGGGCAGCGCGCTGGTCGCCGAGCTGGTGCCGCCGGAGATGCGCGGCCGGGCCGCGGGGATGTACGGGCTGGCGGTGGGGCTGCCCAACGTCGTGTTCCTGCCCGCCGGCGTGTGGCTGGCGCAGAACGCGGGCTTCGCGCCGCTGTTCTGGATCGCGACCGCAGTGCCGGTGGTGCTGTCGGCGGCGGTGTTCTGGATCGAGCGGGTGCGGCCGGAGGCGCCACCGTCGAACCGGACCTTCCCGGTGACGCTGCTCTCGCTGTGGGTGGTGATGTGCGTGGTCGCGACCGCTGCGGGCGGGCTGGTCTCGTTCCTGCCGCTCGCGGTCGACGCGTCGGTGGTCGCGGCCGGGCTGCTGGCCTTCGGCGTGGCGACCGTGGTCGGTCGCTGGCTCGCGGGCCAGCTCGGCGACCGGTTCGGATCGCGGCCGGTCCTGGTGCCGGCCGTGGTGCTCGGCGGCCTCGGCGCAGCGGCGGTCGCTGCGGCCTCTGCGGGGGCCACCGCGCTCGCGGTGGTCGGCGCGTTCGCGCTCGGCGCCGGCTTCGGTGCGGTGCAGAACGTCACGCTCGTGGCGATGTTCGAGCGCGCGGACTCGGGCGCGGCCAGCACCGCGTGGAACATCGCCTACGACGCGGGCAACGGCATCGGCGCGGTCGGGTTCGGCGTCGTGGTGTCGGCGACCGACTACGCGGTGACCTTCGCGGTGGCCGCCGCGTTCGTGCTCGCCTGCGTTCCGCTTGCGGTCGGGCGCACCGGTCGCTGAAAAGTCGCCGAAAGGTCATCTTCCGCACGCCCGCCGACCACGCGGGCCTGCGATCGTGCCGCCGTGAAACTCGTGCGCGCGATCGCGGTGGCCGCTGCCGCCCTGCTGATGATCCCGGCCTCGGCGCAGGCCGACCCGGAATTCGACCTCCAGGCTCACCGCGGCGGCATCGCCTACTACCCGGAGGCGACGCTGCCAGCGTTCGCAAACGCGCTGCGGATCGGCGTGACCACGCTGGAGCTCGACGTCCAGATCACCGCCGACGGCCGGGAGGTCGTCACCCACGACCGCAGGATCAAACCGGAGAAGTGCCGGGACACCGCGCCGCTGTTCCCCGGCGACCCGGAGTTCCCGTACGCGGGCAAGTACGTCAAGGACCTCACCTTCGACCAGGTGCGGACCCTGGACTGCGGTTCGCAGACCCTGCCCGGCTACCCGGAGCAGCAGCCCGCGCCCGGCGCGAAGATGCCGACGCTGCGCGAGGTCTTCTCGCTGGTCCACCGCTGCCACGCCACCGAGGTGCGGTTCAACATCGAGGCCAAGGTCGAGGCCGCCGCTCCGGAGGAGACCGCGCCGCGCGAGCAGTTCGTGCGGGTGGTCGCCGACGAGGTCCGCCGGGCCGGGTTGCTGCGGCGGGTGACCGTCCAGAGCTTCGACTGGGGTGCCCTGCGGCTGATGCGGGAGGTGGAGCCGCGGCTGCCGGTGGTCGCGCTGACCGAGCCGAAGTTCCTGGAGGCCGGCCAGCCCGGAGCGTCGCCGTGGCTGGGCGGGCTCGACATCGACGACTTCGGCGGCAGCCCGGTGCGGGCGGTGCGGACCTTCGGCGCGTCGGCGCTGTCGCCGCTGCACGGCACCCCGCAGGGCGGCGCGGTCGGCGATCCGGACTACGTGCCGTTCACCACGCCGGAACTGGTCGCCGAGGCGCACGAGGCGGGCATCGCGGTCATCCCGTGGACGGTGAACGACGAGCCCACCATGAACGCCCTGATCGACACCGGCGTGGACGGCCTGATCACCGACTACCCGGCCCGCCTGCGGGAGCTGTTGCAGTCCCGGGGCATCGAGGTGGCAGATCCCGTCGAGAACTGCGCGTGAAGGCCGTATTTCAACTCGGCTTGCTTGACAGCGCGGGTAGCGGAACCTCAGGCGTCCTCTGACTGCGGGATCGCAGACTCGCGTATGTCCAATACGCGACGCTAGCGCTGTCCTCGCCAGAGAACGCCTGAGAACCCGCGGCGGTGCCGGTTGCGTGCGTGGGCCAAGCGGCTGCCGCCGCTTACGAAACAGCACCTAGACTCTGGGGTGTGAACCGCAGCCTTTTGACCCCGCGCTGGCTGGGGCTGCACACGCTCTTCCTCGCGGCCACGATCGCCACCGGGTTCCTCGCCCGGTGGCAGTGGGACCGCGCGCACGAGGCGGGCGGTAGCGCGCAGAACCTCGGCTACGCGCTGATGTGGCCGCTGTTCGGCGCGTTCACGGTCTTCCTGTGGGTGCGGGTGGCCCGCATGCACAAGGGCACCGACAGGGCGGTCCGGTCCGAGCCGGAGACCCCGGTGGTGTCCGAAGTCACAGCGCGGGAGCAGGCGCGCAAGCGACCGCTGGTCCCGCCGCCCGCGCCGCCCGTGGACGCCGACGAGGATCCGGAACTCGCCGCCTACAACCGATATCTGGCCGAACTGGACGAAACCGACCGCCGGGTCAGTTGAACGTGATCCCGCCGTGGATCTCGCGCGCCTGGATCAGCTTGTCGACGTTGCCGTGGTTGACGTTCACCACGCTGTCGTCGCTGGCCCTGATGTCGTGATGCACCTGCGCGCCTTCGGTGCGCAGCTGCTCGGCGAACTCCGCGTCCTCCTGCGAGGCGCGGTCGAGCCGTTCGGCGAGCGCCTTGATCTGCGGTTCTCCGGGGTCGTTCTCCGCCGCTTCGAGCGCGGCCAGCGTCTCGGGGTCCTCGTCCGACCGGCGCCGGAGCAGGTCGCGCACCTTCACCAGAGCCTTCGCCCCGGCCGCGGTCAGCGCGGTCGCGGCCTGGCCGACGAGGGCGGTGGCCAGCGAGTCCAGGAACGGATCGGTCATGCGTCCCTCCAGCAATCGAGTCGTTCGTTCACCAAGTGTAGTGAGATGATCGCGTTCGTGGTGCGGCCTCGGCATGATCGGCGGCCGGCCCTATGCTTGCGGAGGGCTGGGGAATCGATCGTTCGGCGCGGCTCGGCGCCACTCGGCGATGTGATATCAACGGACTGACCGACGAAGTTTCGGGTGCCGGGATCGGTGCTTCTCCCGCGGATGTCGGGGCGGACGTCGGTGACCGTCCGCGGAACCGCGTTGCGGTGATCAAGTCGCGTGACACTTGATGATTGGGGCTGGCGTGCGCAGCGGCGTACTACTGAAGATGTTCGGGCTCTGCGTCCTCGCGGGCGTGCTGGTGGCAAGCCTGATGATGCCGCTGGCCACCGGCGCGGGTGCGATGGTCAACCAGGCCACCGACGCGATGTCCAGGATGTCGGGCTCGCTCGCCAGGCAGGACATGCCGCAGGTGTCCACGATCACCGACAAGGACGGCGAGCCGATCGCCTACTTCTTCGACGACTACCGGGTGGAGACCCCGTCGTCGCAGATCCCGGACACCATGAAGGCCGCCATCACCGCGGTGGAGGACAAGCGGTTCTGGGACCACGGCGGCGTGGACTGGCAGGGCACCATGCGCGCGCTGGCCACCAACATCAGCAGCGGTGAGACCGCGCAGGGCGCGTCGACGATCACCCAGCAGTACGTCAAGAACTACCTCGTGCACGTGGTCGCGCAGAACGAGGTCGAGGCCGAGCGCGCCAAGGAGAGCACGATCGCGCGCAAGCTCCGCGAGGCCAAGATCGCGGTCGAGCTGGAGCGGACCATGGGCAAGGAGGAGATCCTCACCGGATACCTCAACGTGGTCCCGTTCGGCAACCAGACCTTCGGCGTCGGCGCCGCCGCGCAGACCTACTTCGGCACCACGCCGGACAAGCTGACCATCGCGCAGTCCGCGCTGCTGGCCGCGATCGTCAACCAGCCCGGATCGCTGAACCCCAACAGCAACCCGGCGGACGCGCTGGCGCGCCGCAACCTGGTGATCGACCTGATGGCCGACCCGCACAACAACAAGCGGATCACGCCGGAGGACGCCGAGCGCGCCAAGCAGGAGCCGCTGGGCGTGATGTCGCCGCTGGGCCGCCCGCCGAACGGCTGCGTCGGTCTCGGCGACGGCACCACCGACGGCTTCTTCTGCTCCTACGTCAAGGACTACCTGGAGCAGGTGGGCATCGACTCCGACCAGCTCAAGTCCGGCGGCTACACCGTCCGCACCACGCTGGACCGCACGTCCAGCGACGCGGCCAAGGAGGCGGCCGAGAAGCAGGTCCCGACCCAGACCGAGGGCATCGCGAACGTGATGTCGGTGGTCGAGCCGGGGACCGACAAGCACAAGGTGCGCGCCCTGGTCGCCAACCGCGACTTCGGCAACGACCTGAACAAGGGGCAGAGCGCCTACGACATCGTCAGCAAGGTCCAGCCCTTCGGCGCCGGTTCGATCTACAAGGTGTTCACCGCCGCGTCGGCGATCGAGCAGGGCATGAGCATCTACGACACGGTCGACGTGCCGCCGAGCTACACCTCCCGCGTCTACAAGAACGGCACGGCCCCCTACACCGTGGGCAACGCCGACGGCGTGACGCCGGGACCGCGCACGTTGCAGATGGCGCTCGCGACCTCGCCGAACACCGCGTTCGTCGCGCTCTCGGAGCGGGCCGGGCTGAGCAACGTCGTCGACATGGCGGCCCGGCTGGGCCTGCGGCACGGCATGAACGGCGTGAACTCCAGCGGGCAGACGCTGAAGGCCGACGGGTCCAACGGACCGTCCCAGGCGGACGCGATCAAGAAGGGCAACCGGGGCGCGTTCACCCTCGGCTACACCCCGACCAGCGTGCTGGAGCTGTCCAACGTCGCCGCGACGATCATGAGCGGCGGCGTGTACTGCCCGCCGACGCCGATCGAGGAGGTCACCGACCGGCACGGCAACCCGGTGCGGCTCAACGAGGCCCCCTGCGAGCAGGCGGTGTCCAAGCACGTCGCCGACCAGCTGGCCCAGGGCATGAGCAAGGACGACACCGACGGCACCTCCCGCCAGGCGGCCCAGGCCGTGGGCTGGAACCGCCCGATGATCGGCAAGACCGGGACGACCCAGGAGCACAAGTCGGCGGGCTTCCTGGCCGCCACCCCGCAGATGGCGGGCGCGGTGCTGACCTACGCCGACGGCAACAGCCCGCAGGGCATCTGCGACAGCGGCAACGACGCGCCGCCGTACCTGTGCGGCAAGCACGGCGGCAACATCTACGGCGGCAAGGTGCCCGCCCGCACCTGGTTCGACGCGATGACCAGGATCCACGCGGACAAGCCGCCCGCGCCGCTTCCCGGCGCACCGCCCGCTCCGTGACGCAGCCGAAGAAGGGACCTTCCGCCGGGAGGTCCCTTCTTCGTTGCCGCGGGGAGGAAATCCGCTTCGGACGGCCGCTCCGGAGCCCCGCCGATGCTGAGAAAGCCTCTCAGGAAGCGTTGGCAGAATGCCGGGGATGAACGACCGAGTCGACGTCCGGGGAACGGTCAGCTTCGTGGTCCTGGCCTACGTCCCGGCCTGGCTGCTGACGCTTCCGATGTGGCTCACCGGCGAAGGGCTGTCCTGGGCCTGGTCGCCGGTCGTGCTCGTGGCGATGATGTTCATGCCCGCGCTCGCCACCTTCGTGGTCAACCGGTGGATCAGCCCGCGGCCGGGCTTCCTGCGCTCGACCGGGGTCACCAACCCGGGCGGGTTCCGCCGCTGGTGGGGCTATCTGCTGCTCGCCTGGCTGGCGCCGCCGGTCGTGATGTTCCTGGCGCTGGTGGTGGGTTACGCGCTCGGCGTGTACGAGGCCGACTGGACCGGGTTCTCCGGCCTCGCCGAGCAGACGCGCTCCGTCGTCGTCGGCGCGCCGCCGGAGCCGGCCGGAGCGCTGGCGCTGTCCCAGATCGCGCAGGTCTTCCTGCTGGGCTGGCTCAACATCATCCCCGCGTTCGGCGAGGAGTGGGGCTGGCGCGGATACCTGACGCACGCGCTGCTGCCGCTCGGCCAGCCGGGCGCGATGCTGACGACCGGTGTGCTGTGGGGCCTCTGGCACGCGCCGGTGCTGGTCCTCGGCTACAACTACCCGACCGTTCCGGTGGTCGTCTCGTTCTTCATGATGGTGTGCTTCTGCGTGCTGGTGGGCGTGCTGCTGAGCTGGCTGCGGCTGGCGTCGGGCAGCGTGTGGCCCGCGGTCGTCGCGCACGGGTTCCTCAACGCTTCCGCCGGGCTCTCGGTGGTCTTCGGCGCGGCCGGGCATCCCGCCGACAACGCCTCGGTCGGCCTGCTGGGCTGGACCGGCTGGCTGGTGCTGGTCGTGCTGATCCTGCTGCTGGTGATGTTCGGCAGGCTCCCGGTCCGCTTCCCGGAGGAGTCCGCCGGCCTCACCCGCGGCGTCCGCCGCCTCAGCCGCCGCTGAGGCGATCGGGGCCGCACCCGCCGGACCCCGTGAAAGCATGGGGCGCATGACGAGTTTGCTCCCCACGACCGAGCGCGCCCTGCTGCACCGACTGGCGGTCGAGCAGCGCGACGGACGGGTTCCTTCGATCATCGCGGGCCTGGTCCGCGACGGCGAGACGATCTGGGTGGACGCACGCGGCGAGGTCGACGGCACCGCGCCGACCTCCGACACCCAGTACCGGGTCGGGTCGATCACCAAGACCTTCGTCGCCGTGCTGGTCCTGCGCCTGCGCGACGAGGGCAGGCTGGACCTGGCCGACAAGCTCGACCAGCACGTGCCGGGGACCTCGATCGGCAACCGCAGCATCACCGAGATCCTGACCCACTCCAGCGGTCTGACCGCCGAGCCCGCCGGTCCGTGGTGGGAGCGCACGCCCGGGGGCAGCGCCGGGGAGCTGCTGGCCACCCTCGACGGCAGCGGTCTGCGGCCCGCGCCGCGGCACGTCTTCCACTACTCCAACGTCGGTTTCGGGGTCCTCGGCGAACTGGTCGCCCGGCACCGCGGCCGGAGCTGGTTCGACGCCGCGCGCGAGGAGATCCTGGAACCGCTCGGCATGAACCGGACCACGCCCGCCCCGGTCGCCCCGCACGCGCGGGGCTGGGCGGTGCACCCGTGGGCGGACGTGCTGCTGCCGGAACCGGCCGAGGACGCCGGGGCGATGGCTCCGGCAGGCCAGCTCTGGTCCACTGTGGACGACATGGCGCGCTGGATCCGTTTCGTCGCGGGCGAAACCGGGGAGGTGCTGCACCCGGACACCGTCGCCGAGATGCGCGCGCCGGGCGCGGTGGACGACGGCGACCAGTGGCGCGCCGGGTTCGGCCTCGGGCTCCAGCTGTTCCGCCACGGCGGCCGCAGGCTGGCCGGGCACACCGGGTCCATGCCGGGCTTCCTCGCGACGATGCTGGCGAACCCGGCCGACGGCAGCGGCGCGGTGTTCATGGCGAACACCACCTCCGGGGTCGGCTCGGCGATCGTGCTGGACCTGCTGGACATCCTCGACAAGCACGAGCCGCGGATCCCCGAGCCCTGGAAGCCGCGCGCGGACGTGGACACCGCGCTGCTCGACCTGACCGGTCAGTGGTACTGGGGGCCGACGCCGCACGTGCTGCGGATCCTGCCGGACGGCCTGCTCGACCTCGTTCCGTGGCAGGGCAAGGGGCGCGCCTCCCGGTTCCGCTCGAACGGCGACGGCACGTGGACCGGGCTGGACGGCTACTACGCGGGCGAGGTGCTGCGCGTGGGCCGCGCGGCGGACGGGGCTCCGACGCACCTGGACCTGAACACGTTCATCTTCACCCGCACCCCCTACGCCGAGGACGCGCCGGTGCCCGGCGGGGTCGACGGCTGGCGGCCCGCGGAGTAGCCGAGCTCACCTCCCGTTCCACCGATCAATTAGGTTAGGTTTACCTACTGTTCGGGAGAGGGAGGTCGCATGGACTTCGCGGGCACTGCCGTGTCCCTACCGCCACCGGCAGCGACGGCGGCGGAACTGCCCGCCGGTACCGGGGTGGCCGAGCAGGTCCGCCGGTCCCGGGCGGACATCGCCGGGGTCCTCGACGGGCGTGACGACCGGCTGCTCGTCGTCGTCGGTCCGTGCTCGATCCACGACCCGGAGGCCGCCCGCACCTACGCCGGGCGGCTGCGGGGGATCGCGCGCGAGCTGGGCGACGATCTGCTGGTCGTCATGCGCACCTACTTCGAGAAGCCGCGCACCACGGTCGGCTGGGCCGGGCTGCTCACCGACCCGGACCTGGACGGCACCGCCGACCTGGCGCGCGGCCTGCGCACGGCGCGCCGGGTGCTGCTCGACGTCGCCGGGCTCGGCCTGCCCGCCGCGACCGAATGGCTGCACCCGCTGGCAGCCGCCCACCTCGGCGACCTCGTCGGCTACGGGGCGATCGGCGCCCGCACGGTGGAGAGCCAGATCCACCGCCAGCTCGCCAGCGCGCTGCCGATGCCGGTGGGCATGAAGAACGGGACCGGCGGATCGCTCCGGGTCGCGGTGGACGCGGTGATCGCGGCGGGCGCCCGGCACACCTTCCCGTGGGTCGGCGAGGACGGCTCGCCGACCGCGGTCCGCAGCCGCGGCAACCCGGACGCGCACGTGATCCTGCGCGGCGGGGCGGACGGGCCGAACTACGACCAGGTCTGGGTCAACCGGCTCTCCCGGCTGCTGCGCGAGTGCGGCCTGCCGCAGCGCGTGGTGATCGACGCCAGCCACGGCAACAGCGGCAAGAGCCACGCCAGGCAGCAGCGGGTGGCCGTCGAGATCGCCGCGCAGCTCGCCGCTGGCGCGACCGCGGTCCGCGGCGTGATGCTGGAGAGCTTCCTGCTGCCCGGCAGGCAGGACGCCGCGCTGGAGTACGGGCGGAGCATCACCGACGCCTGCATGGGCTGGGACGACACCGCCGACGTGCTGCGCGTGCTCGCCTCGGCGGTGCGGGCCAGGCGGCGGGCGGGCGCGGTCGCGGCCTGGATGGAGCCCACCCCGATGCCCGTGTGAGCCGCTGCCCCGGGCATGCTGGGGGCATGGCCGACGACCTGCCCGTGAACCGGCGGATCAGCATCCCGGCCGCGGAGCTGTCCGAGCGGTTCTCCCGGTCCTCGGGCCCCGGCGGGCAGGGCGTGAACACCACCGACTCCCGGGTCGAGCTGTCGTTCGACCTGGCCCGTTCCACCGCCTTCCCCGAGGACCTCCGGCAGCGGGCGCTGGACCGCCTCGCCCACCGGCTGGTCGACGGCGTGGTCACGATCGCGGCCTCCGAACACCGCTCGCAGCTCGCCAACCGGCAGGCCGCGCGGGAGCGCCTGGCCGCGCTGCTCGCCGAGGCGGTGCGCCCGCCGCCGCCCGCGCGGCGCAGGACGAAGCCGACCCGCGGTTCGCAGCAGCGGCGGCTGGCGGGCAAGAAGCGCCGCGGTGAGGTCAAGCGCAACCGGCGCCGAGGTGATCCGGGCGACGACTGAACACCGAAACCGCTGACCACGGCTAGCCTCGGAAGGAGAACGAGCAGAAAGGACCGTGCTGATGCGGACGGCGTGGGTTCTGCCGGGCGGCTCCACCTTCGGGGCGATCCAGGCCGGCTTGGTGACGTCACTGTTCGAGTCGGGCGTCGAGCCCGACATGGTCGTCGGCACCTCGGTCGGCTCGCTCAACGCCGCCTGGCTGGCCGGTGACCCGACCCCCGGCGGAGCGGTCAGGCTGCGCGAGCTGTGGCTGTCGATGCGGCGGTCCGACGTGTTCGGCATCCAGCCGTCGCGCGTGCTGGCGGGCAAGCTCGGCCTGACCAACCACCTGATCAGCAACCACGGCCTGGCCCGCTGGCTGCACCAGACGCTGCCGTTCCGGCGGCTCGAGGACGCCCGGATCCCGCTCACGGTCACCGCCACCGACGTCGACACCGGCGAGGCGGTGTACTTCGACCGCGGGCCCGCGCTGCCGCCGCTGGTCGCCTCCTGCTCGATCCCGGGGATGTTCCCGCCGATCAACGTCGACGGCCGCTGGCTGGTCGACGGCGGCCCGGCCGCGTTCATGCCGATCAGCCGGGCCGTCGAGCAGGGCGCGGAGCGGGTGTACGTGCTGCCCTGCGGCGGGACCGAGCCGTTCCAGTACAACCCGCGAAGGCGCGGGATCGGCGCGATCGCGACCTGGCCGCCGCCGAAGATCCCGCCGCGGTCGATCAGCGGGGTCAACGGCGCGGCGCTGGGCGCGGCGATGGTGGCGGCAGCCCGGCTGGACCTGCAGCTCAACGCCACCAGGTGCGAGCTCTACGTGCTGCCCGCGCCTTCGGTGATCGGGCTGTCGCCGTACTCCTTCGAACACGCCAGCGCGTTGATCGACGCCGCGTGGGAGATCGGCAAGCGCTGGTTCCCGACCGCCCGCCCGGTACCGGAGGGGCCGGTCGACATCGGTGGCCGACCCCTCGGCGAGAAGGCCACCGAACCGGCCTGACAGGTGCTCAGCGCAGCGCGGCGGCGTTTCACGGACACCGGTGTGTACCAGGCCGGAATCCGCCGTGGACAGACAGATCCGCTCAGCCGCGCGCGGGCACGGCCTCGGCGACGGCGAGCCGGTCGGCGGGGGTGTCCGCCGGCCGGGCCAGGCTCACGGCGATGTTGACCGCGAAATTCACCGCCAGGCCAAGCAAACCCGCGTTGATCCCGTGCCAGGGGTCGTTGCCGGTCGCCACCAGCAGCGCCACCACGAGCACGCCCGCGGCGAGGCCGCTCGCGGCGCCCGCGGTCGACATCCGCCGCCACAGCAGGCTCACCAGGACGACGGGCAGCAACTGCGCGAGCCCCTGGTAGGACAGCACCGACAGCTGCACCAGCGTCGACGGCGAGACGAACGTGAACAGCAGCGCGAGCAGCCCGACCAGCAATGTGACCAGCTGGGAGAGCTTCTTCTGGTGCGGCGCCGTGCGCGGGTGCGCCCCGAGCACGGACCGGCCCCACATCGTCCCGATCACGAGCATGAACACCGCCATCGGCACGATCGACGACAGCGCGCCCGCCACGCCGACCAGACCGACCAGCCAGGCCGGCATCGAGTCCACGACCAGTTCGAACATCGCCAGGTTCGAGTCCGCCAGGCCCGGCACCACGAACACCGCCGCCAGCCCGAGCAGGATCGGCACGAACAGCAGCACCTGGTAGAAGGGCATGATGATGGCGTTTCGGCGCAGCACTCCGGGATTCCGCGCGCCGAGGTACCCGGCGACCGTGGTCGGGAAGATCGTGTAGACGACGCCGTTGAGCAGCCCGGTGGTGGCGAACCACAGCACGCCCAGCGATTCCTTGCCGTGGCCGGGCAGCGCCAGCCACTGCGGGCGTTCGGCGACGAGCCTGCCCAGCAGTTCGCCGAAGCCGCCGAAGTAGTGCAGCGGCACGTGGACGAACACCACCAGCAGCGTGACGATCACCAGGACGTCCTTGAGGATCGACACCCACGCGCTGCCGCGCAGACCCGAGGCGACGACGAACGCCTCGGTGACCACGAACGCGATGACGTAGCCGGTCTCCAGACCGATCGTGCCGTAGCTGATGGTCGAGATGACCACGCCCATGCCGGTGATCAGCAGCTGGATGTAGGGCAGCAGGAACACCGTGGTCAGCACCGCGACCGCGCCGCCGAACAGCGGGGAGCCGAACCGGTGCGCGGTGATGTCGGTGATGTTGTGCAGCTGGTTCCGGTGCGCGTAGTGCCACAGGACGGGGCCCACCACGTAGCCGACGGCGAACCCGATCGCCAGGTAGGCGACCAGGTAGAACACCGGCATGCCGTAGTTGTAGGCCCAGCCGGCCGCGCCGAGGTAGCTGAAGCTGGTGTAGGTCTCCCCGGCCATCAGCACGAAGATCAGGACGACGCCGAGGCTGCGCCCGCCCACCGACCACTCCGCGAGGTTCGTCCGGTCCCGGCCGCGCAGCGAGAGCAGGCCCAGCGCGACCGCGCCGACGACGAACACCGCGAAGATCCCGACCGAGACCGCGGCGTTGGCGTTCATCCGGCGTCACCGCCGTCTCGGTCGGCCTTCCACAGCGGGTCGCCGCGGGCGGCCAGCCAGATGCACAGCGGTGTCAGCAGGGTCGACAGCAGGGTCCAGAACATGAAGAACGGCAACCCCAGCACGACGGGTTCGACCCGGTTGTACAGCGGCAGCGCCAGCAGGTAGAGCACCACCGGACCGAG
The DNA here is from genome assembly GCF_039534165.1 of Saccharopolyspora taberi. Taxonomy (NCBI): domain Bacteria; kingdom Bacillati; phylum Actinomycetota; class Actinomycetes; order Pseudonocardiales; family Pseudonocardiaceae; genus Saccharopolyspora; species Saccharopolyspora taberi. The sequence goes on along the minus strand of NZ_BAAAUX010000012.1, from coordinate 66,843 downwards.
CAGCCACCACAGCGATCTTCGCCCTGCGAACACCTCGACCTCCTCGCCGACCGGATCTGTCGGACCCTACGACGAAGTCCTGCGCCGAGCCGGGCTTTGTCGGGCGCCTCACGCGCTCCGGCGGTTGACGAGGAACACCCCGACGCCGGAGACGGCCATCCCGGCGAAGACGCCCGCGGTGATGCCCTGCCCGAGCAGCGGGACCGCGATCAGCGCGGTGACCGGGGGAACCAGGTAGAGCAGGCTCGTCGCCGCGCCGCCCGAACGCTGCCGCAGCAGGAGGAACAGCAGGAGCAGCCCGCCGATCGAGTTCACGCTCGCCAGCCAGGCCAGCGAACCCAGCGCCGCCGGGTTCAGCGGGATGGCCAGGCTGCCCTGCGCGAGGGCCAGCAGCAGGCTGGTCGCGGAGGAGCCGAGGAGCTGGATCGTGGTGCCGGTGCGCAGGTCGACGTCGACGCCGACGCCCTTCTGATACAGCGTCCCGCCCGCTAGCCCGAGCAGCGAGACGCCGGTCAGCGCGTAGCCCGCGATGTTCCCGCCGCCGGAGATGCTGCCGCTCAACGAGATTCCGACCCCGACGAGCCCGATCCCGAGCCCGGCCCACTGGATTCCGGTCAGCCGCTCGCCGAACAGCGGCACCCCGGCGGCGGCGACGATCAGCGGCGCGCTGCAGATGATCAGCGACGAGAGCCCGGCGGGCACGCCGAGGCCGAGACCGAGGTAGACGCCGCCGAGCTGCACGGTCTGCAGGAGGACGCCGATCACCAGCAGGTGCAGGTAGGTGCGCGGGCGGGTGGGCCACGGCGCGCGGGTGGCGAGGGAAACCGCGCCCAGCAGCAGGAAGGCGATGAAGAACCGCCAGAACACCAGCGCCAGCTGCGCACCGGCGTGCGCCCCGATGGTGCCTGCGAGGTAGCCGCTGCTCCAGATCAGGATGAAGGCCACCGGGAGCACGACGCGGACCCATCGCGGTGGGCTGGAAGTGGTGGGCCGGTCCTCGGCAAGGGTCACGACTGCTCCTTGTAACAGGTTGATCTGTTACCGGGACCGTAACACCACTACCTGTTACGCCGGGAGTATGTTTCGGACCATGGACAGCGAGCGCTGGCTCCGATGCGAAACCGGCGCGACGTGGCTCGACCTGATCGCCACCGTCGCCAAGGCGTACGGGCCCGCGCCGATCGAGCGCCTGACCAGCGCGGACCGGCTCGACGCGTGGTTCGGGGCCAAGGGCCTGCGGCCCGCGGCCGACGCCTCCGACGCGGACCTCTCGCACGCGCGCTCAGTCCGCGAGGCGCTTCGCGGACTGGCCCTGGCCACCGTGCGCGGGGAGTCCTGGGCCGCGGGCGATGTCGAGGTGGTCAATGCGGCGCTCGCCGACGACCGGCCGCTCGTTCTGGGTGCCGGTGGGCGGCTGGAGGGGCCGCGGACGCCGCGCGAGGCGCTCGCGCGGATCGCCCGGCAGGCCGCGGAGCACCTCACCGGGTCAGCGGCGCGGACGCTGCGGACTTGCGGGGATCCCGAGTGCGGGTTGTTGTTTCTCGATCCCGGTGGGCGGCGGCGGTGGTGCTCCGCCGAGGTTTGCGGGGTTCGGCATCGGGTTCGGGTTCATCGGCAGCGGCAGGGTGGGGGTGGGGGTGGGTGAGGGTTTTGGCGGTTTGGGGCCGAAGCGGCTTTGCCGGTTCGGGTTCTTTTGGGCTTGTGGTTCTGGGGCGCTCGCCGCCCCCAGGCCCCCGGCAGGTCTCCGGGATGAGATGGGGCTGTCTGCTGCGGTTCGGTTGGGGTGGTTCTCATCCCGTCGACCTCCACGGAGGGCTATCAGACCGCGTCAAGGGGGCGGTTTGTGCTGGTCCGCTGCGGTTTCCGGGCTTGTGCCCCCTTGACACGGTCTGATCGGGCTGCGCCAGGTCGACGGGATGAGAACCGAACCCCGCCCTTGTGGGTGGAGACTTCAACCCCGCCCTGTGGGTTGGGCTCCAAAGGCGGCTGGTCCCTTTCCTCTTGCCCCTGCCCTTTGCCCTTCCTCTTGCCTTTGCTCCTGCCCCTTGCCCCTGCCCCTTGTTCACAGGGTGTCTGGGCGACTCCGTGGTGTTTCGACAGGGAATCCATAGGGATTTCTCAGCATTGCGCGCCATCGTCGGACGTATGACTCCTGATGAGAACACCGCTCAGTTCCCCGGTCAGCCCTTACCGCCGCCGCCACCGCCCGCGAAGTCCTCCGGGGTCACCGGTGGCGTCGTCGCCGTCGCCCTGATCGCGGGGCTCGTCGGTGGTGCGGCCGGTGTCGGTGGCACGCTCCTGGTCACCGGCAGCGGGAGCACGCCCACTTCGCTCTCGCAGCACAATCCCACCACCGGCACCCAGATCAGTGCCCAGAGCGGCACTGTGCAGTTCGCCGCCGAGAAGGTCTCGCCGAGCACCATCGACATCGGGGTGCAGTCCGGTTACGGCTCCTCTGAGGGCACCGGCGTGGTGCTTACCGCCGACGGGTTCGTGCTCACCAACAACCACGTCGTCGGCAACGGCGGGCAGATCACGGTGACTTTGTCCGACGGCCGCAAGGTTTCCGCGAAGGTGGTCGGGACCTCTCCCTCCTACGACCTCGCCGTCATCAAGCTCGACGGCGTCAGCGGTCTCGCTCCGGCCGAGCTCGGCAAGTCCTCCGACCTCAAGGTCGGACAGCCCGTCGTCGCGATCGGGTCGCCGCTGGGCCTGGAGGGCACCGTCACCTCCGGCATCGTCAGCGCGCTCGACCGGACCGTGCAGGTCCAGGGCGACAACGGCGAAGCCGTCGTCTACAACGGACTCCAGACCGACGCCTCCATCAACCCCGGCAACTCCGGCGGACCGCTGGTCAACGTCGACGGCCAGGTGATCGGCATCAACTCCAGCATCCGCGGGAACGGCGCCCAGAACGCGAGTTCGGGCAGCATCGGGCTCGGTTTCGCCATCCCGGTCGACACCGCCGCGCGGGTCGCCAACGAGATCATCGCCAAGGGCGTGGCCATGAAGCCGCAACTGGGGATCCTCGGCGGCGACTCGTCGAACGGCCACGCGACCATCAGCCAGGTCGTCCCGGGCGGCGCGGCGGAGGCCGCGGGCATCAAGCCCGGCGAGACGGTCCTGAAGGTCGGCGACAAGTCGGTGACCGCGTTCACCGACCTGATGGCGCAGATCGGCGCGCACGCACCGGGTTCCAAGGTCACCCTGACCGTCGCCGACACGCAGGGCAACAACCCGCGCCAGGTCGAGGTCACCCTCGGCAGCGTGGAGGACAAGGCCCCGCAGACCGCGCCCGGTTCCGGCCAGTCCCAGGAACTCCCGTTCGGCGGCGGATTCCCCTACGGCCGCTGACGGTCGCGCGGAGCTACCCCGACCGCCGCAGCCACCAGCGCATGGCGTACTCGACCAGCACGATCAGCGCCTGCTTCGTGGATTCCCGGTTCCTGGCGTCGCAGGCGATGATCGGCACGTCCGAGCCCACCGCGATGGCCTCGCGCACGTCGTCCACCCGGTGCAGCATCCGGCCGTCGAAGCAGTTGAGGCCGACGATGTAGGGCAGCCTGCGGTCCTCGAAGAAGTCGATCGCCGAGAAGCAGTCCGCGAGCCGCCGGGTGTCGACGAGCACGATCGCGCCGATGGCCCCGCGCACCAGGTCGTCCCACATGAACCAGAAGCGGTGCTGGCCCGGCGTGCCGAACAGGTACAGGATCAGGTCCGAGTCCAGCGACAGCCTGCCGAAGTCCATCGCCACCGTCGTCGTCTGCTTGTCCGGGGTCGCCCGAAGGTCGTCGATCCCCTGGCTGGCCTCGGTCATCACCGCTTCCGTGGTCAGCGGCACGATCTCCGACACCGAACCCACGAAGGTCGTCTTGCCGACGCCGAAGCCGCCGGCCACGACGATCTTCGCCGAGGTCGCGGCCGATGCCTGGTTCGGCGGTGCGGTCCGGAAACGCGTTTCAGGTGTCATGCGGGGCCACCTCACGTGGTCGGGGCAGATGTCGGGAGCAGACGCGGATCACAGCCTTCGCAGTCCCTTCAGGACCCGCTCCATGAGCATCAGGTGCGACGTGCTGCCGTTCTCGGTGACCGTGCGGTGCACGGTGATCAGCCCGAGATCGGCCATGTCGCCCAGCAGGACCCGGGCGACACCGAGGGGGACGGCCAGCATCGCGCCCACCTCGGCCACCGACCGCGGATGCCTGCACAGCTCCGCTATCGAGTGGTGCTCGAGGCGCTGCACCATGGCCGATCGGCACATCTCGCTGGTGGACACCAGCGTTTCCAGTTCGAGCCGCTGGCTGGACCTGGTCCGGCCACCGGTCCAGGCGTACGGGCGGATGCAGGTGGAGGACTCCTCCGCACCGGCATGCCGCGGCTCGCCCGGCTCCCTGGCCTCCACCGGCTCCTCCGGTTCCGGCGGCTCCTCGACCTCGACAGGCTCCTCGACCGGCCAGGAGGCGTCCTGACCGGGCTCCGAGGGCTCCGCGACGGCGGCCTGACGCCTGCCGCGCCCGCTGCTGAGCGTGAACCTGTTGAACACCTCGGCCATCACGTCCGCGTCCGACGACCCGGCCGCGTGGCGGCGTCCTGATGAGCCCGAACCTGTGGTCATGGGGTCCTCACACCGACTGGCCGGTCATCACTCGATTCGTGCCCTGGAGCTGGGAGCGGAGTTCCGGCGTCAGGATCTGGCCGACCCGCTCGACGAGCATGGCCATCTCGTAGGCGATCAGGCCCATGTCGCAGTGCGGGGAGGCCAGCACGGTCAGGCAGGAGCCGTCGCTGATCGCCATCTGCAGCATGAGGCCGCGCTCCATCTCGACCACCGTCTCGGTGACCGCGCCCGCCTCGAAGCAGCGGGCCGCGCCCTGGGTCAGGCTCAGCAGCCCCGACGCGACAGCGGCGAGCTGGTCGGCCCGGTCGGTGGGCAGCTTCGCCGAGGCGGTGAGCAGCAGCCCGTCGGCCGACACCACGACCGCGTGCGCCACCCCCGGCACCCGTTCGGTGAAATCCGTGACCAACCAGCCGAACTGGCTCGGCTGGGGTTGCTGGGAGTTCATAGCGCCTCCTGTCCTTCGTTGGTTGTGCTGTGTCACCGGTGGTCGTCGGCCGCGTCCTCGCGCAGCGTGTGCTTGCCCTCGCGGACCCCGCGCTGGAAGCTCGTCAGCCGCCCGCGCATCAGGTCGGCGTCGCGCGGCGGGGTCGCGGCCGGGTCGTTCGCCACGCCCGCGACCAGCTGCGAGCGGGGACTCCTGCGCGGCAGCCCGGCGGAGGTGTAGTCGGCCGGTTCCTCGACCGGCGGCGCGGGCTCGGGCGCGACCGGAGGGGCGGCGGGCGGCTCCGGGCCGAGCACGGGAGGCGCGCCGTTCTGCCGGTGCCGCCCCCGGTGCAGGCCGTGCTGGAAGCTGGCCAGCCGACCCCGCGCGACGTTCGGATCCCGTTGCAGCCGCGGGGTTTCCCCACCGGCCGCGCTGCCCGCGACCAGGTGCGCGCGGGGCACGCGGACCGGCAGCCCGACCGAGGTGTAGTCCGCCGGTTCGTTCGCGGCGACCTCCTCGGCCCGGCGCCGTTCCTGGTCGTTGGCGAAGCTCCAGTCCTGTCCGGGGCCCGCGGGCCGGGCAGGCCACCGCACGCTGCCGCCGTTCGCGGTCCCGCGGTCGGGAGGCTGCGACACCTGGAACCACGCCGAAGCCAGGTCGTCGAAGATCGGCGTCGGCGCCCCGTTGTGGTGACCGTTGTACTGCGGCGTTCCGTTGTGCCGCGGTACGCCGTTGTGCTGCGGTGTTCCGTTGTACTGCGGTATTTCGTGGTGCTGGGTTGCTTCGTTGTACTGGGTTGCTTCCGGGCGCTGGAGTGCTTCCTGGTGCTGGGGTGCTTGGTGCTGGGGGACGCCGTTGTTGCCGGACGGCCGCTGGGGCACCGCGGGCCCGAAACCGTTGCGCTGACCGGGACTCGCCGCGTCCTGCTCGGCCGCCGCCCAGTCGAACGCCTGGACCAGCGTCTCCTCCTCCGACCCCGGGATGGGCCTGCGCTGGGTCGGCGGTTCTTCGATGCGCGCGGTCGGCAGCGGCACGTCGCTGTCGGCCACGCCGTTGATCCGGGCCGCCGCCGGAGCGGTCTCCACCAGCAGCTCGGCGCCGACGCCGACGTGGGCGCGCAGCCCGGTGCCCTCCGGCCCCGGGTGCAGCTCCACCCGGATGCCGTGGCGGGCGGCCAGCCTGCCGACCACGAACAACCCCATCCGCCGCGAGGTGGACAGCTCGATCTCGCCGTCGCTGGCCAGCCGCTCGTTGGCCGCCGCGAGCGCTTCCGGCTTCATCCCGATGCCCTGGTCGACGACGTCGATGCCGAGCGAGCCGTCGCCGGGCCGGTGCCCGGACACCACGACGCTGGTCTGCGGGGCGGAGAAGTTCGCCGCGTTGTCGAGCAGTTCGGCCAGCAGCCGCACCAGATCGCTGGCGGCGTAGCCGACGATCCGCACGTCCGGCAGCGGCTCGACGAGCACCCGCGGGTAGTGCTCGATCTCGGACACCGCGGCCCGGGCGAGGTCCGCGGGGGAGGCGGGCTGGGTGAACCGCCGCGCCAGGTCGGAACCGGCGAGCACCATCAGGTTCTCGTTGTTGCGGCGCATCCGGGTGGACAGGTGGTCGAGCTGGAACAGCGTGGCGAGCTGGTCGGGGTCCTCCTCGTCCCGCTCCAGCTGCTCGAACAGCCGCAGCTGGCGCTCCAGCAGGCTCTGGCTCCGCCGGGACACGTTGATGAACGAGTCGCTGTAGTGGTGCCGCAGCTCGGCCTGCTCGGAGGCGAGGCTGACGGCCTGCGAGTGCACCGCGTCGAAGGCCCGGCCGACCTGGCCGATCTCCTCGGTGGTGTCGACCGGAACCCGCTCGATCGGCGTCCGCTCGCCGTGCCCGGCGCGGATGTCGGACACCGCCTGCGGGAGCCGGACGTTGGCGGTCTCCAGCGCGCTGCGGCGCAGCAGCGCCAGCGAGCCGAGCAGCTGGCGGGCCACCAGCGCGGCCACCGCGCCCGCGATCAGCAGCGTGGACAGCAGGATCACCGACTCCAGCCCGGCCAGGTTGCTCGCGATGTCCTGCAACGAGAAAGCCGTGTCGTGGAGCCGGTTCTCCAACCGGGTCTGGATCGCCACCAGCGCGTCGAGCGCGCGCGCCGACTGGGCCTGCCACGCGGGCGGGGTCACCAGGGCCGAGGACAGCTCGGACTCGCCGGGCTTGCGCTCGGTCATCGCCAGCCGCAGCGTGGTCTCCCGCGCGGTCGTCTCCGGCCGCAGGTACATCCGGTCGTAGTCCAGCCGTTCCCGCGGGCTCGCGGTGGCCCGGAACTCGCGCAGGGCGGCGGCGCGGCGGGTCTCGCTCGCGTCGAGCAGCGCGATCTCCCGGGTGTTGAGGCTGCCCCGGGTCAGGCCCATCAGCACGACCGCCTGCTGGAGCCGCATCTCCTCGCCGATCTTGGCCAGCTCGTGCACGCTGATCGCGGTCGAGGTCAGCTGCGCCGACGAGACCTGGCTGATCAGCGTCCGGTCCAGGCCGAGCAGCACGCTGATGATCTCGGTGTAGCTGTTGACCGCGACCCCGGGATCGACGTGGGTGCCCAGGATCTGCTCGCGCAGCAGGGGGAGCTCGCCGACCTTGCGCTCGGCGTCCTGGCGCGCGAGCCGGACCACGACGTTGTCGGCGAGGTTCTCCCGCAGCACCGCGACGTGGTGCTGCATGGCCCGGTCGGACGCGGTGAAGCGGTCCTGCAACTGCTGCGGACGGACCGGGCCGTCGGCCAGGAACTCGGCTGCCGCGGTGCGTTCGTCCTGGAGCATGTCGACCGAGGAGCGCACCGATCCGGCCGCGGCGACGACGCGGTCCATCTCGGTGTACCCGGCCGCGTGCTCGATCTGCTCCCGGATCTGCATCACGCCGAGGGTCACGGCGGTGATCACCGGGACGAGCACGACGGCGGCCAGCTTGAAGGCCAGCCTCCAGTTGCGCCACTGGACGATTCCGCGAGCGGCGCGCGACCACGCGGGCGCCCGGTGCGCGTCGACGGGCGAGCTGTCGAATCCGCTGCTCACGACGCAATCCCTTCCCGCGCGGTCGAAACGAGTCGCCAACAGCGCGTTCGTCTGGTGGGCAGGTGCGGCCCAACGTTCGTTGATGCGTGGCGGTGTTCTCCCGGGAAACCGGGAGGTTTCCGGTGGCCGGCCGGCGCGGTGGTGCACCCGGTTCCGGGGCGCGTTTTGGTTTATTCCCGTGCTCGGTATTCCCGTGCTGTCGGGCAGTTTCCGTGCTTGCTGGGTTCCGGGCGTTTGGTTCGTTCCGGATGTCGAGTGCAGAACCTTACCCCACCATAACGATCACCCGATGCTCTCCGTTTTCCTTGGCTGACCAGGGAAATCGCGGCAAAGGAAGATCATTGACCGGCGCCGGGCCCGCGCGCCGCGGATTTGCCGACACCGTTTGTGTACGGGATCATGGGCCGCAGCAGCACTTTTTCACCTGATGGGTGATAGGTGCTTCCTGTCCGGCTGAAGTTGGCCCGCCATCCCCGGATCAGGGTTTTCCCGATCATTTCCCGCATTCGATCAACATCCGCTGACCAGCGGAGATCGCGCCGGCTCGGGATCCGGGCAGAACAAGATCAATAATCCGTACCGGTACCGCGGGGAGTCGGCCTTCTGGTCGTCAAACACGGTACGTGACCGACAAATTCATCAATAGGTGTGCTGTGTCGTTGCGTCGCAACTCCGAGATCACTTCGCTGGCTAGACTTCCGGCGCTGTCGGCAGTTGCCGATGTCCGGCGAATCGCTTCCCCACGCAAAGTCCCCGTTGCCGCGGCGACCTGACCGCTTGGAAGGACGCATGCCCCACGCAACCCAGTCGCAATCCCGGCGGGCCGGCGATGCCCGCCGTCCCGCCGCCTTCGGCGCGATCGACCGGTCCGCAGCGCGCCGGGAAATCCCCGAACCGGATTTCCCCGCCATCGCGCGCAGCCGCGACTTCCTGGTGCTGCGCAGGAGGTTGCGCGCCTTCGTGTTCCCGATGAGCGCGCTGTTCTTCGTCTGGTACCTCGGCTACGTCGTGCTCGCGGCGTACTTCCACGACTTCATGAGCACCAGGCTGTTCGGGGTGGTCAACGTCGGGCTGGTGATGGGAGTCGGGCAGTTCGCCTCGACGATCCTGATCACCGCGCTGTACCTGCAGTACGCGGCCAGGCGGATCGACCCGCGGGTCGCGGCGCTGCACCGCGAGGTGACCGGGGGTGAGCCGTCGTGATCGCGGCCAATCCGGTGCTCAACATGAGCATCTTCGGGGTGTTCGTGCTGATCACCCTGTTCGTGGTGTACCGGGCCAGCAGCATCGGCACCGCCACCGAGTACTTCGCCGCGGGAGGCGGGTTCAACGGCGCGCAGAACGGGATCGCGCTGTCCGGCGACTTCCTGTCGGCGGCGTCGTTCCTCGGCATCGCCGGGGCGATCGCGGTCTACGGCTACGACGGGTTCCTGTACTCCATCGGCTTTCTCGTCGGGTGGCTGGTGAACCTGCTGCTGGTCGCCGAACTCCTGCGCAACACCGGCAGGTTCACCATGGGCGACGTGCTCAGCTACCGGATGCGGCAGCGTCCGGTGCGGGCCGCGTCCGCGGTGTCGACGATCGTGATCTCGCTGGCCTACATGGTCGCCCAGATGGCGGGCGCCGGTGGCCTGGTCGCGCTGCTGCTGGACGTGCACAGCGGCAGCGGGCAGGCGCTGGTGATCGCGGTAGTCGGCGTGGTCATGGTGGCCTACGTGCTGGTCGGCGGGATGAAGGGCACGACCTGGGTGCAGATCATCAAGGCCGTCATGCTGATGCTGTGCGTGCTGATGATCACGCTGTTCCTGATGGGCAAGTTCGGCTTCAGCCTGACCTCGCTGCTGGAGCGGGCGGCCGAGAGCAACCCGCTGGGGGAGAAGATCTTCGCGCCGGGCGCGCAGTACGGCGCGAACCCGCTGACCAAGCTGGACTTCGTGTCGCTGTCGCTGGCCCTGGTGCTCGGCGTCGCGGGGCTGCCGCACGTGCTGATGCGGTTCTACACCGTGCCCGACGCCAAGCAGGCGCGCCGCTCGGTGGTCTGGGCGACCTGCACGATGGCGGTGTTCTACCTGTGCACGCTGGTGATCGGCTATGGCGCGGGTGCGGTGAACGGGCCGGCGGCGATCCTCTCCGCGCCGGGCGGGGAGAACTCGGCCGCGCCGCTGCTGGCCTACCGCGTCGGCGGGACGGTGCTGCTGGGAATCATCGCGGCGGTCGCGTTCGCCACGATCATCGCGGTGGTCGCGGGCCTGACGCTGACCGCGTCGGCCTCGTTCGCCCACGACGTCTACGCCAACGTCCTGCGCCGGGGGGAGGCCGACCCGGACTCGGAGGTCAGGGTCGCCAGGCTGACCGCGATGGTCATCGGCGCGGCGTCGATCGCGGGCGGAATCCTGGTAAACGGCCAGAACATCGCGTTCCTGGTGGCACTGGCGTTCGCCTTCGCCGCATCGGCGAACCTGTCGACCCTGCTGTTCACGCTGTACTGGCGGAGGTTCAACACCCGCGGCACGCTCTGGGGGATCTACGGTGGCCTCGGCTCCTGCCTGCTGCTGATGAGCTTCTCCCCGGTCGTCTCCGGCGGCCCGGAGTCGATCCTGCCGGGGGTGGACTTCGCGTGGTTCCCGCTGAGCAACCCGGGCATCGTGTCGATCCCGATCTCGTTCCTGTGCGGCTACGTCGGCACCCTGCTCGGCGGCGGCCAGCTCGACGAGCGCCGCAGCGCGGAGATGGAGGTCCGGTCCATCACCGGCATCGGGCGGTGAGGTTTCGGCTGTCCGGGTGGTCCTTCCCGCAGTGCTGAACCGTTTCACGGTGACATGGCTAGGCTCCGCAAGCTGGGCTCGCGTTTCGACGTTCCGGGGGCGTTGGGATGGAATGCAGCTTGTGGGAATTCGGCGTGATCGTGCGGAGCGAGAAGGCCCGCCACGACGCGGGACTCGCATCGGCGGCGGAGAGCCGGCGCAGGTTCGACGTACCGGTTTTCGTGTTCTCACGCGGAAGCGGTCTGGCGCAGCCGGCCGATCCGGGAGCCACGCTGGCCGCCGCGGAGGACAGCGCGCGGTCGAAGGGGTGGATCGAGAGCAGCGGACGGCTGGACGACCGCTGGTACGAGATCGTCTCCGCGCTGGTGTACGGCCAGAGCTTCGGTTACCTCTACCTGACCGCACCGGACGAGCCGGAGACGCGCGCGATGGTGGCGGTCGGCCAGGGGCTGGCGTTCCGCATCGTGCTGCGAGCGGACCGGGTGCGGATCGACGAGGTCCGCCCGGCCAGCGCCGACCGGAGGCTGGTCGACTGCCTGCCCGATGCCGCTCCGGCGTCGGGACGGCCGGTGCTGGTACCGACGGAGATCCTGACCGCGGCAGCGCTCGAAGCGGAGAACCACAAGGCGGATCAAGGGGATTGGATCGCGTACGAACTGGGGCAGGCGGGTGTCAGCACCGACGACGCCCGCACCGTCGGAGCCTTCGCGAAGCTCGCCGACCGACGGATCGGCCAGTTCAACGTCGGAATCCGCGACGCCATGGGCCGTCGCCACCTCGCACCGTGGTCGATCACGACGCATCATTGTGCGTCCGGGCGCGTAGCAAGGATCCCGCAGGCGCCATACGGCGAGCAGACTCTCGTTGGGCCAGCGCATGATCATTTGATCGCCGAGGCGCTGGGGGACCATCGAGCAAAACTTGAGGCACCGCTGGGCTATTAGGCCCAGCCGTGGCAACGATTGCGTCAAATCGGGGCAACCGCCTAGCTGACTACTGAGCGTCAGTGGAAGGATCGCGCGCGCCGCAACGTAACCGGCCTGAGGAGGACTCAGCGGTGAGCGTCAACGGACACACTACTTTCCACGTCGATCTCGATCGAGCACCGGAGCTGCTGGCTGAGCTCGGCGCAGTGCGCGAGAAGTACGAGAAGATCCAGGACGTGGCCCTTGAGCTGAAGGGCGTCCAGCCTCCGTTCGTCGACGATGCGACGGTGGGGGTCTTCAGGGAACTCGGCGCCCGAGCGCAGGGCGGCGACGGGGACCTGTATCGGACGACGAGCCAGATGATCAGTTGGATCGACGGTTTCAAGGCTGCGGTTGCGAAAGCGCTCGACGAATACCAGCGGATCGACGACGAAAACAGAGCGGGGTGATCATGCGGAGATCACGCATGGTGCTGGTAGCCGCCGGCCTGGTCGCGCTTGGCTCGACGGGCTGCGCCACTGTTGTGAGCGGAGTACCGGATCCGGCCCCTGTTCCGGCAGGCGCAACATCCCAAGCAGCCGACGATCCGCTGCACATCGACCATCCGAAGAACCTCAAAGCGTTCCCTGATCCGTGCCAACTGCTGTCGGTGGAACAACTTCAGCAGCTGAAGGCGGCAATCACGGGTGAACCCGATCAGTCGGAGTGGGGGCAGCCGAAGTGCACGTGGAGGAATCAGCAGTTCTCGGCCACCGTCGCTCCGGACACGGTTCAAGGCGACGGGTTGCGTTGGGAGTCCAAGATCCATGGCGACGAACAGGGAAATCCGACCGCTGAGGTGAGCGGATACCCGGCGGTGCATGGGGGAACAAGCGACATCCGTTGTTCGACGATCGTCGGGGTCTCGGACGCGGACGCGCTGACGGTGCACTTCACCACTGGTTCCGACGGCCGCGGCAATCCGGAGTACGCGGCCCCCTGCGCGATGTCGGACAAGATCACGGGTCTGGTGCTGGCGAACCTTCCTCCTGCGTGAGAAGGGACTTTGGGGGCATGGAAACGTTTGACTGGGCGTTCGGCGTCGCCGAGGTGCCCGCACCCGGGCAGGCGCCGTTCGATCATCCGAAGATCTACCGGGAAGTCGAGGCCGGTCCGGGGGTGGCATCTGCTTCTCGGGCCGAGGCCATCTGGCTGAACCGGGTCAGCGCCGCGTTCCGCGAAGCCGATGTGGCGTTGGAAGCGGTGTTGCGGAAGTTCGACGTCGTGATGTGGGGAGCGGCTGGTGACCAGGCCAAGGAGAGCATGACGCCGTTGTCGAAGGCGACGCGGGAGGCAGCCGAGGTCGCGGCCGACGTCAGTGTCGTGGTTGGACGGCAGGCGCAGGGATCGGCGGACTTCAAGAACGCTTTTCCGCCGCCACACGTGGTCCCGCCGGACAACATCGGGTGGAGCGACTACGTCAATCCGTTCTCGTACGCGGTCAAGAGCGGATTGCGGGCCATGCACGAGGAAGTGCACATCCAGGTTGAGACGCACGCTCGGCAGCAGTACACCTCCTACGCCGACGTGAGCAACGAGCGGGTCAGCGGGGTGCAGAAGTTCTCGCCGCTGCCTGTCTTCTCCGGTGAGGTCGGCCCTGCGCAGACGAAGCCGGTGGACAAGATCGATCCGCGGTTCGGTTACGCCAGTACCGAAAACACGACGCTGCCGACTCCTGTGGCGCACACGCCGATGCCGATTCCTACGCAGGCTCAGCCGAATTCGCCCGTAGCGGAACCTTCGCCGACTCCGGAGGCTCCGGCCGAATCCGGTTCGGCATGGGTTGCCCCGGCGGCGGCCACGGCACCGAACGCGAGCGGCACCGGTCCCGCCACTGCGTCGAGCGCGGGCGGCGCGGTGGTTCCGCCGACCAGCGCCGGTGGAGTGCCGGCCGGTGGTACCGGAACGGGTCGCGGTGGCGCAGGAAAGGCCGGTGGCAACGGGAAGTCCGGCGGTGAAAGGCCCGGCGGCGGGCGTTCCAGTGTTGGCGGTTCCGGTGGCGGCGCGAAGGGCACTACCGGCACGACATCGGCCCGTGTTGTGAGCGGCTTCGCCGGTGCGCCCGGTGTGGCCGATCGCGGTCAGCGTGCGGAGGACAAAGACCACGTCAACAAGTACGTCGATCGCACCGGCGAGGCTTGGCAGGAGCTGGGGCTCCCGCAGGTCGCGCCCGCCGTGTTCGGCGACTGGGATTCCCAGGACCAGGAAGGAAAACCCCCGCGCCCGCCCGAAGCTGACGCCTGATCGGCCTCAGGGCAGCCCAGCCCCCGAGCACTCCACGTCCCCAGCGGGAACGGCGCCGTCGACGAGATACGCGGCGGCGGTGTCGTCGACGCAAGGGTTGCGCTGGCTGGCGAAGACGCCGTGGGAGTAGCTGTTGTGCAGGGTGACCATGTGGGAACCTCCCAGCCTGGCCTGCATTTCCCGCGCTCCGGCCAGCGGTGTGGTCGGGTCGTGGGACGCCTGGGTGAGCAGTACGGGCGGGATGTCGTTGCTGCCCAGGCGGGCCGGTTCGTGCGGTTCCGGCCAGTACGCGCAGGTGGCGGCTTCGAGGCCGGTCAGGACCGGTTGCGGGTCCGCCGCGCGGAGCGCGCGCACCGCTCCGGTCACGTCCGATGTGGACGGTCGGGGGCTGTCGGCGCACTTGACCGTGCGCAGGGCGGCTTCGTAGTTGCGGTCGGTCGGCTCGGCGGGGCCGAAGCCCGTGGTGTCGCCGGTCTGGAGGTAGGTCGCCAGCGCGCGGGCGAACGGCTCCCAGCGCTCGGTGCGGGACAGGGTTCGGTACACGAGCCGGTCGAACTCGCCCGGGCCGAACTCCGGGTGTCCTGTGAGCAGGCCGCGGGCGCGGTCGTAGTTCGCGCGGACTTCTTCCGGCGTTGAGCCGAGGCCGGTGGTCGGGTGCGCGGCGATCCAGCGCAGCAGGACGTCGCGCTGCTCGATCATCGCGAAGCCCTGCTTGACGTCGAAGGTGTGCCAGTCGTCCGGGCTCACCACGCTGTCGAGGACCATTCTGCCGACGTGCTCGGGGAATTCGGCCGCGTAAGCCGCGCCGAGATAAGTGCCGTAGGAGACGCCGAGGTAGTTCAGCTCCGGCTGGCCCAGCGCCCGGCGGAGGAGGTCCATGTCGCGGGCGGTGTTGGCGGTGTTGATGTGCGGGCGGACCTCGCCGATGTGCTTGACGCAGTCGTCGGAGATCCGCTTCAAGCCCGCGAGAAAGGCGTCCTCGTCGACGGGATCTGCTGTCGGGTGGTCGAAAAGTCCGCCCGCGGGCCCGCAGTCGACGGGCGCGCTGCGGCCGACTCCGCGCGGATCGAAGCCGATGATGTCGTAGGAGCGCTGCACGGACTCGGGAAGTTTCGCGCGTTTGGTCGCCGCGTACTCCAGCCCGCTTCCGCCCGGGCCGCCGGGATTGACCAATAACGCGCCTCGGTATTCCTCCGGCGTTCCGGACGCCCTGATCCGGGAGACGGCGACGGACAGCGTCCGCCCGTCCGGATTGGCGTGGTCCAGCGGGACTTCCAGCTGCGCGCACTCCAGCGCCGGGTCGACCCCGGGCGGGCACTCCTCGAACCGGAGCGGAACCGGGGCCGCGCCGAGCAGCGGCGTCGTCAGGACGACCGCGAGGCAGAGCCGGGCTGTGATCACAGTGACTTCACCCTTCGTTGTTACCCGCTAGGTGGTTGTGGAGCTTATTGACAACGATTATCATCGCCGCTCGGCTGGTTCAACCGAACGAGGGAGCTGGAGTGGGTCACCTGCTGATGGTCGAGAGCTGGGTCGGGGCGATGAGCACGCTGCTTCCCAGAGCAATCAGGGAGGCAGGGCACCGGTTCAGCTTCATCACGCGCGACCTGCACCACTACCTGCGCTCGAACCCGGTTCCCGGCACGCACCCGCTGCTCGGCGCGGAGAACCTGCTCACTTGCGAGACCAACGACGTCCCCGCGCTCGCTGCGCACGCCGAGCAGCTGCACCAGGTCCTCGGCTTCGACGGCGTGCTGACCTCCTGCGACTACTACCTGCCCGCCGTCGCCCACCTCGCCCACCGGCTCGGTCTCCCCGGCGCCCCGCCGGAGGCGGTGGAACGCGCGTGCAGCAAGGACCTCACGCGCCGTGCACTCCGCGAGGCCGACGTGCCCGGACCGGCGTTCGCACTCGCCGAAACCGCTGCCGGGCTGGAGGAAGCGGCGGCGGCGATGGGGTTCCCGCTGGTGCTCAAGCCGGTCGACCTGTGCGCCGGGATGTTCGTGCGCAAGGTCCACGACGAAGCCGAGCTCCGCGACGCTTACGCGGCGCTGCAAGGGTTTCCGGTCAACGCGCGCGGCCAGCGCCGGAATCCGACCGTACTGCTGGAAGAACTGCTCACCGGTCCTGAGGTCAGCGTCGAGACGGTGACGTTCCAGGGGCGGACCACCGTCGTCGGCGTGACGGACAAGAGCGTCGCCGGCGCGCCGTGGTTCGTCGAGACCGGGCATATGTTCCCGGCTGCGCTTGACGAGGCGACCGAGCGGGCCGTCACCGGGATCGCGGTCGCCGCGATCGAGGCGCTGGGCCTGGACAACGTGGTCGGGCACACCGAGGTCAAGATCACCCCGGCCGGACCGCGCATCGTCGAGGTCAACCCGCGCCCGGCGGGCAACCAGATCACCGAGCTGGTCCGCCGCGTCACCGGCATCGACCTCGCCGCGGCCTACGCGCAGGTCGCGCTCGGCGAGCAGCCGTCGCTGGAACGCGCGGACACCGGCGCGGGCAGCGCCGCGATCTCGTTCCTGCTGCCGCCGCGCGAGGGAACCCTCCACGAGATCACCGGAGCCGGGCTGCTGGACGCCGCCGACGACGTCGTGGACTACAAGCTCAAGCCCGCCGGGCACCGGGCCGGGCCCGCGACCAGCAACAACAACTACCTCGGCCACGTCATGGTGACCGCAGGGCCGGGCGGCGCCCGCGCGCGGGCGGAGTCGCTGGTCGGCGCGCTGGAGGTCCGCTACGCCGAGGGCGTGCCCGCATGAGCGTCGGATCGGTCGACGAGCTCGTGCGCGAAGTCCTGAGTGGACCGATCGGGGACACCGCGGTCAGCGTCGGTTTCCTCACCCAGCAGGGAGCCCGGCACGCGTCGCGCGGCCGTTCGTACCGCAACCACGTGCTGAGCCTGCGCGTCGAGGACGCGGTGGGCTCGTGCGCGGTCGAGCCCGGCGAGCTGACCGATGACGTGGTCGTCGACTGCGTCGGCACACCGGTGCGGGAACTGCTGGGGCATCCGCACCAGGCGGTGCGGGTCGCCGCGCTCGACGCCTACCTGATGAGCGTCCGCCCGCACGCGGTCCACGGCGAGCAGGTCCACATAGGACGCGGCAGCTCGTTGCAGAAGTCGATGCACCGGGCCAAGTCCGTGGTCGACCTGGTCCAGGGCGAGCCCCGGCGGGTGCTGGTGATCGGGGTCGTGAACTCGTTGCTGCACCACCTGCGCGACCGGGGCTGCTCCTACGTCGCCTGCGACCGCAAGGGCGGGGTCACGGAGTGGGGCGAGCCGATCATCACCGACGCCGGGCAGGTGCTCGACGACTGCGACGCGGTGCTCGCGTCGGGAATGGTCGTGGGCAACGGGACCTTCCAGCCGCTGCTGGAGCACGCGCGGTCGACGGGCAAGCAGCTGGTGATGTTCGCGCAGACGGCCAGCGCCGTGCTGCCGTGCTTCCTCGGTTCCGGCGTCACCGCGGTCTCGGCCGAGCCGTACCCGTTCTTCTGGCTCGACGGCGGCCCCACAACCCTCTTCCGCTACTCGCTCTGAGGGACCGGACCGCCGGATCGGTGGTCACCGCGACTAAACGAGGGAAGGACAGCTGTGACTGTTCGCATCGAGGAGCGCCCGCCGGTGGCGGACGGCAACCCGGATCTCCTCGCGTTGCTCCCGGACACCCCGCTGGCCCGGATCAGCACCCCGCTCCCGCAGCCGCACCCCGGATTCTGGGCGAAGCTGGAGTGCCTGAGCGTCGGCGGGATGAAGGTCAGGGCCGCGCTGTCGATGCTGGTCGGCGCGCGGAACCGGGGTGAGCTGCGGCCCGGCGCGCCCGTGGTGGAGTCGACGAGCGGGACGCTCGGCATCGGGCTCGCGTTCGCCGGTCAGGCGCTCGGGCACCCGGTGGTGCTGGTGGTCGACCGGGAGCTGGAGGCGAGCATGCGGTCGCTGCTGCGCGCGCACGGCGCCCGGATCGAGGTGGTCGAGCAGCCGCACACCACCGGCGGCTGGCAGCAGGCCCGGCTGGACCGGGTCCGGGAGCTGTGCCGGGACCTGCCCGGCGCCTACTGGCCGGACCAGTACAACAACCCCGACAACCCGTCCGGCTACACCTCGCTCGGCGAGGAGATCGTGCGCCAGCTCAGCGAGGCCGACGTCCTGGTGTGCAGCGTCGGCACCGGCGGGCACAGCGCGGGCACCATCCGCACGCTGCGCAGGCACTGGCCCGCGATCCGCCTGGTGGGGGTGGACACCGTCGGCTCGACGATCTTCGGCCAGCCCGCGCGGCCCCGGCTCATGCGCGGGCTGGGCAGCAGCATCCACCCGCGCAACGTCGACTACGAGCAGTTCGACGAGGTGCACTGGATCGGGCCCGCGGAGGCGGTCGACGCGTGCAGGCGGCTGGCCGGGCACTCGTTCGTCAGCGGCGGGTGGAGCACCGGCGCGGTCGCGGTGGTGTCGGCGTGGGTCGCCCGCGTCGAGCCGGGGGCGCGGGTGGTCACGGTGTTCCCCGACGGCCCGCACCGCTACCTCGACACGATCTTCGACGACGACTACTGCCGCGAGCGCGGCCTGTTCGACCGGCCGATCGCCACCAGGCCGGTGGAGATCGCCCACCCGCGTGCGGCGGAGGTGCAGGGGTGGGCGCGATGTCGCCAGGTGTCCGATCCGCTTCCGGCTGTGGGGGTGCCCGCGTGAAACTCCGTTGGAGCAACAGCGAACTCCGGCTTCGCGAGCCGTTCCGCATCTCGCGCTCGGTGATGTACGAGCGGGCGGCAGTGACGCTGGAGATCGAGCACGAGGGCGTTGTGGGGCGTGGCGAGGTCGTCACGAGCGTCTACTACGGACTCGACATCGCGCGCATCGCGGAACACGTCGAGGCGCTGCGCAGCACCATCGAAGGAGCGGATCCGGAGGATCTGCTTGCCCGGCCGGGAGAGTTCGACACCGCTCCCGGGGTGAAGGCCGCGATCGATGCGGCGTTGCACGATCTGGTCGGGAAACTGCGCGGGGTTCCGGTGCATGAACTGCTGGGACTTCCGAAGCCGCAGCGGGTGCCGACCGCCTACACGATCGGCATCACGTCCCTCCAGGAATCGGTTCGCACGGCCGAATCCCTGGCCGGGCGCGGCTTCGAGCTGATCAAGATCAAGGTCGGCGGGGGCGAGAGCGAGCTGGACCGGATCGCCGGGATCCGCGCCGCCGCCCCGCACGCGCGGCTGCTGCTTGACCCGAACGGTGCCTGGGAAGCCGAC
Organism: Saccharopolyspora taberi; assembly: GCF_039534165.1. Lineage (NCBI taxonomy): Bacteria > Bacillati > Actinomycetota > Actinomycetes > Pseudonocardiales > Pseudonocardiaceae > Saccharopolyspora > Saccharopolyspora taberi. The sequence continues at coordinate 47,536 of NZ_BAAAUX010000012.1, read as the reverse complement.
CAGGCCGTCCGCCTGCTGACCGCCGCGAGCGAGTACGGCGTCGAAGCCGTGGAACAGCCGATCCAGGCGGGGACGCCGGAACTGCTCGCCGAAGTCGCGAAGGCATCCCCGGTTCCGGTCATCGCCGACGAGGACGCCGCCGGCGTCGAGGACGTGCGCGCGCTGGACGGAGTTCACGGCGTCAACATCAAACTGGCCAAGTGCGGTGGGATCAGCGCCGCGATGGAGATCGTCGACGCGGCCTACGAGTCCGATGTGGACGTGATGCTGGGCTGCCTGGTCGCCAGCAGCCTCGGCATCGCGCCCGCCGTGCACCTCGCGGGCTGCGCGCGGTGGGTCGACCTCGACGGCCACCTGCTGCTCGCGCACGACCCCTGGACCGGAATCGGTGGTGCGGACGGCTTCCTCGAACCCGAGGGCACCGCCGGGCTGGGCGTGCGGTTAGCGGGGCCGGAGTGAGGACCTGGCGCCTGATCCGCAGCTTCCCGCTCTCCGTGCAGGTGCTGCTGGTCAACCAGCTCGGCGTGAACACCGGCTTCTACCTGCTGATCCCTTACCTGTCCGGGTACCTCGGGCACGAGCTGGGCATGTCGGCCGCGCTGGTCGGGATCGTGCTCGGCGTCCGCACCTTCAGCCAGCAGGGCATGTTCCTGGTCGGCGGTTCCGCCGCCGACCGGCTCGGCGCTCGCGGCGTCATCATCGCCGGATGCGCGCTGCGGGCCGTCGGATTCGGCCTGTTCGCGCTCGGCACATCGCTTCCGGTGCTGGTGCTGGCGTCCGTCCTCAGCGGACTCGCCGGTGCGCTGTTCAACCCGGCGGTCCGGGCGTACCTGGCGCACGAGGCCGGGGAACGCCGCGCGGAGGCGTTCTCGCTGTTCAACATCTTCGCCAACGCCGGGGCGCTGCTCGGCCCGCTGCTGGGCAGCCTGCTGATCCTGGTCGGCTTCCAGATCTCCGCCGTCGCCGCCGGGGTCATCTTCGCGCTGCTGACCGCCGCGCAGGTCGCGGTGCTGCCGAAGCGACCGGTCGAGCGCTCGACGACGTCGGTGCTCGCCGACTGGAGGGAGGTGCTGACCAACCGCCGCTTCCTGGCGTTCACCGCCGTGCTGACCGGGATGTTCGCGCTGCAGAACCAGCTCTACCTGATCCTGCCGATGGAGGCCGCGCGGCTGACCGGATCGTCCGCGCCGATCGCGGTGATCTTCCTGGTCTCGACGGTGCTGACGCTGTCCCTCCAGGTCCGCGTCACCGAGCGCGGCAAGCGGTGGGGCCGGGGCCGGGCGATAGCCGTCGGCCTGGCGGTGATGGGCGCGGCCTTCCTGGCCACCACTGCGTCCGGGATGTTCGAGCCAGCGGGCGTCCCGACCGGGCTGGAGGGCACTTTCCTGCGGATGGCGCCGGTGCTGGTCGCCGCGCTCGGGCTGTCCGCCGGACTGATGTTCGCCCAGCCCTTCGTCTACGAACTCATCCCGTCGTTCGGACCACCCGCCCTGTCCGGCACCTACTTCGGCATGTTCTACCTGGCCTCCGGCGTGGTCGGGGCGGGTGGGAACGCGCTGATCGGCTGGGCCATGGACGTCGCCGGGTGGCTGCCGTCGGCGGTGTGCGTGCTGATCGGGTGCGCCTCGTCGGTGGGGGTGCTCGCGATGACGCGCAGAGGAATCTTCGGGCCGCGAAGCAGAACAGGAGCTGGCCGGTGTCGCCGGAAATCCACAGCAGCAACTTCCTGACCGACAACCCCGCCCTTTACGAGCAGCAGTTCCCCGATCCCGAGCACCTGGCCGCGAGGTTCGTCGTGGATCTGGTCGGCAGGTTCGGCGGCGGGAAGAGCGTGCTCGACGTCGGGTGCGGCACCGGCCGCGACGCCCGGTACTGGACCGGGCAGGGCTTCGACGTCGTGGGTCTGGACTCGTCGGAGCGGATGGTCGAGCACGCCGGGAATTCGTGCCCCGGAGCCGAGTTCGTGGTCGGCGACATGCGCGACTTCGCCCTCGGGCGCCGGTTCGACGTGATCACCTGCCTGGACAGCGCCCTGCTGTACTGCCACACGAACGCGGAGCTGCACGGCTTCCTCGCCCGCTGCCGCGACCACCTCGAACCGGGCGGGCTGCTGATCGCCGAGATGCGCAACGGCGCGTTCTTCCTGGGCAACATCGAACTCCTGGACGGCGTCCGGGAACGGACCGTGGTCTGGGAAGGCGTGCCCTACCGCTCGCGCACCCGGTTGTGGATCGACCACGCCGCGCAGCTGCTGCGGCGACGCCGCGTGTGGGACTGGCCGGGGTGCGCCGAACCGCTGGACCAGCGTTCGGCGTGGCGGCTGCTGTTCCCGCTGGAACTGCGGTCCTACCTGGACAGCGCCGGGTTCGAGGTCCTGGCGCTGTTCGACGAGCCCGGCCCCCGCACCGACGCGCCGTGGGAACCGGACGCGGCGCTGTCCGACCGGTTGTCCGGGGACCGCCTGCACCTGGTCGCCCGCCTTGTTCCCGAACAGTCCTGAATGGAGAGATCTGCCATGACCTTCCGCACGAACCGCCGCGCCTTCCTCGGCCTGACCGCCGCGACCGCGGTCGCGCTCACCGGCTGCGCGGGCGGCGCGGCGTCCGGCCCGGGCGCTCCGCGGCCCGGTGGGCGCCTCCGCGCCGCCTTCCCCGGCGGGGGCGGGGACGAGGTGCTCGACCCGCACGAGACGGACCTGTACTCCGAGATCGCGCGGGCCAAGGCGCTGTTCGACAAGCTCGCCGACTACGGCTCCGACATGTCGCCGCAGCCCCGCCTCGCCGAGCGCTGGGAGCCGAGCGCGGACCTGACGACCTGGCGGATCACCCTGCGCCAGGCCAACTTCCACGACGGGAGACCGGTGCGCGCGGCCGACGTGCTGCACAGCTACGAGCGCATCACCCGCGCCGACAGCAGCCGCCGGGCGAAGGCGAGCCTGTCGGTGATCGACCTGCCGGCCAGCCGGGCGATCGACGACCGGACCGTGGAGTTCCGCCTGAAGCGCCCGTACGCGGAGTTCCCGAACGCGATGGCCACGCTGGGCGCCTACATCGTGCCGGAGGGCGCGGAGAACTTCGACCGGCCGATCGGTTCCGGGCCGTTCCGGTTCGCGTCCTTCCAGCCGGGGCGCAGCTTCCTGGCCACCCGCAACCCGGACTACTGGGACGGGCCGCCGCACCTGGACGAGCTGGAGATCGTCATCAGCAACGACGAGGCCGCGCGGGTCAACGCGCTGCTGGGCGGTCAGGTCGAGTACGCCCACGACCTGACCGCGACGACCGCGCGCAGCCACGAGAGCTCCGGCCAGGTCGCCATCCACCGGCTGCCGATGAGCAACTTCCACGCGCTGGCGATGAAGGTGGACCGGCCGCCGTTCGACAAGCCCGAGGTGCGGCAGGCGTTCTTCCACCTCGTCGACCGCGAGGAGCTGGTGCGGTCGGTGCTGCAGGGCTCGGGCCAGGTCGGCAACGACCTGTTCGGCAAGGGCTACCAGTACTACGCCGACTCGCTGCCGCAGCGCGGCCAGGACATCGACCGGGCCAAGGCGCTGCTCAAGCAGGCCGGGGCGGAGAACCTGGTGGTCGACCTCGACACCTCCGACGTCTCGCCGGGGCTGCGCGAGGGCGCGCTGGCCATCGCCGACCAGGCCCGCAAGGCGGGGATCACGCTCAACGTGCGGCTGGGCAACAAGGACACCTACTGGTCCGACATCTCCAAGCAGGGCGTGATCGCCAGCTACCGCTCCGGCGGCATGCCGATCGAGTCGCACATCTCCCAGCGGTTGCTGACCGGTTCCACCACGAACAACACGAAGTGGAAGCGCCCGGAGTTCGACGCCCGCTACCAGGAGGCGCAGTCCACACTGGACGAGGCGCGGCGCGGTGAGCTGTACTTCGAAATGCAGCGCCAGCTCTTCGAAGAGGGCGGTTTCGTCTGGTGGGGCGTGTCGGACTGGATCGTGGCCTCGGCCCACAACGTCGGCGGCATCGACGACCGGGCGCCGGCCAACACCCTGGACTGGGCGCGGTTCGACAAGGTGTGGTTGGGGTGAGCCTGACCGGCTACGTGCTGCGGCGGATCCTGTTCGGCGCGGTCCAGGTGCTGCTGGTCATGGTGGCGGTGTTCTTCCTGACCGAGGCGCTGCCGGGCGACGCGGCGGTGACGATCGCCGGGGACAACCCGGACCCGGCGATCATCGCGCTGCTGCGGGAACAGCTCGGGCTCAACGAGCCCGCCTGGCAGCGGTTGTGGGAGTGGATGCTGGGTGCGGCGACGGGCGACTTCGGCACCTCCCTGGTGGGGCCGCGCCCGGTCGCCGAGATCATCGGGTCGACGCTCGGGCCGACCGTGCTGCTCGCGGTGCTGACGCTGGCGCTGCTCATCCCGATCTCGGTGGGGCTGGGCGTGTGGGCGGCCAACCGCGAGGGTGGTGCGGTCGACCGCGCCGTCACCACCGCGACGCTCGGGCTGTACTCGGTGCCGGAGTTCGCGATGGGGATCCTGCTGGTGACGGTGTTCGCGGTGCGGCTGGGCTGGTTCCCGCCCACCGCGGTCGGGACGGATCTGCTGGCGCGGCCGGGGGTGCTGGTGCTGCCGGTGCTGGTCCTGCTGCTGCGGCCGATCTGCTCGCTGAGCAGGCTGATCCGAGCGGGCATGATCGAGGCGCTGCGCTCGGGTTACGTCCGGCAGGCGCGCCGGGCCGGGCTGGCGGGTGCGCGGGTGCAGCTCGCGCACGCGCTGCCGAACGCGATCGCGCCCGCGGCCCAGCAGCTCGCCCGGACCACCGACTGGCTGATCAGCGGGGTGATCGTGGTGGAGGCGATCTTCGTGGTCCCGGGCCTGGGCACGACGTTGGTGGAGGCGGTCTCGGCCCGGGACCTGCCGGTGATCCAGGGGTTGGCGATGGTGTTCGCGACGACCACGGTGCTGGTGAACCTGGCGGCTGATGTGGCGGCTCGGGTGCTGGCGCCCACGTCGGAGGTGGGACGGTGACGGGCCTGCCAACTCGAACAGATCGGCCGGTGGAAGCTCCGTCAACTCGTAGAGGTCTGCCGATGAGACGTTATCTGCTCGGCGGGGTGCTGCTTGGGATTCCGCTGTTGCTGGCCGTTTTCGGACCCCTGCTGGCGTCCGATGACACGGCGAAGGACGCCGCCTTCACGCTCGGCGGCGGGCACCTGTTCGGCACCGACTTCGTCGGCCGGGACGTGTGGAACGAGGTGCTGCTCGGCGGTCGTTCGATCGTGCTCGTCGCGGCGCTGGCGACCGCGGCGACGTACCTGCTGGCCGTTCCGCTCGGCCTGGTCGCGGGCATGACCAGGAACCGGCTGCTCGACGAGGTGGTGATGCGCCCGCTGGACCTCGTGCTGGCGATCCCGTCGATGCTGGTGCTGTTGCTGCTCGCGTCGATCGCGCCGAACGTGCTGTGGGTGCTGGTCGGGATCGTGGTGCTGATCAACCTGCCGGACGTGGTCCGGATCGCGCGGGCTTCGGCGCTGTCGCTGTCCGGCAGGCCCGCGGTGGAGGCCATGCGGTTGCAGGGGGAGAGCCGGTTGCGGATCGGCGTCGGCTACGTGGCGCGGGCGATGGGCCGGACGCTGGCGGCCGACCTCGGCACCCGGTTCACCGGGGCGATCTACCTGGTCGCGTCCGCGAGCTTCCTCGGTGTGGGGGTGTCGCCGCAGACCAGCGACTGGGCGGCGATGGTCGACCGGAACCGCACCGGACTGTTCATCCAGCCGTGGGCGGTCGCGCTGCCCGCGTTGCTGATCATCGCGTTGTCGGTGGGAGTGAACCTCGTGTTCGACCAGTGGTGGCGCAACCGCTCGGAGGTGCGCCGATGACGGCGGTCGAAGTGCAGGACCTGGTGGTGTCGCTCGGCGGCGGACGGCTGGTCGACGGGGTGAGCTTCGCCTTGCCAGCCGGGGAGGTGACGGCGCTGGTCGGCGAGTCCGGCAGCGGCAAGACCACGACCGGGCTGGCGCTGCTCGGCGAGCACCCGCCCGGTGCGGTGGTCGAGGGGCGCATCGAGATCGCGGGGTCCGACGAGGACCGCCCGGTCGTCGGCCACATCCCGCAGCAGCCTTCGGCCGCGCTCAACCCGGTGCGGCGGATCGGCCCGGTGCTGACCGAGATGGCGCTCCGGCACACCGCGCCGGGCCCGCGCGGCGAGCGGCGGCGCGTGGCGCGCGAGCGGGTGCTGGAGGCGCTGCGCCGCGCGCAGCTGCCGGAGGAGGCGTTGCGGCGCTATCCGCACCAGCTGTCGGGCGGGCAGCAGCAGCGGGTCGTGCTGGCCCAGGCGCTGGTGTGCCGTCCGCGCGTAGTGGTAGCCGACGAACCGACGACGGGCCAGGACGCCCTGACCCGCGAGCAGATCGTCGAGGAGCTGCGCGTGCTCACGGCCCAGGGCATCGCGGTCCTGCTGCTCACGCACGATCTCGACGTCGTGCGGTCGCTGGCCGACCAGGTGCTGGTGATGTGCGAGGGGCGGATAGTCGAGGCGGGGCAGGCGAAATCCGTGCTGAGCTCACCGGAGCACGAGTACACGCGGCGACTGGTGGCGTCCCAGCCGTCCGGCGCGGTCGATCCGGTTCCGGCGCGCACCGGGGAACCGCTGCTGTCGGTGCGAGATCTGGTGGCAGGGCACGGGAAAACCAACACGCTCCGGGACGTGACGCTGGACATCGGCGCGGGTGAGCGGATCGCGGTCGTCGGACGCTCGGGCAGCGGGAAGACGACACTGGCAAGGTGCGTCGCCGGGCTGCACCCCAGGCGCGCCGGGGAGATCGTGCTCGACGGCGAGGGACTTTCCCCGAGGCTGCGCGGGCGAACGCGCGAGCAGCTGGCCCGCGTCCAGTACGTGTTCCAAGATGCCCGGGCTTCGTTCAACGAGTTCGTGCCCGTCGTGGACCAGGTCGCCCGAACCGCCGAGCGACTGCGCGGCACGTCCCGCCCGGACGCCCGGTCCCGCGCACTGGCGATGCTGGAACGCGTCGGACTGGCGGAGGACGCGGTCCGGCGACGACCGATGTCGCTGTCCGGCGGGGAGTTGCAGCGAGCGGCGCTCGTGCGGGCCCTGCTGGCGGAACCGGACCTGCTGATCTGCGACGAGATCACGTCGGGCCTCGACACCGTGACCCAGGCGGGAATCCTCCAGCTGCTCCGGGAATTGCAGGACGGTTCCGGCTGCGCCCTGCTGCTGATCACCCACGACCTAGCCGTGGTGGCCGAGATCGCGGAGCGGGTCGCGGTCGTCGACCAGGGCGAGATCGTCGAGACCGGCTCGACCGCGGAGGTGCTGCGGGCACCGCGGCACCCGGTGACCAGTGCACTGGCACGGGCATCCGGCGAGGTGGTGAACTCGGGCTAGGGGCGAAACGGAACTTGCCGCCACCCACCCCAACGCGCCCAGCAAATGCCCCCACCTACAAGGGCGGGGTTTGGTTCTCATCCCGTCGACCTGGCGCAGCCCGATCAGACCGTGTCAAGGGGGCACCGACCAGCAAAACCGCAGCGGACCAACACAAACGGCCCCCTTGACGCGGTCTGATAGCCCTCCGTGGAGGTCGACGGGATGAGAACCACCCCAACCGAACCGCAGCCGGACAGCCCCCACTCATCCCGGAGACCTGCCTGGGGTCCGGGGGCGGCGAGCGCCCCGGAACCACCCACGCAACGGAACCCGAACCGGCAGAGCCGCTTCGGTCCCGGAGACCTGCCGGGGGTCTGGGGTCGGCGAGAGCCCCAGAACCACGAGCCCTACCGGACTCCGAATCGGCCCTACGGCCCCCCCAACCTCAAGCCGCCCGACGCCCCACCGCACTACGAGACAACGGAATCTCAAAGTGAATGCTCGGACTGTGCCCGGAACCGCGCGCGTCATAGACCTCGGTAGCGACGCTGCGCCAGAACGGCTCGGCGCCGGTGATCGCGGGATTGGTGTGCAGATAGATCGTCTCGTAACCCTCGGTGCTCGCGGCGAAGTCGCGGGCCATCTCGACCAGCGCGCGGGCGAGACCGTGCCTGCGGTGGTCGCGGTCGACGTAGACGCGGAAGAGCTGGGCCGCGGTGCCCGCGTAGCGGTCGACGATCCACTGCGGGTGCGGCGGGCACTTCGGGCCCTGGGAGCGGACCGCCGTGGTGGCCGTGACCAGGCCGTCCCGGACCGCGACGAACAGGGCGTGCCGCGGGTTGCGCAGGTACGCGCCCTCGATGTCGACGACGTCGGCGTGCCAGGCGGCGTGGTAGCCGTGCCCGAACTCCCGGTAGAAGGTGTCGAGCATGACCTTGCGGGCGCCGTCGGCGTCCTCGGGCCTGGCGGCGCGGACGATGTAATCCCCGATCCGGTGTTCCTGGTTGTGCTGCATGGGCGGCCTTTCGCGAGATGTGGGGAGACGGGGTCCTCTCGCGTGCGGACTATACAATGACATTCATTTCCAATAATGCGAGGGATGCTGTGCACGATCGGCTACCGGTGACGGTGCTCTCCGGGTTCCTGGGCGCGGGCAAGACGACGCTGCTCAACCACGTCCTGCACAACCGGGACGGCCTGCGGGTCGCGGTCGTCGTCAACGACATGAGCGAGATCAACATCGACGGCGCGCTGGTCCGCGACGGCCTGTCGCGCACCGAGGAGCGGCTGGTCGAGATGACCAACGGGTGCATCTGCTGCACCCTGCGCGACGACCTGCTGACCGAGGTCGACCGGCTGTGCGCGGCGGGCCGGTTCGACTACCTGCTGATCGAGTCCTCCGGCGTGTCCGAGCCGATGCCGGTCGCCGCGACGTTCTCGTTCGCCGGCGAGGACGGCGCGCCGCTGCTCTCCGGAGCCCGGCTGGACACGATGGTGTCCGTTGTGGACGCCGCGAACTTCGGCGCCGAACTCGCGCGCGGCGACGGGCTCGCGGAACGCGGCATCGACCAGTACGAGGACGACGAGCGCACGATCAGCGACCTGCTGGTGGACCAGGTCGAGTTCGCCGACGTGCTGGTGCTCAACAAGACCGATCTCGTCGATCCGGCCGAGCTGGACCGGATCGAGGCCACGCTGCGCAGGCTCAACCCCGCCGCGCAGCTGGTCCGCGGCAGCTTCGGGCGGGTGCCGGTGGAGCGGATCGTCGGCACCGGACTGTTCGATGTGGACCGCGCGTGGCAGGCGGCGGGCTGGGTCGCCGAGCTCAACGGCGCCGAGCACGTCCCCGAGACCGAGGAGTACGGCATCGGCAGCCTGGTGTTCCGCTCCCGGCGGCCGTTCCACCCGGGACGGCTGTTCGACTTCGTGTCCACGATGGACGAACCGCGGTTCGGTTCGATCGTGCGGTCCAAGGGCTTCTTCCGGCTGGCCTCGCGGCCCGATGTCGTCGGGCTCTGGTCGCAGGCGGGCGCGGTCGCCCGGTTCGAGCCGCAGGGTGGCGCGGGCGATTCGGTGGAATCGCAGGAACTGGTGTTCATCGGCGTCGGCCTGGACCGGGAAGCGCTGCTTGCGGAACTGGAGAAATGTTTGCTCACCGATGCCGAAGCAGCTGCGGGCGAGCACGTGTGGCGTGATTATGACGACCCGTTCCCGGAGTGGGATGCGCCGGCCGTGGCACACCGTCACTGAAAACGTTTTTCCCCAGGTCGGGAAAAGTTGGAGCACCCGCCGAAACGCGCCGGAAGAATTCCGGCGCGTTCCGGCGGGAGGTCATTCCGCCGAGGTGACCAGCGGTTCCGGGCGCGGTTTTCCGAGGTGGGCCAGTTCCCGTTCCGCGATGCATTGCTCGGCCACCGACAGCGCCTTGAGGTGGTAGGAGCGCGCGGTCTGCCCGAGGCTGATGTTGTGCCCCGCGCCGGGGTGCCGGTGCACCTCCACGCGGGGCGCCGCAGACAGCCGGTCGGCGATCGACCGCAGCGCCACCTCGTCGTGGCGCCACCACTTCTCGTGCTCGGCGAAGGTGAAGTGCACCGGGACCGCTACCGCCGGCGCCAGCCGGGCGAAGGTCTCCGGCCACTCGGTCGCCTCCTCGACCTCGCGCAGCGGCGCCAGCGCGACCATCTCGCGGGCCTGCTCGAAGGTCCCCGGCGGGTAGAGGTGCGGCGGGCCCCAGTGCAGCCACCACGGCCTGCGGTCGGGGTCCTCCAGGAACTGGCGCACCCCCGGCGCGAACTGCTCCGCGCAGCCGGAAATCTCCAGGCCGAGCAGGTCGAGATCGGGGCGCCGGGCGGCGGTGCTGAGCGCGAGCTTCCCGCCGTAGGAGTGGGCGAGCACGAAGATCCCCGCTCCGACCGGACGCGTCCGGGCGAACTCGTGCAGGGCGTCGGCGAGCGTGTCCGTCTGGTCGGCCAGCGACAGCCCGTGCGGCAGGTGGTCGGCGCTGCGGCCGTACCCGGGGCGGTCCACCGCGAGCACGGTGAAGCCGAGCTTCGCGCCCAGGGACAGCAGCGACTGGTCCTCGGTGGACCGGCCGTGGAAGTACCCGGCGCGCATGCCGCCGCCGTGCACGGCGAGCACCACCGCGCGCGGCGGGTGCGGTGGTTCGGCCAGCAGTGCCGAGATCGGGGTTCCGGAGGCGTCGAGAATGATTTCGCGAATTCCGTCAGCAGCTTGCTCGGCGGGGTGCACGATCCGAAATCGTCGGCCGCTCCGGTGCGCGTGTCAAACGAGCACCGGGACAGTGCCACGTCAAATCCACGTCAATTCTTTCAAAAACCGCGATGTCGGGCCGGTCAGGCATTGTTCAAATACGGGTGACGAAGGCCACAGTCGCTTGACCTCGACTTATCTCGAACAAGAAGGATCTGCGTTGCGAACCGGCGGGAACTTCCGCCGATGACGGATCGATGAATGCGGAGACGACATGATCCTGGTTACCGGGTCGACCGGCAATGTGGGACGCGCACTGGTCAAGGAACTCGTGGATGCCGGCGCCGAGGTCCGGGGCCTGACCCGGAACGCGGCCGGGGTGGACCTGCCCGGGGCGCAGGTCGTCGAGGGCGATCTCGGCAGGGCCGAGTCGCTGGGCGAGGCGCTGGCCGGCGTCAAGGGCATCTTCCTGTTCCAGTGCGGCAACGAGGCCGCCGTGCTGCGGGCCGCCAAGGAGGCCGGCGTGGAGCGGGTCGTCCTGCTGTCCACTGTGGCCACCAAGACCAGGCCGGAGTCCACCATCGGCCACGACCACCTGCAGGCCGAGCACGCGATCGCCGACTCCGGGCTGAGCTGGACCTCGCTGCGCCCCGGCGGGTTCGCGTCGAACACCCTGGGCTGGGCCCCGATGGTGCAGGGCGGCGTGGTCCACGCGCCCTTCGCCGACGTGGCGCTGCCGACGATCCACCCCGGCGACATCGCCGCGGTCGCCCGCGCGGCGCTGCTGGAGGACGGCCACGACAACCGCGTCTACCAGCTGACCGGACCGGAACTGGTCACCCCGGGCCAGCAGGTCGCGGCCATCGGCAAGGCGATCGGCCGGGAGCTGGAGTACGTCGAGATCAGCCGGGAAGCCGCCAGGGAGGCCATGATCGCGCACATGCCCGCCGAGATCGTGGACGCGACCCTGGACTTCATCGGCAGCCCGACCGAGGAGGAGCTGCACATCGTCCCCACCGTCGAGAAGGTGACCGGCAAGCCCGCCCGCAGCTACGAGCAGTGGGCGCTCGAAAACGCCGACCGCTTCCGCTGATCGCCGCCCGGCGACCTCGCGTGAGGAGTCAACCGTGGTCCAGCACTTGGTGGTCGTCGGGGCGTCCCTGGCCGGCCTCCGCGCCGTCGAAGGCGCCCGCGACGCCGGGTTCACCGGTGACATCACCCTGATCGGTGCCGAACCGCACCTGCCCTACGACCGGCCCCCGCTGTCCAAGCAGTTCCTGGCCGCCGAGGAGGAACCCGCCCTCCCGGTGCTGCGCGACCGCGCGGGGTACGCCGAGGAGCTCGGCGTGCGGCTCCGGCTCGGCTCCCCGGCGCGGGAGCTCGACGCCGAGCGGCGGGTGGTCTCGGTGGACGACGACGAGATCGGCTACGACGCGCTGGTGATCACCACCGGGGCGGGCCCGCGGTGGTTGCCGGGTGCGGGCGACCTCGCGGGCGTCCACGCGCTGCGGACCGTCGACGACGCGCGGGCGGTCCGGCGGGCGCTCGACGGCGGTGCGCGGACCGTCGTCATCGGCGCCGGCTTCATCGGGTCGGAGGTCGCTTCCAGTGCGCGCGGCCGGGGGCTGCCGGTCACCGTGCTGGAGGCGCAGCCGACCCCGCTGGTCCGCGCGATCGGCACCGAGCTCGGGTCGGTGTGCGCCGAGCTGCACCGGGCGCACGGCACCGATCTGCGCTGCGGTGCGCAGGTCGCCGGGATCGAGGGCGACGGCCGGGTCGAGCGGGTCCTGCTGTCCGACGGCAGCAGCCTGCCTGCGGACCTGGTGGTGCTCGGACTGGGCGCGACCCCGTCGACCGCGTGGCTGCGCGGGTCCGGGCTGGAGATCGACAACGGCATCGTCTGCGACGACTCGTTGGCGACCGGGGTGCCGGGCGTGCACGCGGCAGGCGACGTCGCCCGGTGGCACAACCCGCTGTTCGGCCGCCGCATGCGGCTGGAGCACTGGACGAGCGCGGCCGAGCAGGGCGCCCACGCCGCGCGCAACGCGGTGACCGGGGCCCGGGAGCCGTACTCGGTGGTGCCGTACTTCTGGTCCGACTGGTACGGCACCCGGATCCAGTTCGCCGGCGTTCCCGACGCGGACGAGGTCGAGGTCTTCGGCGACGTGGACGGTCGCCGGTTCGTCGCCCTGTACCGCTCGGACGCCCGGCTGACCGGAGTGCTGGCGGTGAACCGGCCCTCCGACATCGTGAAGTACCGCTCGCTGATCAGGAAGTCGGTGAGCTGGGACGAGGCGCTGTCGTTCGCGCGCGAGCGGCAGCGCAGGGTGCCTGCCGCGGGGGCCGTCGGCTGAGGTCACCGCGGGCCCGGTGCCCGCTGGAAGTCCGCCCGGTGGTGGATCTCCGGGCCGCTCGGCGGCCCGGGTTCCCCACCGGGTTTTTTCATGGGGCGGACGCTCTTAAACGTGTAAATGATCGGGGACATTAACGCTCGGTCCGCGGTGGTCGAGAAAAATTCACAAATCGGCCCGGAGGCTTCGCCGGGCGGCCGATGAACGTGCAATGCCCTGTTCGGGCCATTGCACGATGTCGAACAGATCCGTTTCGCTGGTTCCTTCGGATCAGTATCGATCAGGGTCCTACGCTGAACGAGTGAACGGTTCGCACCCTGATGACAGCAGAAACAACCGCGTGTACATTTCTTGCCACTGGCGCATTGCGGGGACTGGGGAGCACAAGGATTAACTTGGTTTTGCTGTCTCCTTCGGGGGCGATGCCGTGGACCCGGGCGGCATCCGGATGTGTGGACGGTCCGGTTGCGTGATTGAAATGCTGTCTCGGGGTCTTCTGTCGGACTGGTATCCCTACGTTGAGAAGCGGGAGTCTGAACAGGTATGGATACGGTTGATCACCGCAGTGTCGGAACTGGTGGGCCGGGGGAGAGGATACTTTCCGTTCGCTGCGGTTCGGCAATCCGCGCGTTTGGTGCCTGCTCCTCTTTATTAAGGGGTCGTTAAACGTGCGAGTATTGTTGGTGGAGGGAGACGAAACAGCGGCCGACGGCCTCCGGCGGGAGTTGGGGCGGCACGGGTTCGTGGTCGACGCCGCGGGTTCGGGTGCGGCGGCCATGGAGTCGGTGCACGAGTTCGAGCTGCTGCTGCTCGACCTCGAACTCCCCGATCTCGACGGGCTGGAGGTCTGCCGCCGGATCCGGGCGCACTGCGACATCCCGATCATCGCCACCAGCGAGCGGGACACCGAGGTCGACCGGGTGATCGGCCTGCGCGCCGGCCTGGACGACTACGTGGTCAAGCCGGTGGGCCTGCAGGAGCTGGTGGCCCGGATGCACGCGGTGATGCGGCGGATGCGACCCCGGCGGGTCCCCGGCCAGCTGCTCGCGCACGGGAACCTGGTGATCAGCCCCCGGACCCGCGAGGTCCGGGTCGACGACCGCCTGGTGTTCGTCACCAGGAAGGAGTTCGACCTGCTCGCGCTGCTGGCCTCCGAGCCCGGTGCGGTGTTCTCCCGCGAGCGGATAGTGGCAGCGGTCTGGAAGGACGACTCGTCACTTACCAGTCGCACGATAGACACCCACATCAGCACCCTGCGCAATAAACTCGGATCGAGGTCGTCCATAATCACGGTGCGCGGAGTCGGTTTCCGGCTCGGTCCTTAGCCGAAGTTGTGCCCGCCCGGTGGCGGTGCTCCTTCTCGGGAGCGCCGCCGCCGGGCTTTTTTGCGTTCGCCGCCCTTTTGTCCCGGGGTGGGGATGCGGATTGCGGTCGGGGCGGGGTAGTATGTGCGCAAGATCACTCTTTGCGTGGATTTTGCACTTCGGTGACGCGATTCTGCGGTCGTCCTGTAGTTCTTGTGTTTTCTTCGAAAGAATTGTAGAAACCCGCACTCGGAACTCCTTGAAACGGCGACTTCGGCGTGGAAATACTGGAGTCGTTCGAAGTTCTTCGGCGCTCGTGAATTGCTGCCATCCGCAGCCGGATTCGAGGTGGGGGAAATGGGTTCTTTCCCGCGTGCGGTCACACCTGGGGACCAGGCCAGGGAACTGGACGCCGAGGTGATCGTGGTCGGTGCGGGCCCGGTGGGGCTGATGCTGGCCGGGGAGCTGCGGCTGGCGGGCGCCGAGGTCGTGGTGCTGGACCGGCTGCCCGAGCCGACGACCGAGTCCCGCGGCCTGGGCTTCACCGCCCGGACCGCCGAGCTGTTCGCCCAGCGCGGCCTGCTCTCCCGGTTCGAGTCCGCGGAGGCGAGCCCGAAGGGGCACTTCGGCGGCATCCCGCTGGACTACAGCGTTCTCGAGGGCTCCCACTTCGGGGTCCGCAACGTCGAGCAGAGCCAGACCGAAGCGGTGCTCGGTGGCTGGGCCGCCGAACTGGGCGCCGACATCCGGCGCGGGCTGGAGGTCACCGGGGTCGAGGACCTGGGCGACCTCGTCGAGGTGGCGGTCACCGGTTCCGCCGGTCCGCAGCGCCTCCGGGCCGCCTACCTGGTCGGCGCCGACGGCGGGCGCAGCACGGTCCGGGCCCTGGCCGGCTTCGACTTCGTCGGCACCCCGGCGACCTGCGAGATGTTCCTGGCCGACGTGCGGGGCTGCGACCTGCGCGCCCGGTTCATCGGGGAGAAGGTCGCAGGCGGCATGGTGATGGCCGCGCGGCTGCACGACGACGTGGACCGGATCATCGTCTGCGAGCGCGGCACCCCGCCGCGGCGGCGCACCGGCCCGCCGAGCTTCGCCGAGGTCGCGGGCGCGTGGCAGCGGCTCACCGGCGAGGACATCAGCGGCGCGACCGCGCTGTGGGTGAGCTCGTTCAGCGACGCCACCGGGCAGGCCACCCGGTACCGCCGCGGCCGGGTGCTGCTGGCGGGCGACGCGGCGCACATCCACCTGCCCGCGGGCGGCCAGGGCCTCAGCGTCGGCGTGCAGGACGCGGTCAACCTCGGCTGGAAGCTCGGCGCCGAGGTGACCGGGACGGCCCCGCCCGGACTGCTGGACAGCTACCACGACGAGCGCCACCCGGTCGGCGCCCGGGTGCTGCTGAACACCCAGGCGCAGGGACTGCTCTACCTCAGCGGCAGCGAGGTCGAGCCGCTGCGCGAGCGGATGACCGCGCTGATGCGGCTCGACTCGGTCGGCCGCCACCTGTCCGGCATGGTCAGCGGCTTCGACGTCCGCTACGACGTGGGCGAGGGCGACCACCCGCTGCTGGGCATGCGGCTGCCCGACCAGCAGATCCGGACCGCGTCCGGACCGGCGCGCACGCTGGAGCTGCTGCGCCGGGGCCGCGGCCTGCTGCTGGACCTGGCCGACGACGCCGGGCTCCGCGGCGAGATCACCGGCCACGACCTCGAAGTCGTCACCGCGACCGCTCCCGAGGGCACCCCGCTGGCGGGCACCACCGCCGCGCTGGTCCGCCCCGACGGCTACCTCGCCTGGGCCGCGCCCGGCGGCGCCGACCCGGCCGCCGCGCTGGAGCGCTGGTTCGCGAACCGCTCACCCGCGCTGGCCGGCTGACGCCGGTCCCCGAGTTCCCGCACCGAAGAAGAGAAGGAGCGCACGCATGCACAGCACGCTGATCGTCGCCCGGATGGATCCCGCGTCGACCGAGCCGGTGTCGAAGCTGTTCGCCGACTTCGACCGCACGGACATGCCCGAGCGCATGGGAACCCGCCGCAGGCAGCTGTTCTCCTACCAGGGCCTGTACTTCCACCTGCAGGACTTCGACTCGGACCACGGCAGCGAGGCCATCGACTCGGCCCGCTCGCACCCGCTGTTCGTGGGGATCAGCAACGACCTGCGGCCCTACATCAACGCCTACGACCCGGAGACCTGGCGCTCGCCCGCGGACGCCATGGCCACCCGCTTCTACCACTGGGAACAGCAGTCCTGACCGGGCTGACGACCAGAAGGGCAAGGACACCGCGATGACCCGAACCAAGCTCACCCTCGACGACCTGACCCGGATCCTGCGCGAGGGCGCGGGCGAGCAGGAGGACGTCGACCTCAGCGGCGACATCCTGGACACCGAGTTCGCCGAGCTCGGCTACGACTCGCTGGCGCTGCTGGAGACCGCGGCGCGGATCAGCCGCGAGTACGGGCTGACGATCGACGACGACGCGGCCACCGCCGCCACCACCCCCCGCAAGCTCCTGGACGTGGTCAACCAGGCGTGACCCGGCGCCGCGCTCCCCGGCGGCGCGGCGTGAACCGACTTCCCACCACCACACCGGATTGGAGTTCTCCCATGTCCAGCAAGGAAACCAAGACCGCCATCGTCACCGGTGCGACGAGCGGCATCGGCCTGGCCGTGACCCGGCACCTGGCCGAGCAGGGCCACCAGGTGTTCCTGTGCGCGCGGGACGCAGACAACGTCGCGCTGACCGTCAAGGAGCTGCGCGAGGAGGGCTTCGAGGTCCAGGGCAGCACCTGCGACGTGCGCTCGGCCGAGGAGATCCGCGGCTTCGTCGAGGCCGCGACCGAGCAGTACGGGCCGATCGACATCCTGGTCAACAACGCGGGCCGCAGCGGTGGCGGGGTCACCGCGGACCTGACCGACGAGCTGTGGTTCGACGTCGTCAACACCAACCTCAACAGCGTCTTCCTGATGACCCGCGACGTGCTCAGCGTCGGCGGCATGCGGGACAAGTCGTGGGGCCGGATCGTCAACATCGCCTCCACCGCGGGCAAGCAGGGCGTGGTGCTGGCGGCGCCGTACTCGGCGTCCAAGCACGGCGTGGTCGGCTTCAGCAAGGCGCTGGGCAACGAGCTGGCGGCCACCGGGATCACGGTCAACGCGGTGTGCCCCGGTTACGTGGAGACGCCGATGGCCGCGCGGGTCCGGCAGGGCTACGCCAACGCCTGGAACACCACCGAGGAAGACATCCTGGAGCGCTTCAACGCCAAGATCCCGCTGCGGCGCTACTCGACGCCGGAGGAGGTCGCGGGGATGGTCGGCTACCTCGTCACCGACACCGCGGCATCGGTGACCTCGCAGGCCATCAACGTCTGCGGCGGCCTCGGCAACTTTTAGAGCGGGTCGACGGCTCTTTTCGCACTCAGCAGCAATCCCCGAACTCATCCAGGAGTGACGTGATGTCCCAGCCCGGAACCCGGGAAGTCGAGCACTCGATCACCGTGCAGGCGCCCGCCAAGACCCTGTACCAACTGCTGGCCGAGGTGGAGAACTGGCCGCTGATGTTCCCGCCCAGCGTGCACGTCGAGTGCCTGGAGCGCGGCGAGCGCGAGGAGCGGATCCAGATCTGGGCGGTCGCCAACGGCGCGCCCAAGACCTGGAAGTCCCGCCGGGTCCTCACCCCCGAGGACCTGCGGATCGAGTTCCGCCAGGAGGTCTCCACGCCGCCGGTGGCCGCGATGGGCGGCACCTGGATCATCGAGGCGGTCTCGGAGAACGAGTCGCGGGTGCGGCTGCTGCACGACTACCGGGCGATCGACGACGACCCGGACTCGCTGGCCTGGATCGACCGGGCCGTGGACCGCAACAGCGGTGCCGAGCTCGCCGCGCTCAAGGCCAACGCCGAGCTCGCGCACGGTTCCGCCGAGCTGCTGCTGACCTTCGAGGACTCGGTGCAGATCGGCGGTAGGTCCCGGGACGTCTACGACTTCATCAACGAGGCGCAGCTGTGGGAGGCGCGGCTGCCGCACGTCGCCCAGGTGCGCCTGGAGGAGGAGACGCCGGGGCTCCAGCTGCTGGAGATGGACACCCGGACCAAGGACGGTTCGGTGCACACCACGAAGTCGGTCCGGGTCTGCTTCCCGCACGACCGGATCGTCTACAAGCAGACCCAGGTGCCCGCGCTGATGACGCTGCACACCGGGAAGTGGACGCTGGTCGACAACGACGAGGGCGTGCACGCCACCTCGCAGCACACGGTCATCATCAACGAGGCCAACATCGAGGAGATCCTCGGCGCCGACGCCGACGTCGAGCAGGCGCGCAACTTCGTCCGCAACGCGCTGGGCAACAACAGCCTCGCGACCCTCCGGCACGCCAAGGAGTTCGCGGAGCGCCGGAAATGACCGGGCCGGAGGTCGTGGTCGTCGGAGCGGGCCCGGTCGGCCTGCTGCTCGCGGGCGAGCTGCGCCTGCGCGGGATCGAGGTGCTGCTGGCCGACCGGCTGGCCGCGCCCATGACCGAGTCGCGGGCCTCGCAGCTCAACGCGCGCACCGTCGAGCTGCTGGACGAGCGGGACCTGCTCGGCCGCTTCGCCGGGATCGAGCACGTCGACCGCGGCCACTACGCCGGGCTGCCCGTCGAGGTGTCGGGCACCGACAGCGCCCACGACGGGCTGTGGAAGTTCCCGCAGTACGAAACGGAATCCGCGCTCCGGGAGTGGGTGGCCGAGCTCGGGGTGGACTTCCGCCGCGAGTACGAGCTGCGCGGGCTGACCGACGCCGGTGACCACGTGGAGACCGAGTTCGCCACGCCGAAGGGCACGGTGCACGTGCCCGCGGACTACGTGGTCGGCTGCGACGGCGCGGACAGCGCGGTGCGGCGGCTGGCCGGCATCGAGTTCGTGGGCGCGGACCCGACCAGGGAGCTGCTGCGGGCGGACGTGACCGGGATCGACGTGCGGGACCGCCGGTTCGAGCGGCTGGAGCACGGGCTCGCGGTCGCGGCGACCCGCGCGGGCGTCACCCGGGTCATGGTGCACCAGTTCGGCGGGCCGGTCCCCGTCCGCGACGCCGCGCCGCCGTTCGACGAGGTGGTGCGGACCTGGGCGAAGCTCACCGGTGAGGACATCGGGGCCGGGACCGCGGTCTGGGTCGATTCCTTCGACAACACCAGGAAGCAGGCCGCCGAGTACCGGCGCGGCCGGGTCCTGCTGGCCGGGGACGCGGCGCACGTGCACATGCCGATCGGCGGGCACGCGCTGAACCTCGGTCTCCAGGACGCGTTCAACCTCGGGTGGAAGCTGGCCGCGCAGATCCGGGGCTGGGCGCCGGAGAACCTGCTCGACAGCTACCACGACGAGCGGCACGCGGTGGGCGCCGCGGTGCTCGACGACGTCGCCGCGCAGGAGCTGCTGCTGCTCGGCGGCCCCGAGGTGGACGCGATGCGCGCCGTCCTCAGCGAGCTGCTGGAGCTGCCCGACGCCCGCGCGAACATCGTCGCGACCGCCAGCGGTCTCGACGTCCGCTACGGGCCGGATGGCGCGCGGATGCCGCGGATCGAACTCGACGGCGGCAGCACGACCCAGCTGCTGCGGTCCGGGCGAGGTCTGCTGCTCGACCTCTCCGGCGACGAGGGGCTCCGGGAGGCCGCGGCGGGCTGGGCGGACCGCGTCGACCTGGTGGCGGCGCGTCCGGCGGAAGACGCCGCGGGGCAGGCGTTCCTGGTCCGCCCGGACGGCTACGTCGCCTGGCGGTCCACATCGGACGAACCGTTGCCGGTGAGCCTGCGCCGGTGGTTCGGAGTGCCGCGATGACCCGGCTCGGCGGCAAGGTGGCCCTGGTGACCGGCGCCAGCCGCGGGATCGGCGCGGCCATCGCGAAGCGGCTGGCGGCCGAGGGCGCGCTGGTCGCCGTGCACCACGGCCCGAAGACCGACGCGGACGAGGGCCGGGCGGACGCGGCGGCGGAGACGGTGGAGCAGATCCAGGCGGTCGGCGGCTGCGCCTTCGCCGTGGCCTCGGAGTTCGGGGTGCCGGGCGACGTCGAGTGGCTGTTCAGCGAACTCGGCTCCGCGCTGCGGAAGCGGCTCGGCACCGCGCACCTCGACATCGTGGTCAACAACGCCGCCGTGCAGGGGCGCGCGGCGGTGGAGGAGGTCACCCCGAAGCACTTCGACCGGGTGCTCGCGATCAACGCCAGGGCGCCGTTCTTCGTCGTCCAGCACTCGCTCGGGCTCCTGCGCGACGGCGGGCGGGTCATCAACATCTCGTCCGGGCTGACCCGCACCGCCGAACCCGGGGAGCAACCGCGGGAAACCGTGCACGCCATGTCCAAAGCGGCGCTGGAAATGCTCACCCTGCACTTCGCGCGTCCGCTCGGCAGGCGCGGCATCACGGTCAACACGGTGGCCCCGGGCGTGGTGGACAACGGGGACCCCGCGCTGCGCGACCCCGGCCTGCGCGCCGCTCTGGCGGGTCTGTCCGCGTTCGGCAGGTTGGGCACTCCCGCCGACATCGCAGACGTCGTCGGGTTCCTGGCCTCCCCGGAGGGCCGGTGGACGACGGGGGCGTGGATCGACGCCACCGGAGGGACCTTGCTCTGACCGGGCGAGGTGTTCGGACCCGGGGCCGACGACGCGGTCGGCCCGCCAAGCAACGCCTGGCGGCCCGCCGGCAACGGCGGGTGGGCCGCCATCGACAGGAGGAGTCTCTGGTGAGACGTCGAGTGGTAATCACTGGGATCGGTGTCCTCGCCCCCGGAGGGGTGGGCACCAAGAACTTCTGGAGCCTGCTGACCGAGGGCCGCACCGCGACCCGCACGCTGACCTTCTTCGACCCCGCGCCGTACCGGTCCAAGGTCGCCGCCGAGGTGGACTTCGACGCCGCCGCTGCCGGGCTGCGCCCGCAGGAGATCCGGCGGATGGACCGGGCCGCCCAGTTCGCGGTCGTGTCCACCGGCGAGGCGATCGCCGACAGCGGCCTGGAGATGCACGAGCTCGACCCGCACCGGGTGGGCGTGAGCATCGGCAGCGCGGTCGGCGCCACCATCAGCCTGGAGGACGAGTACCGGGTGGTCAGCGACGACGGCAGCAAGTGGCTGGTCGACCACACCTACGCGCCGCCGCAGCTCTACCAGCACCTGGTGCCGAGCTCGTTCGCGACCGAGGTCGCGTGGGCGGCGGGAGCGGAGGGGCCGGGCACCGTGGTCTCGACCGGCTGCACCTCGGGCATCGACTCGGTGGGCTACGCCTGCGAGCTGATCCGCACCGGTGTCACCGACGTGATGATCACCGGCGCCACCGACGCGCCGATCTCGCCGATCACCGTCGCCTGCTTCGACGCGATCAAGGCGACCACGGTGCACAACGACGACCCCGAGCACGCCTCGCGGCCGTACGACAGCACCCGCAACGGGTTCGTGCTGGGCGAGGGTTCCGCCGGTTTCGTGCTGGAGGAGCTGGAAAGCGCGCGGCGCCGGGGTGCGCACATCTACGCCGAGATCGCCGGCTACGCCTCCCGCTGCAACGCCTACCACATGACCGGCCTGCGGGCCGACGGCCTGGAGATGGCCGAGGCGATCCGGGTCGCGCTGGACGAGGCGCAGCTGGCGCCGGAGGCCATCGACTACGTCAACGCGCACGGCTCGGGCACCAAGCAGAACGACCGGCACGAGACCGCCGCGTTCAAGCGCAGCCTCGGCGAGCACGCCCACCGGGTGCCGGTCAGCTCGATCAAGTCGATGGTCGGGCACTCGCTCGGCGCGATCGGCTCCATCGAGATCGCCGCGTCCGCGCTGGCGATGGACAACGACGTGGTGCCGCCGACGGCGAACCTGCACAACCCGGACCCGGAACTCGACCTCGACTACGTACCGCTGGAGGCCCGCGAGCACCGCACCGACACGGTGCTGACCGTCGGCAGCGGGTTCGGCGGGTTCCAGAGCGCGATGGTGCTGACCACACCGGAGAGGAGCGCCGCATGAGCGCCGCAGTGGTGGTGACCGGGATCGGGGTCACCGCGCCCAACGGACTCGGCACCGACGACTTCTGGGCCGCCACCCGCGACGGCCGCAGCGGGATCGGACCGGTCTCGCGGTTCGACGCGACCGGCTACCCGGCGAAGCTCGCGGGCGAGGTGCCCGGGTTCGTCCCCGAGGAGCACCTGCCGAGCAGGCTGCTGCCCACGACCGACCACATGACCCGGCTGGCGCTGGTCGCCGCGGACTGGGCGTTCGCCGACGCCGGGGTCGAGCCCGGGGAGCTGCCGGAGTTCTCGGCCGGTGTGGTCACCTCGGCCTCGGCGGGCGGGTTCGAGTTCGGCCAGCGCGAGCTGGAGAACCTGTGGAGCAAGGGCAGCAAGTACGTCAGCGCCTACCAGTCCTACGCCTGGTTCTACGCGGTCAACACCGGCCAGGTCTCCATCCGCAACGGGATGAAGGGCCCCAGCGGTGTGGTGGTCAGCGACCAGGCAGGCGGGCTGGACGCGATCGGGCAGGCGCGCCGCCTGATCGGCAAGGGGACCTCGCTGGTGCTCTCCGGCGGCGTCGACGGCTCGGTCTGCCCGTGGGGCTGGGTCGCGCAGATGTCCGGCGAGCGCATGTCCACCGAGGACGATCCGGAGCGGGCCTACCTGCCCTTCGACGCCGCGGCGGGTGGCCACGTCTCCGGTGAGGGCGGCGCCCACCTGGTGCTGGAGGACGCCGACGCCGCGCGCGAGCGCGGGGCCGAGTCGGTGTACGGGGAGATCGCGGGCTACGGGTCCACGATGGACCCGAAGCCGGGCAGCGGCCGGGAACCCGGGCTGCGCAAGGCGATCGAGATCGCGCTCGCCGACGCCGGGGTACGCCCGGCCGAGGTGGACGTGGTGTTCGCCGACGCCGCCGCCATTCCGGAACTGGACCGCGTCGAGGCGGAGGCGATCAGCGCGGTGTTCGGACCGCACGGCGTGCCGGTCACCGCGCCCAAGACGATGACCGGCCGGCTCTACGCCGGTGCCGCCCCGCTCGACGTGGCCGCGGCGCTGCTGTCGATCCGGGACGGGGTCATCCCGCCGACGGTGAACGTGGAGCGCGCGCCGGAGTACCGGATCGACCTGGTCACCGGCGAGCGGCGGGACACCCCGGTCCGCACGGCGCTGGTGCTGGCGCGGGGCCACGGCGGGTTCAACGCCGCGCTGGTGGTCCGGGCCGCGTGAAGCACGAACTGACAGCCAACAGCCGAGGAGAGGACCACCAGGCATGACCGCGAAGCAGTTCGGCATCGAGGACCTCAAGCGCATCCTGCGCGAGGGCGCGGGCGAGGGCGCGGACCTCGACGGCGACATCCTCGACGTCCCGTTCGAGGACCTGGGCTACGAGTCGCTGGCGCTGCTGGAGACCGGCAGCCGGATCAGCCGCGAGTTCGGCGTCGAACTCGAGGAAACCGAGATGACCGATGTGGACACACCGCGTGCACTCATCGACGTGGTGAACGCGCAGCTGCTGGCTGCGCGCGCTTAGGACTTGTCTTCGAACTCACCTTGCGTACCGGTGCGGGTGGCGGAACCTCAGGCGCCCGCTGGCTGCGGGTTCTTTTTCCGACGTATGTCCAATACGACGGAAAAAGCTGTCCTCGCCGGCGAACGCCTGAGAACCCGCGGCGGTGCCGGTCGGCGGGGTGGGCTAAGCGGCTGCGCCGCTTGAAGACATCTCCGGACCGAGAAAACCCGTTCCCGCGCGGTGGTTGCCGCGCGGGAACGGTTCGAACCAAGGAGCTCCGCGTGACCACCGTGCTTCCCAAGTCCGACATCGATCTGTACTCCGACGAAGTGATCAGAGATCCGTACGAGGCCTACCGGGAGCTCAGGGGGCTCGGCTCCGCGGTGTGGCTGGAGCGCTACGAGGTGTGGGCCGTGGCCCGGTACCAGCCGGTCTACGACGCGCTGCACGACCACGAGACGTTCTCCTCCGCCTCCGGGGTGGGCATCACCGAGCGACTGAACAAGGCCCAGCACGGCAGCAGCCTGACCAGCGACCCGCCGTACCACGACCTGGTGCGCGGGATGGTGGCCAAGCACCTGACCCCGAAGGCCCTGCGCCAGTTCCACGCCTACGTCCAGGAGTGGGCGGACCGGCTGGTCGACGAGCTGATCGAGAAGGGCTCGTTCGACGCGGTCACCGACTTCGGCCAGGCGTTCCCGCTGGCGCTGGTGCCCGACCTGCTGGGCTGGCCCATCGACGAGGGCCGGGAGCGGCTGCTGGACTGGGCCTCGGCCGGGTTCAACGCCTTCGGCCCGGCCAACGAGCGGACCCTGGCCGGGATCCCGCTGCTCCAGGAGATGGGCGAGTTCCTGCACCGGATGTCGATCCCGGGCAACCTGCGCCCGGACAGCTGGGGCGCCCAGCTGGTGGCCGACGCGGAGCGGGGCGAGATCGGCAAGGAGCTGCTCCCCGCGCTGCTGGGCGACTTCCTGGCGCCGTCGATGGACACCTCGGTCAGCGCGCTGGCGAGCCTGCTGTGGCTGCTGGGCACGCACGAGGACCAGTACCGGGAGATCCGGGAGGACCGCTCGCTGATCCCGGGTGCCTTCAACGAGATCATCCGGTTCGAGTCCCCGCTGCGCGGCTTCACCCGGCTGATGACCCGGCAGAAGGCGATCGGGGACGCGGAACTGCCCGCGGACTCGCGGGTCCTGCTGCTGTACGGCTCGGCCAACCGCGACGAGAACCAGTGGGACGCGCCGGAGAAGTTCGACATCAAGCGGGCCAACTCCGGCGAGCACGTCGGTTTCGGGCACGGCATCCACGGCTGCGTCGGGCAGGCGCTGTCCAGGCTGGAAGGCCACTCGCTGCTGACGTCGCTGGCGAACAAGGTGAGCCGCATCGAGGTCGGCGAACCGGTCTGGCGGCTGCACAACACGATCCGCGGCATCGAAACGCTGGAAGTCCGCCTGCACGTCTGAGGCGGCTTCGCGCCAAGGGGGGCCGGCGTCTCGCCGCTTCGGACGACAGGCACGGGTTCGAACGACAGGAACAGGAGAGGCAGGAGCATGAAGGTCACGGTGGACAGGGAGCGCTGCGAGGGGCACGGGCTCTGCGAGGACGTCGCTCCCGAGCTGTTCGAGCTGGACGACGAGGGCGAGCTCGTCATGCACTTCGACGACGCGGAGATCCCGGCCGAGTACCGGGACCGGGCCGCGCGGGCGGTGAAGGTCTGCCCGATCGCGGCGCTGCGTGAGGTGTGATTCTCCGCGCTCGCCCGGCGCGGCGGTGCGGGTAGCGGAACCTCAGACGGCCGCGCCGGTTGCGTGCGTGGACTAAGCGTCCGCGCCGCTTGGAGATCAACGA
>NZ_BAAAUX010000012.1:0-21993 GCF_039534165.1 Saccharopolyspora taberi | reverse complement strand
AGCTCCTCGACATTGCGGAGGAATCCCTCGATGGTCAAGACAGCTTTCGTTTTCCCGGGGCAGGGCTCGCAGCGCGTCGGCATGGGCGACGAGATCGTGGCGCTGCACCCGGAACTGCTCGACCGGTACTACCGGCCAGCCGACGAGCTGCTCGGCTTCCCGCTGTCCGAGCTGTGCCGGGAAGGACCGGCCGCCGCGCTGAAGGAAATGGCCGTCACCCAGCCCGCGGTGCTGCTGACCAGCGTCGCGGTCCTGGACGCGGTGCGCACCGAAGGCGCCGGACCGGACGTGGTCGCCGGGCACAGCCTCGGCGAGTTCAGCGCGATGGTGGCCGCCGGGGTGCTCGACTGGCGCGCCGCGCTCAAGCTGGTGCGGCTGCGCGGTGAGCTGATGGCGTCGGTCAACGACGAGGTGGCGGGCAAGATGGCCGCGGTCGTCGGCCTGGAGCTCGCGGACGTGGAGCGGATGTGCGAGCAGGTGGCCGCCGACACCGGACTGGTGATCGAGGTGGCCAACCACAACGACGTCCGCCAGGTGGTGGTCGCCGGGCAGACCGCCGCGGTCGACCGGCTGATGGCCGACGCCGAGCAGGCCGGGGCCGACCGGATCGTGGAGCTGGAGATCGGCGGCCCGGCGCACTGCAGCCTGCTGCGCGGCATCGAGTCGCGGTTCGCCGCCGCGCTGGACGAGGTGGAGTTCCGCGACCCGGCGATCCCGGTCTTCTCGGCCATCACGGCCGAACCCGTGCGCACCGCGGCCGAGGCCAGGGCCCGGCTGCTCGACCAGCTCACCCGCCGGGTCCGCTGGACCGAGACGGTGCAGGCGATGGCCGGATCGCGGGTGAGCCGGTTCGTGGAGGTCGGGCCGGGCAAGGTGCTGAGCAAGCTGTGCGGCCGGATCCGCCCGGACGCGCAGACCTTCCGCACCAACGACGCAGCGCAGTTCCGCCGCGCCGTGGCGGCGCTGAGCGGTCGGACCCACGCGGCGTGAGCCGCGACCGGACAACGCCGAGGAGGCACGTGTGACCGGACGTCGGCTGGCCATGCTCCTGCCGGGCCAGGGCTCGCAGTACGCGGGCATGGCGGTGGAGCTCTACGAACGGGAACCGGAGTTCACGTCGATCGTCGACGAGTTCTTCCACCACATGGGGGCCGACGGCGCCCTGGTGCGGGACCGCTGGTTGCGGGACGGCGCGGGCGTCGACGAAGGCACCCAGGCGCAGCCGCTGCTGTTCGCGGTCGGCTACGCCATCGCGAAGATGCTGCACGACCGCGGGCTGCGCCCGGACGTGCTGGTCGGGCACAGCGTCGGCGAGCTCGCGGCGGCGTGCCTGGCCGGCGTGTTCGACCTGCCCGGTGCGGCCCGGATCCTGGTCGGCCGCGGCCGGGCGCTGGCCGCCGCCCCGGCGGGCGGGATGCTCGGAGTGGCGGCCTCGCGGGAGGACGTCGAAGGATGCGTGGAACCGCGGTGGGCGGCGCGAGGGGTCGTCGTCGGCGCGGTCAACGCTCCACAGCAGACAGTGCTGTCGGGCCCGGATCCCGAGCTGTCGCAGGCGGAACAGGCGATCCGGGAGGCCGGGTTCACCGCCCGCCGGGTCCGGGCGACCGAACCGTGGCACTCGCCGGCGATGGACCAGGCGGCGGAGCTGTTCGAGCTCGCCGTGGCGGCCGAACCGCTGCACCGCCCGGAACTGCCGATCGTCTCGGGCCGCACCGGGCAGCGGGTGACCGACGAGCAGGCCGTGGACCCGTCGTTCTGGGCGCGCCAGATGGCCGAACCGGTGCTGTTCTGGCCCGCCCTGGACACCGCGCTGGAGGACCACACCGTGGTCGAGGCGGGCCAGGGCCTGGCGATGCTCGCCCGCAGGCATCCGGCAGTGCGCCGCGGCGGTTCCGAGGTGATCTCGTTGCTGCCGAGCGCGGGCAGACCCGGCTGGGAGACGTGGAAGAAGGGCCTGAGCCGGATCGACTGCACCACCCTGGTCGAAGCCGACGACTTTGTGTGAAGGGTGGCGTGGTCCTCTTGCTTGGCGGTGCAGGTGGCGGAACCTCAGGCGTCCGCTGGCTGCGGTTACTTTTTCCGACGTATGTCCAATACGACGGAAAAAGCTGTCCTCGCCAGCGAACGCCTGAGAACCCGCGGCGGTGCCGGTTGCGTGCTTGGGCTAAGCGGCTTCGCCGCTTGAAGATCCGTGCATTCCACTGCCGACGATCAGTCCTCGGGTTTGATCAGGGCCTGCACGACGGGCACCGACACCCGCAGGACCTCTTCGAGGTCGGCGTCGGCGAGGTCGGGGATGCGCAGCAGGTACCGGCCGCTGGCGATGCCGACCATGATCGCCGAGAACAGCCCCGCGCGGAGCCGGGCGTCGGGGCTGTCGAGGTGGCTCATGATCCGGTCGTTGGCGTTCACCGCGACGTGCCTGCGCAGCAGCGCCGCGGCGTCGTCGCTGGTCATGCTGGCGCGCAGCAGCACCGACATCGGGGTGTCGGACTCCGACGCCCAGCGCTCCAGCATGGTCCGCAGGTAGTTCTCCACGGTCTGGGCGGGATCGGTCGTGGTGAGCTCGTCGATCGGGATCTCGAAGTGGACGGCCTCCCGGAACAGCCGCTGCTTGCTCTCGAAGTACTGGATGACCGAGGACTTGTCCACCCCGGCCGCCGCGGCGATGCCCCGGATCGTGGCCCGCTCGTAGCCGAGCTGGCCGAAGCATCGCCGGGCGGCTTCCAGGATCCTGCGCCGGGTGCGCTGGCCCTTGCGCTCCGGGCCGGTGTCCGGCTGCGCGCCGGGTTCTTCTGCGCCTGTGGTGCCGGACAACGTGCACGCTCCTCGGATCGGACCGGTTCGGGGGGACGGTTACTTCCGCTTGGCGTTGACCGCGAACACCGCGGTCAGCAGCCCCGCGCCGTAGAGCGCGGCGGCGACCAGGAACGCGGTGGTGTAGCCGCTGGTCGTGGCCTCCACGACCTGCTCGGGGGTGGCCCCGGCAGGGGTGCGGCCTGCCGTGGCCGCGGCGGCGACCAGGGTCAGCGCGGAGAGCCCGAGCGCACCGCCGACCTGGGTGGAGGCGTTGAGCAGTCCGGACGCGATGCCGGTGTGCGCCCGCTCCACGCCGCGCACCGAGGTCAGCGTCATCGGGACGAAGCTCAGCCCCAGCCCGATGCCGGTGACGAACATGGCGGGCATGATGTGACCGGCGTACGAGCTGTGCGTGTCGAGCGTGCTGAACACGCTCATGCCGCACACGGCCAGCAGCAGGCCGGTGCCCGCCACCCAGCGCGGGTCGAACCGCGCCAGCAGCCGGGGCGCGACGAGCCCGGCGGTGACGGCGATCGAGAGGGCGAACGGCAGGTAGGACAGGCCGGCCTGCACCGGGTTGAAGCCGCGGATCTGCTGGACGTAGAGCGTGAGGAAGTAGTACGTCGCGAACATGCCGGTCCCGATGAACAGCATCGTGACGAACGAGCCCGCCCGGTTGCGGTCGCGCAGCAGGTAGAGCGGCATCATCGGGTGGGCGCTGCGGGCCTGCACGACCAGGAACAGCGCGAGCAGGACGACGGCCGCGGCCAGCAGCCCGAGCGTCCCGGCGTTGGCCAAGCCGGCCTCACCACTGGTGTGGAGCGCGTAGATGAGCGTGGCCAGCCCGATGCTCGCGCACAGCGCGCCGGGGATGTCCAGCCTGCCGCCGACCGGAGCCTCCGCGCTCAGCAGGCGGGTTCCGATCAGCACCGCCACGCCGATCGGCACGTTGACGAAGAAAACCCAGCGCCAGTCCAGGAATTCGGTCAGCACGCCGCCCAGCAGCAGCCCGGTCGTGGAACCCAGCGGCGCCATCGCCGCGTACAGGCCCATCGCCCGGACCCGGGGCTTGCCCTCCGGGAACGCCCCGACGATCAGGGAAAGCCCGGTCGGTGCGGCGATCGCGGCACCGATCCCCTGCACGGCGCGCGAGGCGACCAACGTGACCAGGTCCGGAGCGAGCCCGCCGAGCAGCGAGGCGAGGGTGAACAGCGCGACGCCGATGCGGAACATGCGGCGCTTGCCGAAGACGTCGCCGACCCGGCCGCCGAGCAGCAGCAGGCCGCCGAACGCCAGTGCGTAGGACGTCACGGTCCAGGAGAGATCGCGGAGTTCGATGCCCAGTTCCCGCTGGATGCTCGGCAGGGCGATGTTCATGATCGTGCTGTCGAGCGTCAGCATCAGCTGCGCGACGGCGACCACCGCGAGCGTCGCGGCGGGCCGCGCTCCGCTCCGGTCGGCGGGCGGGGACGAGGTGGGTTCGGTTTCAGTCCGAGGACCGGAGGACATGGCGTCTCCCCTGCGGCTAAGTGCTCGAATCGGTTGCTGTCAAAAGGAAGTGTACAAGCGGTTGCTTTTTTCCCCAAGGCCCAATACGGTTGGGCCATGGACGCGCACAGCGACGCTCGACCGGGGGTCTGGTCGGGCACGGTGGCCCATGACGACCAGGTCGACCTGTTCACCCTCGCCTTCGCCGTCGACGGAACCGTCTCCCTCGTCACGCCGATCAGCACCGGCAGGGGTTCTTGGGAGGCGGTGGATTCCACCCGCTTCATCTACCGGCTGGAGGAGATCTTCAAGCCGGGCAGCGGGATGGACGGCTCGGTGAGCATCGAGGTCGCCGCCGAGGTCTCCGGCGACACCTACACCGGGAGCGGGACCGCACACCTGGTTCTCCGCACCCCACAAGGAGAAATCCGGCGCTCGACGACCTGCTCGCTGGAGGGCAAGCGGGAGACGCACGTCGTCCCGGACGTGCTGGAAGACCGGTACGGCGGAGTCGTCGGCCACTGACCCGGGAGCTTTCCCGGGTATTGAGCGAAATCAGTTTGATCGACCATTGTGGACTTCCGATGTGGAGGTCCGCCGGGGCCGTTCCCGCCCCACCGCACTCAAGTGATTCGAACTGCCGGGCACCGAAACCGGGCGGGCCTCGCCGCGCGAGCAAGGCCGGGGCAGCCGGTGGGCGTGCCACCGAGATACCCAGGAGAGCAGCATGTCCGTGCTTGCCGGACCCGGCGATGCAGTCGGGGAGATCGCGGCGCTGGCCGGTTCCCACGCGGCGGAAGCCGACGCGGAGCGCCGGGTGCGCCCCGAGGTCGTGGATTCGTTGGTCAAGAACGGTTTCACGCAGTGGTTCGTGCCCACCCGGTGGGGCAACGAACCCGGCACGTTCCTCGACCTGACCCGGTCGGTGATCGCGCTGGGCGAGTCCTGCGCGTCCACCTCGTGGCTGGCGTCGTTGTTCGCCTTCTCCACCCGCTACCTGGCCTGCTTCCCGGAGCGGGCGCAGGCCGACGTGTGGAGCGACGGCCCGCAGGCGCGGATCGCCTCGGTCGTCAAGCCGCTCGGCAAGGCCACCGAGGTCGAGGGCGGCTGGCGGCTGTCCGGCACCTGGACCTACGCCAGCGGCGTCGAGTACTCGGACTGGGCGATGCTGGCGGGCCCGAGCCCCGCGCAGCAGGACCAGAAGCCGAAGTTCTTCCTGCTGCCGCGCTCGGACTACAGCTTCGAGGCGGACTGGTCGTCGCTGGGCATGCGCGGCACCGCCAGCCACTCGCTGACCGTCGACGACGTGTTCGTGCCCGAGCACCGCGCGGTCTCGCGCGAGGACGCGATGGCCGGCCGCGGCAGCTCGCTGCCCGGTCCGGCGGTCCCGACCCTGGCGGTCAACGGCATCACCTTCGTCGCCCCGGCCGTGGGCGCGGCCAAGGGGATGCTGGCCGCCGCGAAGCAGGCCGTGTCGGTCAAGCCGGTCGGCCCGCGCGCCGCGGCGGGCCAGGGCTACCAGGTCGCGTTCGCCCGCGCCGCGGCGCAGATCGACACCGCCGAGATGCTGCTGGAACGGGTCGCCGCCACCGCGGACGCGGGCGAGCTGACCCCGGAGGTGGTCCGGCGCAGCCGCCGCGACTCCACCTTCTCGCTGGAGGTGCTGACCGCCGCCGTGGACGGCCTGATCCGGGTCGGCGGGACCAGGGGCCAGGAGGAGCCGCACCCGATGCAGCGATTCTGGCGCGACGTCCACTCCGTCGGCGGGCACGCGGTCATGCAGTTCGAACCCGCCGCGCTCGACTACACCCAGGGCCTGGTTTCGGCCTGATCCCGGTCCGGCGAGCCCGATCCCGCCTCGTGCGGGTGGGCTCGCCGGGCCTGCCAGACAGCCACGAACTCATCCGAGGAGAGCACAAGTGATCTTGGTGACCGGAGCGACCGGGACCGTCGGACGCCCGCTGGTGTCCCTGCTGGTGGAGGCGGGCGCCCAGGTGCGCGCGCTGAGCCGCAACCCGGAGACCGCCGACCTGCCCGCAGGCGTCGAGGTGGCGCGGACCGAGGACCTGCCGATGGACGGCGTCACCTCGGTCTTCTTCGTCCTGGCCGCCTTCCCCGACGGCCCGGCGGAGGTGATCGAGAAGGCCAAGGCCGCGGGCGTGCGCCGCATCGTGGCGCTGTCGTCCTTCTCGGTCCACGACCAGAACCCGAAGAACGGCATCGCGATCAAGCACCGCCAGCTGGAGCAGGAGATCCGCGACTCCGGTCTGGAGTGGACGTTCCTGCGCCCGGCGGGCGGGTTCGCCATCACCGCGCTGGAGTGGGCGGGCCAGATCCGGGGCTCGGGCATCGTCCGCTTCCCGTTCGGCCGGGCGCACACCGCCCCGGTGCACGAGCGGGACATCGCCGACGTGGCAGCCCTGGCGCTGCTGGGCGACGACCTGGTCGGCGCCACCCCGCAGTTCAGCGGTCCGGAGTCGCTGACCTACGCGGACCGGGCGCGGATCATCGGCGAGGCGCTCGGCCGCGAGCTGCGCTTCCAGGAGATCTCGGCGGACGAGGCCCGCGAGGACTGGCGCGCGGTGGGCATCCCGCCGCACGCGATCGAGGCCCGGCTGGGCATGTTCGCCCAGCAGGTCGACGTGGAGCACCCGATCGACCCGATCGAGCCCATCACCGGCAAGCCCGCGCGGACCTTCGCGCAGTGGGCCGCCGACCACGCCGACGACTTCCGCTGACGCCGCAGTCCCTACCAGTACTGGAATTACCATGACCAGCAGAAGGACCTTCGTCAAGATCGCGGTGTCCGGAGCTGCCGTGGGCGCCGCCGCTGCCGCCTTCCCGCTCCGGAACCTGTTTTCGGGCCCCGGGAACGCGGCAGCGGCGGGTGCGCCGGCCGCATCGGTCCCGTTCAGCCAGCCGATGCCGATCCCTCCGGTGCTCCGACCGGCGCGGTCCACGTTGGACACGGACTTCTACGAGCTGCGGATGCGCTACGCCGACGTCGAGATCGTGCCGGGCGTCCGGTCCCGGGTGCGGACCTACGGCGGTGTGCTGCCCGGCCCGACCGTGCGGGCGCACCGGGGTCGCAAGGTCGTGGTGCGCCAGCACAACGACCTCGACCTCGACGCGGCCGTGCACCTGCACGGCGGCCACGTCGCCCCCGAGCACGACGGCCACCCGATGGACGTCATCGCCCCGGGCGCGAACCGCGAGTACCACTACGACAACGACCAGCGCGCGGCCTCGCTCTGGTACCACGACCACGCGCACCACAGCGAGTCCGAGAACGTCTACAACGGACTCCACGGGTCCTACCTGATCAGCGATCCGCTGGAGGCGGCGCTCGGGCTGCCCGGCGGGCAGTACGACGTGCCGCTGCAGATCCGGGACGCGCGGGTCGAGGCGGACGGGAAGCTGACCTACACCAGGGCCGAACAGCGCCCGCACATGCTGGTCAACGGCAAGGAGCGGCCGTACTTCCGGGTCGAGGCCCGCAGGTACCGGCTGCGGCTGTTCAACGTCTCGATCGACCGGCCGATGCTGCTGCGGCTGTCCGACGGCGCGGAGTTCACCCAGATCGCCACCGACGGCGGGCTGCTGGCGGAACCGGTGCGGTTGAGCGAAATCCTGATGTCGGCGGGTGAACGCGCCGAGGTCGTGATCGACTTCGGCCGGTATCGCGCCGGTTCGTCGGTCGCGCTGCGCAACGCGATGGCGCTGCCCGGGGAGAACCAGGACTTCCTGCGCTTCGACGTCGTGCCGGCCGCGGGCCGCGACACCAGCGCGGTGCCGCCGAAGCTGGCCGAGCTGGAGCCGCTGCCGCCCGCGACGGCGGAGCGGTCGTTCGTGCTGGACATGAACAAGGAGCAGGGCACGTTCCTGATCAACGGCCTGCTCTACGACCCGCACCGGGTCGACGTGCGCACCGAGCTCGGCGCGACCGAGGTGTGGTCGGTGACCAACCCCAACGGCCACGGCGAGCACCCGAACTTCCTGGGAACGCACAACTTCCACACCCACCTGACCCACTTCCGGGTGCTCGACCGCAACGGTGCCCCGCCCGCCCCGTACGAACAGGGCTGGAAGGACACCGTGGAGATCGGCCCCGGGGAGACGGTGCGGATCGCCATGAGCTGGGGTCCGCACCCCGGCCGGTACGTCTACCACTGCCACCGGCTCCCGCATTCGGCCAACGCGCAGATGGGGACGATCGAGATCGTCGGCTGACCGCGCCGGGTCCGGCGCAGGTCCCGCGGAAGAGGTTGGAGATGAGCGTTGGTTCCGCTCCGGAACGGGAACTCGACCCGGTGTGGTTCCGCCGGGTGCTCGGCAGGCTGCCCACCGGCGTGACCGTGGTGACCGCCTCGACCGGGGACGGCCCGGTCGGGATGGTGGTCGGCACCTTCACGTCGGTGTCCCTGCACCCGCCGCTGGTGGGCATGTTCATCGACCGGGACTCGTCGAGCTGGCCCCGGATCGAGTCGGCCGGGACGTTCACCGCGAACGTGCTAGCGGCCGAGCAGCGCGAGCTGTGCAAGCGGTTCTCGGCCCGGGGGACCGACCGGTTCCGTGGGCTGCGCTGGCAACCGTCCACTTTGGGCAACCCGGTGCTGCCGGGGGTGACCGGCTGGATCGACTGCGCGCTGGACGAGATCCGCGGGGTCGGCGACCACGTGCTCGTGGTTGGCCGGGTCGTCGACCTCGCCGAGGCCGACGCCGAGGACCCGTTGGTCTTCCACCGCGGTGCCCTGTGCTCGCTGAACCGGGAGGGCTGAACGACCCCCGCTGCCTGCGGCTTTTTCTTGTCGCGAAGAAAAAGTGTACACCTGTTGCCTTTTGTTCCGGCCGTCGTTAGCCTGGGCGAAGCCGGACATTCCACCGGAGCGACGGGTGCGGAGGAGAGATTCAAGTGACCAGCGATGGCGTTGCCGAACTGCGTTCGAAGGTGCGCGGTGAGGTCCTGCTGGCCGGCGACGATGGTTACGACGACCAGCGTTCCGGCTGGAACCTCACCATCGAACACCGCCCGGCGGTGATCGTGGTCGCCGAGAGTGCCGACGACGTGGCCCACGCCGTCCGGTACGCGGCCGCGGAGGGCCTGCCGGTCGGGGTGCAGTCGACCGGGCACGGGGTGTCGGTGCCCGCCGAGGGCGCGCTGCTGATCAACACCCGCAAGCTGACCGAGCTGTCGGTCGACCCGGTCGCCCGCACCGCGAAGCTCGGCGCCGGGCTGCGGTGGGCCGACGTGCTGCCCGCGACGGCCGAGCACGGCCTGGCGCCGCTGTGCGGCTCGTCGGACCAGGTCGGCGTGATGGGTTACCTGACCGGCGGCGGACTTCCGGTGACCGGCCGGACCTTCGGCTTCTCGGCCAGCCACGTCCGGGAGCTGGAGCTGATCACCGCGGACGGTGTCCAGCGCACGCTGTCGCCGACCTCGAACCCCGACCTGTTCTGGGCGGTCCGCGGAGGCAAGAGCAACTTCGGCGTGGTCGTCTCCGCGACCATCGACCTGGTGCCGCAGGCGCGGCTCTACGGCGGCGCGTTCCGGTACCCCGGCGACAAGTGCGAGGCGGTGCTGCGCACCTACGCCGAGTGGGCGCGGGAACAGCCCGAGGAGATGACCTCCTCGATCATCCTGCTGCGCTTCCCCGAGATGGACCGGGTGCCGGACCACCTGCGCGGTCGCTTCCTGCTGAACGTGCGGATCGTCTTCACCGGCTCCGAGGAGGAAGGGCGCAGGCTGGTCGAGCCGTTCCGCGCGCTGGAGCCGGAGAACGACTCGGTGGAGGAGCGGCCCTACACGCGGATCGCCGAGATCTACGAGGAACCGCACCGCGCCACGCCCGCGCACATCCGGACCGCGCTGCTCGACGACGTCGACGACGAGACCGTGGACGCGCTGCTGGAGATCGCCGGGCCCGGGGTGGAGCTCCCGTTCGGCGGCCTGGAGCTGCGCCAGCTCGGCGGCGCGCTGGCGCGTCCGGCCGACCGGCCGAGCGCGGTCGGCAGCCGCGGCGAGGGCTACCACCTGTTCCTGAGCAACCCGGCGTGGCCCGAGGACGCGGAGATCCGGCACCAGGCCCAGCAGAAGATCCTCGACGGGCTGAGCCGGTGGGACTCCGGGAAGTTGTTGCCCGGCTTCATGTTCAACTACGCCGCGACGCCGGAGGACGTCCGCCGGGCCTACGACGCCGAGGACTTCGCGCGGCTGTCGGCGCTGAAGGCCGAGCACGACCCCGGAAACCTGTTCCGGATCAACCACAACATCCCGCCGCAGCACGGCTGATCCGCGGGTGGCGCCGGCCGGTCCGGCGCCACCCGCATCCCGTCGGTGTCAATCCCGCCGGGGCAGCTCCTCCGCGGGCCAGCGCGCCCCGTTCTCCCAGTAGGTGCGGATGCTTTCCAGCGTCCGGCCCTTGGTCTCCGGCGCGAACCGGAGGACGAAGGCGAACGAGACCGCGGCCAGCACCAGGAAGATGACGAACGTCGTCGCACCGCCGAGACCGTCCATCAGCGGCAGGAAGAACTGCGCGACGATCAGGTTCGCGATCAGGTCGGTGGTCAGCATCAGCGAGGCGCCGAGGGTGCGCAGCCGGGCGGGGAAGCTCTCCGACGCGTACACCCACACCAGCGAGCCGAAGCCGAAGTTGAACCCGGCGGTGAACACCAGGATCGCGGCGAACCCCCACCACGAACCGCCGCCGTCGAGCGATCCGGTGGCGAACACCAGGATCATCACCAGGCTGGACACCAGCATCGAGGCGATGCCGCCGAGCAGGATGGGCCGCCTGCCGAACCGGTCCACGACGAACAGCGAGCCGATCGTGGCCACCAGCGCGGCGGCCTGCACGATCGCGGGCAGGCCGATGACGGTCGCGTTGCCCTGGAAGCCCATCTGCTTGAAGATCGTCGGGCTGTAGTAGGTGATCGCGTTGATCCCGGTGATCTGCACCAGGAAACCCAGCGTAAGCACGAACATCGTCGCCGTGGCGTAGGGTTTGCGGAACATCTCGGAGATCCGGCCGCCCTCCCGCGAGGCGATCTCGGCGCTGATCTCGGCGAGCTCCCGGTCGGCGTCGGCGGTCGGGTCGACCATCCGCAGGGTGGCGCGGGCCTCTTCGTGCCGCCCCTTGAGGACGTACCAGCGGGCGGTGTCGGGCAGCCGCACCAGCAGGAAGATCACCAGCACCGACGGGATCGCCGACAGGCCCAGCATCAGCCGCCAGTTGCCGGAGGAGGCCAGGCTCCAGTCGACCAGGTACGCCAGCAGGATGCCGGTCACGGTGGCGACCTGGTAGCCCACGACCAGCGCGCCGCGGATCGCGGCCGGAGCGGACTCCGCGAGGAAGATCGGCGCCACCACCAGCGACAACCCGATGGCGATGCCGAGGAAGAACCGCGAGATGTCCAGCCAGAGGATGTCGGACACCAGCGCCGACCACGCGGCGAACACCGCGTAGCCGACCACGACGACGAGCATCGTGGGCTTGCGGCCGATCGCGGTCGCGAGCTTGCCCGCGATGAGTGCGCCGATGATGTTGCCCGCCACCAGGACGGTGGTCACGCTGCCCTGGAGCGCGGGGGAGAGCCGCATCTCCTCGGTGATGAACAGCAGCGCACCGGAGACGTTGCCGATGTCGTAGCCGTAGACGATGCCTATGGTGGCGGCGGCGATGGCGATTCTCCGCCCTACTGCGGATGTGGTGCTCGCTGACATCGGCACCCCTCCTTCGGTTGTGATCAGACGCGTCCGTCCAGGACGTCGAGCAGGCGTGCGGTCTCCTCGGTGACGGAGGTGCGGCCGGCGCCGAGGTACTTGCGGGGGTCGACCAGTTCCGGCCGTTCGGCCAGGTGCGCGCGGACGGTGGCGGTGAGGGTCTTGTTCAGCTGCGTGGCGATGTTGATCTTGCTGACCCCCGCCAGGACGGCTTCTCGCAGCCCCTCGTCGGACACGCCGGAGGAACCGTGCAACACCAGCGGAACCGGAACTTCCGCGCGCAGCCGGGCGACCAGCTCCAGGTCCACCTCCGCATCGCGGCTGAGCATCGCGTGCGAGGTGCCGACCGCGACAGCGAGCGCGTCGACCCCGGTGCCCGCGACGAACCGCACGGCGTCCTGGGGGTCGGTGCGCGCCCCCGGAGCGTGCGCGCCGTCCTTGCCGCCGACCTCGCCGAGCTCGGCCTCCACCCAGACTCCGGCCTCGTGGCAGTGCTTCGCGACCTCCGCGGTGGCAGCCACGTTCGCTTCGTACTCCAATGTGGACGCGTCGAACATGACCGACGAAAACCCGAGGTCCACCGCGCGCCGGACCAGGTCCGCGGACTCCGCGTGATCCAGGTGCACCGCGACCGGCACCTCGGCCAGTCGCGCGGCGGCCAGCATCGCCGAGCCGATCGGCTCCAGCGCGCCGTGGTAGCGCACCGCGTTGTGGCTCAGTTGCAGGATCACCGGCCGCTTCCGCTGCTCCGCGGCAGCGATGATCGCGGTGACGTGCTCGATCTGGACCACGTTGAACGCGGGCGCGCAGCCGCGCCCGGCGTGCGCGGGGCCGACGATGTCGCCCGTGGCTACGAGGGGCATGGGATCTCCTCCAGGTGAACAGCCGCGAGCTGCTTCTCGTACTCGTCGCGGGTGAACTCGCCTGCCACCGGCGCGGCGACGGTCGCCGCGGACAGCGCGACAGCGTTGCGCAGCCGGTCCGGCCACGGAGTACCCGCGGCCACGCCGACGGCGAGCGCGGCGACCACGGAATCTCCCGCTCCGGTGGGGTTTCCGCGCACCTCGCGGCCGGGCGCGGCCCGGAAGGCGCCTTCGGCGGTGACGGCGAGCAGCCCCTCCGGGCCCAGCGAAGCGACCACCGCGTGCGCGCCCTGCGAGCGGAGCGCGGTCGCTCCGCGCAGCGGGTCGGCGCAGCCGGTGAGGTCGCGCAGCTCGTCGGCGTTGGGTTTGACGATGTCCGGCCCGGCGGACGCAGCGTGCGCGAGCGCTTCGCCCGAGGTGTCCACAATGGTCGGGCGGGGGACGGATCGGACCAGGTCTGCGTAGTCCGCGGGGGAAACCCCACGAGGCAGGCTGCCGGAAAGGACCACCACCGACACCTGGTCCAGCCGGGCCGCGACCAGCGCGCGGAGGCCCTGCCACTCCTCGGCGGTCAGCGCCGGGCCCGGCTCGTTGAGCAGCGTCGCGTCGCCGTCGGTCACCACCGACACGGTCCGCCGGGTGCTGTCCCGGATCGGGGCGATGGAGTGGTCGAGCCCCGCGAGACCGGCCCGGACGAGATCGCCGGTCGCACCGCCCAGCGGGGCGGTGACCAGCACCTCGTGCCCGAGCCGGTGCAGCACGCGGGCGACGTTGATGCCCTTGCCCCCGGCGCGCTCGGCCACGTGCCGGACGCGGTGGGTGCGGCCGGGCGCCAGCGCGTCCACCGAGTACGTGATGTCCCACGCCGGGTTCGGCGTCACGGTCAGGATCACGCCCGCGCCTCCCGTCAGCTGTGCTCGAGCTGCACCGAGCGGGTCAGGTGCCGGGGGTTGTCCGGGTCGAGGCCGCGCCGGGCGCCCAGCTCGATCGCGAGCCGCTGCGCGCGGACCAGATCGGCCATCGGATCGACGTCGTGCTCGGCGAAGGTGGCGCCGGTGCGGGCGACCTCGTCGGCCAGGCCGTGCGGGGCCGGGCCGAACATCCAGGTCACGCGGCCGGGCTCGGCGATGCTGACCGGCCCGTGCCGGTACTCCAGCGCCGGGTAGGACTCGGTCCAGAAGATCGCGGCCTCGCGGAACTTCAGCGCGGCCTCGTGCGCGATGCCGACGGTCCAGCCGGTGCCGAGGAACGAGAACTGCGTTGCGGTGAGCAGGTTTTCGGGCAGCGGCTCGGCCAGCACCTGCTCGGCGTCGGCGATCGCGCGGCCCAGGTCGTGGCCGAGGTGGGCGCGCAGGACGGCGAGCGCGCTGGTGGCGAAGCGGGTCTGCACGACGGAGCGCTCGTCGCAGAAGGAGAGGTCGACGACCTCGTCGGCGACTCCGGCCACCCCCGCCGGGTTCGCGGTGAGCACCGTGATCGGCGCCCTGCCGCGCAGCGCGTCCAGCAGCCGGAGGACCTCGGTCGTCGTGCCGGAGCGGGTGATCGCCACGACGTGGTCGTACTCGCGGTCGGCCGGCATCTCCGACGCGGCGAAGGCGTCGGTCCGGCCGGATCCGCCCGCCTCGCGCAGCGACGCGTAGGACTGCGCCATGAACCACGAGGTCCCGCAGCCCACGACGGCGGTTCTGCTCCCGGGTCCTGGCAGCACGTCCGACAGCGAGCCAGCCATTCCGGCGGCCCGCCGCCAGACTTCCGGCTGGGTGGAGATCTCGGTCTGCGCGAACGACTGCGCCATCTCACGCTCCTTCGGCGGAGGTCGGGGATGAAAACAGCCGTGACAGTATTTGCTCGAATTTGCTCGGTCAATGCTCCATTCGCACAACTATGCGCGCCCTGCATCGGGCATGAAAAAGGGAGCCCCCGGCGGGAGCTCCCTGGGCGGAACGGCGGCTCAGACGGCCTGGACCGAGGTCCCCTCGGCGTCGAACGCCCGCAGGATCTCGGCCGGGGCGTCGTCGTTGGTGATCAGCGTGTGCACCGAACCGGCGGGGCAGATCCGCGCGAAGGCGCGCTGCCCGAGCTTGGAGCTGTCGGCGACCACCACGACCTGCTCCGCGCGCGAGGCCATCAGCCGGTTGATGCAGGCCTCGCCCTCGTGGTGGGCGTAGGCGCCCAGCTCCGGGTCGATCGCGTCGACGCCGAGGAACAGCAGGTCCAGGGTGATCTCCTCGAGGATCCGGGTGGCCAGCGGTCCGGTGAGCTCGAAGGACTGCTGGCGCGCCACCCCGCCGGTGACCACGATCTTGATGTGCGGGCGCACCACCAGCTCGTTGGCGATGTTGAGGGCGTTGGTGACCACGGTCAGGCCGTGTTCGGCCAGGTCGGGCCGGGTGGCCAGGTTGCGGGCCACCTCGGTGGTGGTCGTGCCGCCGTTGAGGCCGATCACCATGCCCGGCTGCACCATCCGCGCCGCCGCGTTGCTGATGCGCTGCTTCTCCGGCGCGTGCCGGGCGGTCTTGTGCCGCAGCGGGAGGTCGTAGGCGACGCTGGTGGCGACCGCGCCGCCGCGGGTGCGGGCCAGCAGCTGCTGCTCGGCGAGGTGGTCGAGGTCGCGGCGGATGGTCGCGGCCGAGACGTCGAGCTCGGCTGCCATGTCCTCGACGTCGATGCGCTCGCGCTGGCCCACGATGTCGAGCAGCTTGCTGAGACGTTCGTGCCGGTTCAATCCGTGTCCTTTCGAGCAGTCCGTTCGCAACGTACTACAGCGCGTCATCGGTCAAGTCGTCCGGCGGATTCGGCGCGGTTGACCCGAACGGCCCAGGCGAACCGGCCGTGCGAGGGGTATCGACTGCCGTTCGGGCTGTGCGAGGCTGATCGAAATCAGCGGAGAACGAGCAGAAACGTTCAGGAGGGTTCATGGCAGGCGAGGTTCCGCGCAGCAGTCCCTTCTCCCGCCGAGCGCTGCTGCGGACCACCGCGGTCGCCGGCGCCGGGATGGGGTCCGGTTTCAGCTTCCAGCAGGACGCGACCGCCCAGCCGGTGCGACCGCGCAAGGGCGAGTCGATGATGGGCGTGCCGTTCGAGCAGCACCAGAAGGTCCGCGTCGGCATCGTCGGCCTCGGCAACCGCGGCGGTTCCATGCTCCCGCTGTTCCTGGCGGTCCCCGACGTCGAGATCACGGCGCTGTGCGACACCAACGCCGAGGCGGTCGGGAAGGCGGCGAAGGTCGTCACCGACGCCGGGCGCCCGGAACCGGCCAAGCACGCCGACTTCGAGGAGCTGCACCGGCGAGACGACGTGGACTTCGTCTACGTGGCCACGCCGTGGGAGTGGCACACGCCGATGGCTGTCAGCGCGATGCGCAACGGCAAGCACGTGGGCGTCGAGTGCCCGATCGGGGTCACCGTCGACGAGCTGTGGGAGCTGGTCGACACCTCCGAGAAGACCCGCAGGCACTGCATCCAGCTGGAGAACTGCTCGTACGGCCGGAACGAGATGCGCGCGCTGCGGATGGCCCACGAGGGGCTGTTCGGCGAGCTGCTGTTCGGCGCGGGCGCCTACCTGCACGACCTGCGCGAGATGCTGTTCTCCAAGACCTACTACGCCGGGCAGTGGCGGCGCGCCTGGCACACCAAGGTCAACGGCGACCTCTACCCGACGCACGGCCTCGGCCCGGTCGCGGCGTACATGGACATCAACCGCGGCGACCGCCTGGTACGGATCACGTCGATGAGCACGCCCGCGGCGGGCCTCGCGCAGTACCGCGAGCAGCACCTGCCGCCGGACGACCCGGCGCAGCGGGAGACCTATGCCAAGGGCGACGCCACGATCAGCCTGATCCAGACCGAGAAGGGCCGGGTCATCCAGCTGCACCACGACGTGTCCAACGCCCGCCCGTACAGCAGGCTCAACCAGCTGCAGGGCACCAACGGCGTGTTCGAGGACTACCCGGCGCGGATCTACCTCGAACCGGCGCAGAGCAACGACGAGTGGGGTAACTGGGCCGAGTACGAGGACTACGACCACTGGCTGTGGAAGGAGGTCGGCCCCGGGCCGGGCGGACACGGCGGCATGGACTACATCATGCTGTGGCGGCTGGCGCAGACCATGAAGCTCGGCCTCGCCCCGGACATCGACGTCTACGACTCGGCCACCTGGAGCGCGCCGTTCGCGCTCAGCGCGGAGTCGGTGCGCCGCGGCAGCGCCCCGATCGACTTCCCGGACTTCACGCGGGGTGGTTGGACGACGCCGCACCCCGGCGTCGACTCCCCGAAGCCGGCGTGAGGTTACGGCTTGCCTTGCGTGGGTGGTTGCTTGGCGGAACCTCAGGCGTCCGCTGGCTCCGGAATCTTTTTCCGACGTATGTCCAATACGACGGAAAAAGCTGTCCTCGCCAGCGAACGCCTGAGAACCCGCGGCGGTGCCGGTTGCTGGGGTGGGCTAAGCGGCTGCGCCGCTTGAGGACGATGGCTGGGTTGGGCGGGTAGCTTCGCCGGGGTTGGGAAGTCGTGAGCGGTGCTCCCCGGAACACCGCTCACGACCGGATCAGTGCAACGCCGGCGGTCGCCGGACGGGTTCCGGCGGCTTGAAGTGGCTGCCGGTCGGCCCGCTCGGCCGCGGCGTCCCGGCGTAGCGGCGGAACCAGTCGGAAGCCAGCTCCGAGACCTTCTCCAGCGCGCCCGGCTCCTCGAAGAGGTGGCCGGCGTGCTGGA
The DNA here is from genome assembly GCF_039534165.1 of Saccharopolyspora taberi. Lineage (NCBI taxonomy): Bacteria > Bacillati > Actinomycetota > Actinomycetes > Pseudonocardiales > Pseudonocardiaceae > Saccharopolyspora > Saccharopolyspora taberi. The sequence goes on along the minus strand of NZ_BAAAUX010000012.1, from coordinate 4,411 downwards.
CGATCTCGATCCGGACGTCGGTCAGCGGCAGCGAGGTCAGCAGCTTCGCGGCGTGCCGGTTGAGCTCCAGGACCTCGCGGTCGTCCCCGCCGACGACGAGCAGCGTCGGGGCCTGCACCGAGGACAGCGCCTCGCCGCTGAGGTCCGGCCGCCCGCCGCGGGACACCACGGCGACGACCCGGTCCGGCCGCTGGCTGGCGGTCTTGAGCGCGGCGGCGGCACCGGTGCTGGCGCCGAACAGGCCCAGCGGCATGCCCTTGGTGGCGGGCCACCCGTCGAGCCAGTCGACCGCGGTCGCCAACCGGTCGGTCAGCAGATCGATGTCGAAGCGCAGCTCCTGCGTCCGGTCGTCGATCCTGGCTTCCTCGGCGGTGAGCAGGTCCAGCAGCAGCGTGGCGAAACCGGCGTTCTGGAGCGCCTCGGCCACGGCGCGGTTGCGCGGGCTGCGCCGGGAACTGCCCGAACCGTGCGCGAACAGCACCGCGGCGATGGCCGACGGCGGCACCACGAGATCGCCGCTGAGCACACCCGCCGCGACCTTGATCTCCACCGGCTCCGTCGTCAGATGTGCCATGACATCAACCCCCTCCGCACTCGGTTTCCCGCCCGACCTACCCCTGCGGGTAGGAGGCGAAACCCATGAGAGAGGAGAGGTTTTCACCGCCCACCTGAGCAACCGGTGGGCGGTTTTCAACATTCGGGACGGCTCCGGAGCGGTACTTCCTGGTTCTGTCTACAAGGGACCGTGTCTGGCTGGCTGCATTCTTGCAAGTTTTTGCAATGCCTTGTGTGGCATGTTTCGGACTGTTTCACTCCTTCTGGCGTGAAGCCAGTTTGATGTGGATGTCTTGCAGAAACTAATTGCAGACGGAGGACGCCTTGTTCAGACGATGGCGAGCACCGTTGCTCGGCATGTGCGTGGTAGCGACCGTCGCGGGCAGCGCGGTGCCCTCGATCGCGGAACCGGGGAAGGCTCCGGGGGCGCCGGGTGTGGACCCGGGCTATCTCGATGCGGACAAGCAGGGCTTCGGCACCGCGCGTTCGGCCGAGAGCCCCGTGTGGTTCACCCTGGGCCGCGGCGGCGCGGCCGACCTGTACTACCCGAACCTGTCCACCCCGGTCAGCCGCCAGTTGCAGGTGGTGGTCACCGACGGCCGGGACTTCGTGCAGCGACTGTCCGACGTGCCCACCCGGACCGAGCCGATCGACGCGAAAAACCCGTCGTACCGCCAGATCTCCACCGGCGACGGGTGGCAGGCCACGGCCACCTACGTCACCGATCCGGCGCGCTCGGCGGTGACGGTCGACCTCCGGGTGACCTCGCAGCGGGGCGAGCTGCGCACCTACGCGATCCACGAGCCGACGCTGGGCAAGGACGGCTCCGACGACAGCAGCCGCACCGAGGGTTCGACGCTGGTCGCGTCGGACCGCTCGGCGGCAGGCGCGCTGCGGTCGGCGCCGGCGTTCACCGAGACCTCGTCGGGCTACCTCGGGACCAGCGACGGCTGGACCGACCTGTCCCGCCACAAGCAGCTCACCGCGCTGTACGACAAGGCGGGACCGGGGCACGTCGGCCAGGTCGGACGGCTGCCGGTCGACGGCGTGGGCGCGTCGCGCGCCGTGCTCACACTGGGTTTCGGCGCACGTGAGCACGACGCCATCGCCACCGCGGAGGCCACGGAGAAGGCCGGGTTCGACGCCGTGGCCGCCGCGTACCGCGACGGCTGGCACCGCTACGCCGACACGCTCCAGCAGCCCGAGCACCTGACCGACGAGCACCAGAAGAACGTGTACTGGAGCTCGGCGATGATGCTCGCGGCCAGCGAGGACAAGCAGAGCCCCGGCGCGTTCGTCGCCTCGCCGAGCATGCCGTGGGCCTTCCGCAACGACCCCGAGATGGCGCCCGAATCCGGCCCGTACCACCTGGTGTGGCCGCGCGACCTCTACCAGCACGCCACCGCGCTGCTCGCGGCCGGTGACCGGGGCGCGGCCGAGCGGGCGCTGGACTACCTGTGGTCGATCCAGGAACCCGACGGGCACCTGCCGCAGAACACCCAGACGACCGGGGAACCGTTCTGGACCAGTGTCCAGCTCGACCAGACCGCGTTCCCGATCGTGCTGTCCTGGCAGCTGGGGCGGGCCGACGAGCAGCAGGTCCGCAAGGCGGCGGACTTCCTCGTCGGCTTCACCCACGACGGCCACGCCGCGCCCTACACCGAGCAGGAGCGCTGGGAGAACCACAGCGGTTACTCGCCCGGCACCATCGCGTCGGCCATCGCGGGCCTGGTCTGCGCGGCCGACCTGGTGGAGCGAAGCGGCGACGCCGAGACCGCCCAGCGGTACCGGGCGGTCGCCGACGAGTGGGCGGCCAAGGTCGACGGCTGGACGGCCACCGGCAACGGCCCGCACTCGCCGCAGCCCTACTACCTGCGGCTGACCAAGGACGGCAAGCCGAACGAAGGCACCACCTACAACCCGGGCGACAACTACCCGGAGGAGGTCGACCAGCGCACCCAGGTGGACCCGAGCTTCCTGGAACTCGTCCGCCTGGGCGTGAAGCGGCCCGACGACCCGGTGGTGGTCAACTCGCTGAAGGTGATCGACGAGGTGCTGGGCGAGCAGACCCCCGCCGGGCAGCACTGGCACCGGTTCACCAACGACGGCTACGGCGAGCGGGAGGACGGCGCGGACTGGAACATCGGTCACGGCCGCACCTACGGCCGGCTCTGGCCGCTGTTCGCCGGTGAGCGCGGCGAGTACGAACTGCTCGCCGGACAACCGGACCAGGCCGCCGAGCGTCTGCGCTCGATGGCCGCGACCGCGGGCGAGGGATTGCTGCTCCCCGAGCAGGTGTGGGACAACCGCCCAGGTGGCGAACCGGGAACCCCCAACCGCTCGGCGACGCCCCTGGCGTGGACGCACGCGCAGTACGTGCGCCTCGCGGTGTCTCTCGAGGCAGGGGCGCCGGTGGAGACACCGTCGGTGGTGGCAGACCGCTACACCCGCTAGGGGAGGCTGGGCGCGTCCGCGGTGGGCGCGCCCAGCTCCGCTTCGCAACTGTCCACAAGGGACTGGAAGTGTGGTCTGCGAGGAACAGCTGGCCGCGGCGGAAGATGAAGTCCTCCGAAACCATCGCCGCAGCCGCACGAACGGCCCAGAGGGCCGCTGGCCAGCGCGGCAACCGATCTGACCAACGGTCAGATCAAACAGAAAAACCGGACCAGGCAACTGCCCGATCCGGTCTCACTCTTGCTGGGCGCCCTCGGCAGGACTCGAACCTGCGACACCTGCCTCCGGAGGGCGTTCCAGTCGCGTCGTCTACCTGCGGTGCGCCCGGCGACCTGCTGCTCGGCGTACTGCGTGGTGCTGGTCAGTTGTCGTTGTTCTCGGTTGGTTGTGGCTGTCATGTGCCCCGGATGTGCCCCGAGTGTGGTCTGCCCCCTGAGCTGAATCGGCCCCACCGTCCACCGCTGGCGGCACGATCAAACAATGAACCGTTCTGATCCTGCTTCCGCGGACATCAACGTTTTCTCTGGTAAGGGCATGTTCACGCGGCCCCGGCAACAGATGCCGGGGCCTGCACAGTCGTCCTGGTTGCAGGGCGTATAGAGATCTAGTGTCTTTGGCGAATGCGAATCGCTTCCTCCACCCACGCTGCTATGTTGTCACTGATGTAGCGGTAGGCGTCGACACTCTTGAGGTACGGTGGGTCGTAGCATTTGACAATCTGAGACATATTTTTGTCTCCAATGTTGAATCCGCCGAATGGATTCAACCCCTTTCTTGATTGCTCCTGATTTCTATCCAGAAGCTTGTTTATGTGAATTCCTACCACCCCCTTTTGGTCTTTCCATCCCTTCTTGATTTCATAGTTGATCCACTTGCGTCCGGCGGTAGCGCTGCCAATCAGTACTACTACGCAGCCCTTGTGGTACATCTGGCCGTCGATCCACTGACTGATTGCCTGATCGCCGCGGCCTGCAACCTTCTCCCATTCATTGTCGTTAAGGACTCGCTGTCCCTCGATTGCCCCTATTTGTCGAACTGTTGCGGCTCGCCAATTATCGGGCTTGTAGTGGAAGCTGTAGAAAACTCTTCGTGTCATTGCTTTCTCCTCTTGTTGAATAAGTAAGATCCGATTCGGGACTGTTCGAGTGAACTATCGGGGCGCGTGTCGCGCGGTAGATTTTTCGTTCGATTGACTGCCCAGCGTCATTCGGGCATAATCGATACATGGATACGTCTTGTCAATTCTGCGAGATTGCGGCAGGTCGACAGTCTGCTGCACTCCTTCATGAGTGGACTGATGTTATTTCTTTCTTTCCTAGGGCGCCTGCCACGCGGGGCCATGCGCTTGTTGTCCCCCGTGTGCACATAGCGGATATCTGGGAGTTAGATCCATCTACTGGGC